>NZ_JAMHKS010000078.1:0-300000 GCF_025566055.1 Leclercia tamurae
TCGACCTGCTCAACGACAGCTATTTTAAAGGATAGAGGATAATCACGTTGGGTACGTTTGAACTCAGTCATCATCACGTTCTCCGGATTTAAGTCAGGAACGTGTCAACGCTATTCAGGACGGGTCACGAACATGAAAAAAGCCTGCTTTAAGCAGGCTTTTTTTTGCCCGGCGACCGGGCTTTTGTAGGTCGGGTAAGCGCAAGCGCCACCCGACAGTTTTTTACAGCACAGCCACAATCGCTTCGCACAGTGGTGCCATGTTATCCGGCGTCATACCCGCCACGTTAACACGACCTGAAGCCACTGCGTACACGCCAAACTCTTCACGCAGACGCAGGACCTGCTCTTTGGTCAGGCCGCTGAAGGAGAACATGCCATTCTGCTTAATGATGAAGCTGAAGTCGCGATCCGCGCCTTTTTCCGCCAGGGTGTTCACGAACAGCAGGCGCATGCGCTGAATACGCTGACGCATGTCGTTCAGTTCCTGTTCCCAGATAGCGCGCAGTGCGTCATTGCTGAGAATGGTCGCAACGACTGACGCACCGTGAGCCGGTGGGTTGGAGTAGTTAGCACGAATAACGGATTTCATCTGGCTGAACGCACGATCGACGGTCTGCTCATCGGCAGCCACCAGCGTACAGGCACCTACGCGCTCATTGTACAGACCGAAGTTCTTGGAATAGGAGCTGGCAACAATCAGCTCTTTATGCAGCGCCGCGAACGCACGCAGGCCTTCAGCATCTTCTTCCAGACCACGGGCAAAGCCCTGATAAGCGAAGTCGAACAGCGGCAGCCAGCCTTTTTCAACCGACAGTTTCGCCAGCTGTTCCCACTGCTCCAGCGTTGGATCGATGCCGGTTGGGTTATGGCAGCAGCCGTGGAACAGCACCACATCACCCGCCTGCGCTTCATTCAGGCTGGCCAGCAGACCGTCAAAGTCGAGAGTGTGGTTGGCCGCGTCATAGTAAGCATATTCACGCACTTCCAGGCCCGCAGAGTTGAAGACGCTCTTATGGTTCGGCCAGCTTGGATTGCTCACCCAGACGGTTTTTACGCTGGTATTTTTGGCGAGGAAATCCGCTGCCACGCGCAGGGCGCCAGTACCGCCAGGGGTCTGTGCGGTGCGGGCGCGTTTATCACTGATAATCGCGTTGCCTTTGCCGAACAGCAGCTCCTGAGTGCAACGACCAAATTCCGGAATACCGTCGATGCCGAGGTAGTTTTTGGTATTTTCGTTCTCCAGCAGATACTGCTCAGCTTTTTTAACGCTGGTCAGTACCGGGGTCTTGCCGGTCTCATCTTTATAGACACCAATACCCAGGTTGATTTTTCCAGGGCGGTCATCGGCACGAAACAGATCGGCCAGGCCCAGAATCGGGTCGGCAGGGGCGGCGGTAATGTTCTCAAACATGACGAAGTTCCATTGTGGTTACGGAAGTGAAATCCGCTATCAGGTTAACGATAGTTCTACAAAATGCCAACCGTTTGCTACAAAAAGCGTGCGGCTTTTCAAAAGTCGCCATTTTTAGCTTTCGGGCATAAAAAAACAGGGCCGAAGCCCTGTTTTTTAGACATATAACAAAGTGGTGTTCTGATTAGAACTGGTAAACGATACCCACGCCCGCCTGGTCGTCGGTAGACAGGCCAGTTGCTTCGGTGTAGTTGTTGTCATCCAGCAGATTGAAGCGGTACGCAGCGTACACGTTCATGTTCTTGTTGAAGTAGTACCAGGTACCCACTTCTACGTATTTCACCAGGTCAGCATCGCCACCGGAGAAACCGTTGCGAGCGGTCAGATCTTTACCTTTGGACTGAACGTAGCCCACGGACGGACGCAGACCGAAGTCGAACTGGTACTGAACCACAGCTTCAACGTTCTGGGTTTTGTTAGCGAACTGGTCGTCGCTTTCACGAGTCATGTTCTGAGATTCGCCGTACATTACCGCTGCGTACAGGTTGTTTGCGTCATATTTAACGGAGGTTGCCCAGCCTTCAGCACGTTCGCCTTTACCGTCAACACTCTGCGCAGTAGAGCGGTCAGAGTTAGAGTAGGCTGCGGTTACGTTGAAGCCTTCAGCGAAGTCATAACCCAGAGAGTAGCTGCCGCCGTCGCCGTTCTGACGTGAGGTGGTGTGGCCAGATTCGTTTTTGCCCTGGTACTGCAGACCCAGTGACAGGCCGTCAACCAGACCGAAGAAGTCAGAGTTACGGTAGGTCGCCAGACCGGTGCTACGTGCAGTCATGAAGTTGTCAGTAGCAGCCAGGGAGTCACCACCCCAGATGACGAACATATCGGTAGAGGCCAGTGCATCGTAGAACACGCCGTAGTTACGACCGTAATCGAATGAACCGTAATCACCGGTTTTCAGGCCTGCGAATGCCAGACGGGTTTTAGTACCCTGAGCGCCTTCCTGAGAAGAGGCGTCCATGTTGTATTCCCACTGACCGTAACCGGCCAGCTGGTCATTAATCTGAGTTTCACCTTTAAAGCCGATACGCGCATAAGTGGTATCACCGTTGTTGGTGTCACCGTTGGTGGTCCAGATATGCTCACCAACCGCTTTGCCGTAGAAGTCCAGCTTGTTAGCGTTTTTGTTATAGATTTCTGCTGCGTTAGCTGCACCGGCTGCCAGCAGGGCAGGGATAACCACTGCCAGGATATTGCGCTTCATCATTATTTATTACCCTCATTGGTTTTTTTATGACACTCGCCACTGCCGTCAATAAATTCTGTCAATAAATATTTCCGGAACTATTGATGAGAGTTTGGTGTCTTTATGTGTCTGACAGGCATCTTTCCATTCAAATAAACGTTTCGCTAGCCTGAAAGTGCTACAAACCTAAAGAATCAGTTACAAGAAGAAAATATGTGTAACGAAACGTGTATTTTAAGGAACTTTGTGAGGCATCTCAAACTTCAGAGTTGAGTGGCGAAAAATAAAGCTTCACTAATTCTATCTATATGAATTGCTTATCTTAATTTTAGATAATGACTTTTTTTATGATCCGAAGCATTAGCACACTATTTTTCTTATCCCTGGAGATGGACATCTGGATAGCCGATTTTTTGCACGAAAAGTGTGCTAATGCTTGAGATAAGTATTAGGCGCAATAAGACTGCGGTTTATTTTGTGTGCAAAGATGTTTCATGGAAATAAAGCGTAACAGTGCAGAGGATCTGGCGGGGTTGCTCTTTAAGGATAATGACTTTCAACTGACAAAATTTGACAGTGCAGAATAAAATAATGGCCAGCAGAGGCTGGCCATTGAGTGTTATTGCATCAGAATGTGGCGCTACGTGGGGTACGCGGGAAAGGAATCACATCACGGACGTTCTGAACACCGGTCACGTAAGCGATCAGACGCTCGAAGCCGAGACCGAAACCGGAGTGCGGCACGGTGCCGTAACGGCGTAAATCGCGGTACCACCAGTAGTCCTCTTTGTTGAGGCCCATCTCAGCCATACGCGCATCCAGCACATCCAGACGCTCTTCACGCTGTGAACCACCGATGATTTCACCGATGCCTGGGGCAAGCACGTCCATCGCGGCGACGGTTTTACCGTCTTCGTTAAGGCGCATATAGAACGCCTTGATGTCTTTTGGATAGTTTTTCACCACCACCGGCGCTTTGAAGTGCTTCTCGGCCAGGTAGCGTTCGTGCTCGGAGGAGAGGTCAACACCCCAGTACACCGGGTTCTCAAACTTCTGACCGCAGTTTTCGAGGATGGTCACCGCATCGGTGTAATCCACCTGGGCGAAGTCAGCGGAGACGAAACGCTCCAGACGAGAGATCGCATCGCTGTCCACGCGCTCGGCGAAGAACTTCATGTCGTCCGCGCGCTCGGTGAGCACCGCGTTAAAGACGTACTTCAGCATTGCTTCCGCCAGGCCAGCCACGTCGTCGAGGTTAGCAAAGGCCACTTCCGGCTCCAGCATCCAGAACTCCGCCAGATGGCGGCTAGTGTTGGAGTTCTCGGCACGGAAGGTTGGGCCGAAGGTGTAGATTTTAGACAGTGCACAGGCGTAGGTTTCGCCGTTCAGCTGGCCAGATACGGTCAGGAAGGACTCTTTGCCAAAGAAATCTTTGTCGTAGTCCACTTTGCCTTCCGGCGTGCGCGGCAGGTTTTCCATGTCCAGGGTGGAGACGCGGAACATCTCGCCAGCGCCTTCGGTGTCGGAGGCGGTGATCAGCGGGGTGGAGACCCAGAAGTAACCCTGCTCGTCAAAGAAACGGTGCAGCGCCTGCGCCAGAGTGTGACGGACACGAGCCACGGCACCAATCATGTTGGTACGCGGGCGCAGGTGAGCCACTTCACGCAGATACTCGATGCTGTGGCGTTTTGCCGCCATCGGGTAGGTATCCGGATCTTCAACCCAGCCGGTCACTTCAATCGAGGTGGCCTGCAGTTCAAAACTCTGACCCTGGCCCTGAGAGGCTACGATTTTGCCGGTGACCACCACGGAACAACCCGTGGTCAGACGCAGCACTTCCTGATTGTAATTGGGCAGAGAATTATTAATAACGGCCTGTACAGGATCAAAGCAGGAACCGTCATAAACGGCGAGGAAAGAAAAGCCAGCTTTTGAATCTCGGCGGGTACGCACCCATCCGCGCACGGTGACTTCGCTGTCAACGGCTACGCGGCCCTGGAGTACGTCGGCTACAGGCACAACGCTCATAATAATCTCTCTATGTAGTCCAATAATAAAATCTGTATCCCCTTCAATGGGGGGATATCTATGTTACCTGGCATCCGCCATCAGACAAGTAGATTTCGCAATGATAAGGGAAGAAATAAGAAATAAATGCGGGAAGGGAGCCCGGTGGGCTCCCTGAAAGGATTAGCTGGCGATTTTAACCTGTGGCAGGTCGAACGCTTTGCGCAGGGCGCGGACAAAGGCTTTGTCATGGCAAATGGTTTTGCCCGGGCTGTCGGAGAGTTTCGCCACCGGCTTGCCGTTACATTCCACCAGTTTAATGACGATATTCAGCGGTTTTACCTGGGGAATATCGCAGGTTAAACGGGTACCAATGCCAAAGCCCAGATTGATGCGCGAGGAGAAGTGCCGGTACAGGCCTACCGCTTTTGGCAGGTCCAGATTATCGGAGAAGACCAGCACTTTACTCATTGGGTCGATGCCCAGCTTTTGATAATGGGCGATCGCTTTCTCACCCCACTCCAGCGGATCGCCGGAGTCATGGCGCAACCCCTGATAGGCCGTGGCAAACTCCGGGCCGAAATCGCGCAGGAAGGCGTCCATGGTAATACAGTCGGTTAAGGCGATCCCAAGCTGGTCTGGATACTCGTCAAGCCAGGCCGCCAGCGCCGCACGCTGGCTTGTCGCCAGTTCCGGGCTGATCTGCTGGTGCGCCTGGAACCACTCATGGGCCTGGGTACCCATCGGGGTGAGGTTCAGACGGCGGGCCAGATCGTAATTGCTGGTGCCAACAAACCACGGCTCCTGCTGCAGTCTCTCAACGATGGCCTGCTGCACCTCGCGGGAGAAACGGCGGCGGGTACCAAAATCCATCAGGCGGAAACGCGACATATCCAGCGATTCGGTCAGCTGAGCAAAATCAACCAGCTTGTTTTCCAGGGTGGCCAATGCCTGCTCAACGCTGGCCTCCGGGGAACGGAAGCGATGCACCAGCTCGCTGATCACCGCCAGCAGCGGCACTTCCCACATGATCACTTCCCGCCACGGACCTTCAAGGCGAATATGCAGCTTGCCGTTATCATTGCTAATCTGCACCTGGGTCGGATCGTAGCGGAAATTCCGCAGCCACTGGAGGTAGTCTTCTTTAAAGAAGGGCAGGCCGGAGAGCCACTGGAATTCATCATCCTGCAGATGAAGATGCTGCATAGCGTCGACTTGCTCACGAATGGCATCGGCGTAGATCCCAAGCAAATCATCACCACGGCAGCGAAACTCGGCCGCGACCTGTACGTCGTGGTAGTGGTGAAATACGGCTTGCTGCATATGCAGTTTATACGCGTCGGTATCCAGCAGCGTATGCAGAACAGGTGAAGCGAATCGAGTCATAGGCGCGCAATAGCATCCTCTCACGGGAGCGTTTAGTACAATAAACAACTATTGAAACCGCTGGAGTATACCCTGTTTAGCGATTTATTGAACCCCGATCACACCATAAGCCTGGACCAGGGTCGAGTGCATTTCGTGCCGCATGTTATATAAATGTAGCAAATAGAGTGTTTGTGACTGAAAAGATGAACATTCTGCATAGCGCGTTTTACACAACAGGAATAGACTGGTTCGTTATTCGACAAACGATGCAAAAGGTTTTCTATGACACAACAGCCTCAAGCCAAATACCGCCACGACTACCGTGCGCCCGATTACCTGATTAGCGATATCGACCTGACTTTTGACCTGGATGCCACCAAAACCGTTGTCACGGCGGTCAGCCAGGTAACACGCCATAACGCCACGGCGGTGCCGCTGCGTCTTGATGGCGAAGATCTGACCCTGGTGTCGGTGCACGTTAACGACACCGCATGGACTGACTATAAAGAAGAAAACAACCAGCTGGTGCTCGACAACCTGCCGGAGCGTTTTACCTTACGCATCGTCAATGAAATCAGCCCGGCGTCCAATACCGCGCTGGAGGGGTTATACCAGTCGGGTGTCGCGCTCTGTACCCAGTGTGAAGCCGAAGGTTTCCGTCACATTACCTGGTACCTGGATCGCCCGGATGTACTGGCCCGCTTCACCACCAAAATCATTGCCGATAAAGCCACCTATCCGTTCCTGCTCTCCAACGGCAACCGCGTCGGTGAAGGCGATCTGGAAAACGGTCGTCACTGGGTGCAGTGGCAGGATCCGTTCCCCAAACCCTGTTACCTGTTTGCGCTGGTGGCGGGTGATTTTGACGTCCTGCGTGACACTTTCACTACCCGTTCCGGCCGTGAAGTGGCGCTGGAGCTGTTTGTCGATCGCGGCAACCTCGATCGCGCGCCGTGGGCGATGACCTCGCTCATCAACTCCATGAAGTGGGACGAAGAGCGTTTCGGCCTCGAGTATGACCTCGACATCTATATGATCGTCGCCGTCGACTTCTTTAATATGGGCGCGATGGAGAACAAAGGCCTCAACGTCTTTAACTCCAAATATGTGCTGGCACGTACCGACACCGCCACCGACAAAGACTACCTCGATATCGAGCGCGTTATCGGCCACGAATATTTCCATAACTGGACCGGTAACCGTGTGACCTGCCGCGACTGGTTCCAGCTGAGCCTGAAAGAGGGCTTAACCGTCTTCCGCGATCAGGAGTTCAGCTCCGACCTCGGCTCGCGCGCGGTTAACCGCATCAACAATGTGCGTACCATGCGCGGCCTGCAGTTTGCCGAAGACGCCAGCCCGATGGCGCACCCGATCCGTCCGGATAAAGTGATCGAGATGAACAACTTCTACACCCTGACGGTGTATGAGAAGGGTTCTGAAATCATCCGCATGATCCACACTCTGCTGGGCGAAGCGAATTTCCAGAAAGGGATGCAGCTCTATTTCGAGCGCCATGACGGCAGCGCCGCCACCTGCGACGACTTCGTGCAGGCGATGGAAGATGCCTCTAACGTCGATCTGTCCCACTTCCGCCGCTGGTACAGCCAGGCCGGTACGCCGATTGTGACCGTCAAAGACGACTACAACCCGGAAAGCGAGCAGTACACCCTGACCATCAGTCAGCGCACGCCGCCGACGGCCGAGCAGGAAGAGAAGCACCCGCTGCATATTCCGTTCGCCATTGAGCTGTACGATAACGAAGGCAAAGTGATCCCGCTGCAGAAGGGCGGTCATCCGGTGCATAACGTGTTGAACGTGACCCAGGCCGAGCAGACCTTCGTCTTTGACAACGTCTATTTCCAGCCGGTGCCTGCGCTGCTGTGCGAATTCTCCGCGCCAGTTAAGCTGGAGTACAAGTGGAGCGATCAACAGCTGACCTTCCTGATGCGTCACGCGCGTAACGACTTCTCCCGCTGGGATGCCGCGCAGAGCCTGCTGGCAACCTACATCAAGCTTAACGTCAATCGTCATCAGCAGGGCCAGCCGCTCTCTCTGCCGGTCCACGTGGCCGACGCCTTCCGTGCGATCCTGCTGGATGAGACCATCGACCCGGCGCTGGCGGCTGAAATTCTGACCCTGCCGTCCGCGACTGAAATCGCCGAGCTGTTTGAGATTATCGACCCGATTGCGATCGTGGCCGTACGTGAAGCCCTGACCCGTACTCTGGCGGCCGAGCTGGCGGATGAGTTCCTCGCCATCTACAACCATCACAAGCTGGATGCGTACCGCGTTGAGCATGCCGATATTGGCAAGCGCGCCCTGCGTAATACCTGCCTGCGCTATCTGGCGTTTGGCGAAACCGCGCTCGCTAACGAGCTGGTCAGCCAGCAGTATCACACTGCCGACAACATGACCGACGCCCTGGCCGCGCTGGCCGCAAGCGTAGCCGCAGAGCTGCCGTGCCGTGATGCCCTGATGCAGGAGTATGACGACAAGTGGCATCAGGACGGTCTGGTGATGGACAAGTGGTTCATTCTGCAATCCACCAGCCCGGCCGCCGACGTGGTGAACAAGGTGCGCAGCCTGCTTGAGCACCGCTCGTTCACCCTGAGCAACCCGAACCGCGTCCGCTCCCTGATCGGTGCCTTCGCCAGCAGCAACCCGGCCGCCTTCCACGCGGAAGATGGTAGCGGCTACCAGTTTATGGTGGAGATGCTGACCGAGCTTAACAGCCGTAACCCGCAGGTGGCGTCACGTCTGATTGAGCCGCTGATCCGTCTGAAACGCTACGATGCCACGCGTCAGGCGAAGATGCGTGCCGCGCTGGAGCAGCTGAAAGGGCTGGAGAACCTGTCCGGGGATCTGTACGAGAAGATCAGTAAGGCGCTGGCCTGACAGAAAGTTGAGGTCGGTTTTGTAGGCCGGGTAAGGCGAAGCCGCCACCCGGCAATGCTGTGCGGCCTGATGCCCGGTGGCGCTACGCTTACCGGGCCTACAAGGTCAAATATTTAGGCCGGGCAGGCGTAAGCGCCACCCGGCTTTTTTATCCGTGCTTTCTGGCGGACACCTCACTGGCACCACGCTTCATCACCCGATCCAACACCTCCGCTTCCAGCTCCGCCAGCCGCGCAAAACCCACCCGCCGAGGGCGTGGAAGATCCACCGTCAAATCCAGCCCAATCTTGCCCTCCTCAATCAGCAGCACCCGGTCCGCCATGGCCACGGCTTCGCTCACATCGTGGGTCACCAGCAGCACCGTAAAGCCGTGCTCCTGCCATAACGAGACGATCAGATCCTGCATCTCGATCCGCGTCAGCGCGTCCAGCGCTCCTAATGGCTCATCCAGCAGCAACAGGCCCGGCCTATGGATCAGCGCCCTCGCCAGCGCCACGCGCTGTTTTTGCCCGCCGGAGAGGGTGGCAGGCCATTCGCCCGCGCGATTGTCCAGCCCGACGGCAGCCAGCGCCTGCAGTGCCTGCGCTTTCCAGTTGCCTTTCAGCCCCAGACCGACATTATCAATCACCGTTTTCCACGGCAGCAGACGCGCGTCCTGGAACATCATCCGGGTATCATCCTGGATCTCCGCCAGCGGGGTATTCCCGGCCAGCAGCTCACCGCCGTTAGGTGCCTCCAGCCCGGCGAGCAGGCGCAGCAGGGTGCTTTTACCGCCCCCGCTGCGGCCCACCACCGCCACGAATTGCCCGGCCGGGATGTGCAGTTCCAGTTCGTTCAGAATGGTGTTTTCGCCGTAGCGTTTGGTGACGCCGTTAAGCAGCAGCGGCGTCCCCTGATTTAAGCGAGCAGTATTCATGCGTGTGCCTCCTTTATCGCGTAGGCCGGATTCCAGCGCAGCCAGCGGCGTTCAAGCCACTGGGCGCTGACATCCGCCAGTTTACCGAGCAGGGCGTAGAGAACGATCGCCACCACCACCACGTCGGTCTGCAGGAATTCGCGGGCGTTCATCGCCAGATAGCCAATCCCGGAGTTAGCGGAGATGGTTTCCGCCACGATCAGCGTCAGCCACATCAGGCCGAGGGCGAAACGCACGCCGACCATGATCGAGGGCAGGGCACCCGGCAGGATGACGTGGATAAACAGGGCGAAGCCGGACAAGCCGTAGCTGCGCGCCATCTCCACCAGCCCGCGGTCGATGTTACGAATGCCGTGCCAGGTGTTGATGTAGATCGGGAACAGGGTCCCGAGGGCAACGAGGAAAATCTTCGCCGTCTCGTCGATACCAAACCACAGGATCACCAGCGGGATCAGCGCCAGGTGCGGCACGTTGCGCAGCATTTGGATGGAGGTGTCCAGCAGACGCTCACCCCAGCGGGACAGGCCGCTGATCAGACCCAGCGTCAGGCCAATCGACCCGCCGATGGAAAAACCAATCACCGCGCGCCAGGAGCTGATGGCCAGATGCTGCCACAGCTCACCGCTGGCGCTCAGGGACCAGAAGGCCTCCACCACGCCCTCCGGAGAGGGGAGAATGCGGCTCGACAGCCAACCCACGGAGGATGCCAGCTGCCAGATCAGGACAATCCCCACAGGGAGCAGCCAGGGCGCAATGCGCAGCAGCCATTTTTGGGATGGGTTAGCCATGCGATCTCCTTAGCTCTGGGCGACTTTACGCGGGATAAATTCGTTGGCGACCGCTTCACCCTGCTGCAGCAGAGGCTGCGGCTGCGGGATCTGCGGAATAGCCACATCCAGATGCGGGAACAGCAGCTCACCCACCTTGTACGCCTCCTCCAGATGCGGATAACCGGACAGAATAAAGCTGTCGATGCCGAGGTCAGCGTATTCATTAATTCGCGCCGCCACGGTCGGGCCATCACCCACTAATGCCGTACCGGCCCCGCCCCGCACCAGCCCCACGCCGGCCCACAGGTTCGGGCTGATCTCCAGATTCTCTCGCTTGCCGTTGTGCAGCGAGGCCATCCGGTGCTGCCCGACGGAGTCGGTGCGGGCGAAAGCGGCCTGGGCTTTGGCAATGGTGTCATCGTCCAGATGGGCGATCAGGCGGTCGGCGGCCTGCCACGCCTCTTCAGTGGTCTCGCGCACAATCACGTGGAGACGGATCCCGAAGCGCACCTTACGACCGTGGGCCGCGGCTTTGGCGCGCACCTGCTCAATTTTCTCTTTGACCAGCTCCGGCGGCTCGCCCCAGGTGAGATACAAATCCACCTGCTCGGCGGCCAGATCCTGGGCGACGTCCGATGAACCACCAAAATAGAGCGGCGGACGCGGCTGCTGGATCGGTGGGAAGAAGAGTTTGGCATCACGAACATGAATATGTTTGCCCTCGAAGGTCACATTCTCGCCCTCCAGCAGACGACGCCAGACATGGGTGAACTCAGAGGAGGCTTCATAACGCTCGGTGTGATCCAGGAAGACGCCGTCCCCGGCCAGCTCCTGCGGATCGCTACCGGTCACCAGGTTAAACAGCGCGCGTCCGTTCGACAGGCGGTCAAGGGTCGCGGCCTGGCGGGCGGCCACCGTTGGAGAGGTCACGCTCGGGCGCAGGGCCACAAGGAACTTCAGGCGCTGGGTCACCGGGATCATCGACGCCGCTACCAGCCACGCATCTTCACAGGAGCGTCCGGTGGGGATCAGTACCCCGGTAAAGCCAATGCGATCGGCGGCCTGGGCAATCTGCTGGAGATAAGCATGATCCACCGGGCGCGCGCCCTCGTCGGTGCCCAGATAGTGTCCATCACCGTGGGTAGGTAAAAACCAGAACAGATTCAGACTCATGATTTAGCTCCTTTTTGCGCAGTGGGTTGCCAGATACGGTCGCGAATATCGATTTTTTTCGGCACCAGACGGTTGTCATAGAAAAGGTCAGCGGTTTGCTGCTGTAACACGGCGGTTTTGGCATCCACCGGTTTGATAACGGTTGGCGGGCGGTGGTCAAGGTAGGTGGCAATGACCGGCTCCGGAAGACCCATCGTTTTGGCCAGCAGGGCGATACTGGCCTGACGCTGGGTCTGAGTAAGGGCATCCGCCTCGCTAAAGGTATTCAGTACGCCCTGAACGAATTCACCGTTTTTCTCCGCATAAGGGCGGGCCGCCAGGTAGAAGGATCCGGTCTGTTTCAGGCTTTCACCGTCTTTCAGCACCTTCACGCCACCCTGCAGCAGGGCCGCGGAGTAGTAGGGGTCCCAGATTGCCCAGGCATCGACATTGTTTTGCTGGAAGGCGGCACGGGCATCTGCCGGGGAAAGATAAACTGGCTGAATATCTTTAAAAGTCAGACCCGCCTGCTGCAGGGCGCGCAATAGCAGATTGTGTGAGCTGGACCCTTTCTGGAAAGCTACCTTATGGCCTTTGAGATCCGCCACGGTTTTAATCGGGCTGTTTTCAGGGACCAGAATCACTTCGGCTTTCGGTTTAGGCGGCTCCACGCCGACGTAAACCAGGTCTGCCCCGGCGGCCTGGGCGAAGATAGGCGGGATATCGCCGGTGCTGCCGAGATCGATACTGCCGACGTTCAGCGCCTCCAGCATCTGCGGGCCTGCCGGGAACTCCACCCAGGAGAATTTGGTGTCCGGGTAGCGTTTTTCCAGCAGCTGATGGCTTTTCGCCAGCACCATGCTGACGCTGCCTTTCTGGTAGCCAATCCGCAGGCTCTCGGGTGCCGGATCGGCGGCATGCACCAGGCCGGAGAGGGCCACCAGACCGGCCAGGCTCAGGCGTGCAAGGGATTTAAACATGGGCGACTCCTTTCTGAAGACCGAAGGCAGGAACCTGGACGTCGCGGCGATGCAGCGCCTGCCAGAAGGTCTCCAGGGCGCTGTCGAGACGGGTTTGCAGGTTAGGGGTAAAGTGCGGCTTATGCTGGTAGTCGATCACCTGCGAGTCGTCGGCAAACACGCCGTGCAGGATCTCCTGGGCCTTCAGGGCGCTGAGCACCGGCTTCAGGGCATAATCCACCGCCAGCAGGTGAGCGACGGTGCCGCCGGTCGCCAGCGGCAGTACGATTTTGTTCTCCAGCGCGCGCTCCGGCAGCAGATCGAGCAGAGTTTTCAGGGCGCCGGAAAACGAGGCTTTATACACCGGGGTGGCGACAATCAGCCCGTCGGCATCCTTAAGCTGCTCATTGAGGGTTTTCAGCGCCGGACTGTCGAAGCGGGCATAGAGAAGATCTTCCGGAGCGAAGTTATGCAGATTCCAGTGGAAGACTTCGACATCCAGAGAGGTGAGTTGCTCCCGGGCATACTCCAGCAGCGCGCTGGAGCGAGAAGGAAATCGCGGACTGCCGGCCAACGTAATGACGCGCATAGATGCTCCTTATAACCAATTATTTGCTTTTATCTAACATTGATAACATTTGTTGGCAGTGTGGCATCGCTGACTTATTCCACTAAATGATTTATCCGCAGAATAAATGCCAAAAAATGAATAAAGGAGGGGTGAAAAGTAAACGATTGCGTCTGGTGAGGTTTTTTTTGCCGCAGGTCAATTCCCTTTCCGGCTGCGATCGCTGATAATTCGGCCCCGGTTTGCACACCGGGAATCCAGGAGAGTTCATGTACTACCCCTTCGTTCGTAAAGCCCTTTTCCAGCTCGATCCTGAGCGCGCTCATGAATTTACATTCCAGCAGTTACGCCGTATTACGGGAACCCCGCTTGAAGCGCTGGTGCGCCAGAGAGTGATGGAGAAGCCGGTCACCTGCATGGGTTTAACCTTTAAGAACCCACTGGGTCTGGCGGCAGGGCTGGATAAAAACGGCGAGTGCATTGATGCACTGGGTGCGATGGGCTTTGGCTCTATCGAAATTGGCACCGTCACGCCACGTCCGCAGCCGGGTAACGACAAGCCGCGCCTGTTCCGCCTGGTGGAGGCCGAAGGGCTGATCAACCGCATGGGCTTTAATAACCTCGGCGTCGATCATCTGGTGGAGAATGTGAAGAAAGCCCATTTCGATGGCGTTCTGGGCATTAATATCGGCAAAAATAAAGACACGCCGGTCGAGCAGGGCAAAGATGACTACCTGATTTGCATGGAAAAAGTCTACGCCTACGCCGGGTATATTGCGGTGAATATCTCTTCACCTAACACCCCGGGCCTGCGTACCCTGCAATACGGTGAAGCGCTCGACGATTTATTACTCGCCATCAAGAATAAGCAAAATGAACTCCAGGCGAAGCACCATAAATATGTGCCGGTGGCCGTTAAAATTGCTCCGGATCTGACCGTGGAAGAGCTGGTACAGGTCGCCGACAGTTTAGTTCGGCATAATATTGATGGCGTTATTGCCACCAATACCACGCTCGATCGCTCTCTGGTTCAGGGAATGAAATATTGCGACGAAATGGGGGGCCTGAGCGGGCGTCCGGTGCAGTTAAAAAGCACCGAAATTATTCGTCGTCTGTCAGAAGAATTAAAGGGTCGACTGCCGATCATTGGCGTAGGCGGTATAGATTCAGTCATGGCCGCACGCGAGAAAATGGCGGCTGGCGCTTCGCTGGTGCAGATATATTCAGGCTTTATTTTCAAAGGCCCGCCGCTGATTAAAGAAATCGTTAATCATATCTAATCTTTTAGCATGACTGGCAACCAGGGCTTTATTTCCAGCTCTGGTTGTTTTATATTCCCGGACTGTTGCTTTATTAGACATTGTAGTCTTTGATTATTGCAGTTAAAAAAGCGAAGCGGCAATAAGGACTTTCTTAGGACAGGACGTTTCGGGAACGGGAGAGACAGATGCGAATTAAACCTGACGATAACTGGCGCTGGTATTTCTGTGACGAGCACGATCGCATGATGCTCGATCTGGCCAATGGTATGCTGTTTCGTTCGCGTTTTGCCCGCCGGATGTTAACCCCGGACGCCTTTGCCGATACCGGTTTTTGCGTCGATGATGCCGCCCTCTACTTCTCCTTTGAAGAAAAATGCCGCGACCTCGACCTGTCGAAAGAGCAACGCGCCGAGCTGGTGCTCAATGCGCTGGTGGCGATCCGCTTCCTCAAACCTCAGATGCCGAAAAGCTGGCACTTTCTTGCCCACAATGAGCGCTGGTCGCCGGTTACCGGTGATGCGGCGTGCGTCAGCCTGAGCGAGAGTGCAGAGCAGGTGAATTTGCTGGTGGTGGAGCCGGGCGATAATGCCGCGCTCTGTTTACTGGCGCAGCCGACGGTGACCATTGCCGGGCGCACCATGCAGTTGGGCGACCCGATTAAAGTGATGAATGACCGACTGAAACCACAGCCGGTCACCTTCAGCCTCGAGCAGGCCGTTTAGGCTTCCAGCTGTAACGCAGTTTTCGGTACGCAGCTGCAGCACAGAATTGTGCCGTCACTGCCGATAGCCGATTTCTTCAGCGCGCTCACTTCGCCTTCTACCAGCGTGATGCGACAGCATCCGCAGATCCCTGCCCGACAGGAATAAGGCACGCGAATACCGGCCTGTTCAAGCTGTTCCAGTAACACCTGCTGATTGTTACCGCGGATTGTCTGCCCTTGCCACTGGATGGTTACCGCCGTGGCGGGTTGCGTCTCCACCTCTGTCGCCTCTTCCTCAGCGCCTGCGCCGTAGATCCGCCCTGGCCCGGTGGAGAGGATCTCCACCTCGTCGCCCACGCGGATCACGCCGCTGGTGCGTGGGATCAGGTTCTGACCGAAATCCACATCGCCGTTATCCTGCGCGGTGCGGAAAGATTGCAGGGTTTTGAGTGGCTCACCGGCAGGGTGCTTCTGCCCCTTTTCCGGGCTGACGGTGGTAAAGATGCAGCGGCTGCAGGGTTTCACCACGTCAAAGAGCACGTCGCCGATGCGGATCACTTTCCAGGTGTCTTCTTCCCAGGCCGTTGCGCCGGTGACCACCAGATTCGGGCGAAACTGCTCCATCTGTACGCTCGCCGGGCAGCGCTTTTGCAGGTCGCGCAGCGAAGCGTCATTGGTGAGCAGGAACGGGAAGCCGTCGGCAAACGATAGTGGCACCGCGGCGAAATCTTTGACGCGTCGCGTCAATTCGGGCCCGACCCAGCGGAGCTGCACCGGGCGCGAAAAGAATTCGCTCATCCAGCGGTTGATCGCGTCCGGGGCGATACGGGCGGTAAAGTGGTTGCCCCACACTTCGGTAGGTGCATCCGCTGGCGCAAAATCGCTGAAGCGAACGATACTACTGGAACCGTCCGGCGCAGTGAGATGCAGACCATCCTGAACCGGAGCCGGAGTGAAGCGAACCATTTGCGGGAACTGGCGGGCGGTGATGAAGGTGCCGTCCGGTTCGGTGACCATAAAAATGCGATCGTAGGCAAAACCGCTGACGTCTGCGAAGGCATGCGTCAGCCCAATACCGCGCATGGATTTGACCGGATGAATGAAAAGCCTGGATAACGTTGCCACGGCACCGTCCCCTCAAATGAAAATAAGCCCTCAACTTTATGACATAGAGCCCAGATTGGCTATAATGCGCAGCAATTTTCTTAGAGTAAAAGTGACGATATGAATTCTCTGTTTGCCAGTACGGCCCGTGGGCTGGAAGAGCTGTTAAAAACTGAACTGGAAAGCCTGGGCGCGCAAGAGTGCCAGGTGGTTCAGGGTGGTGTCCATTTTCAGGGCGACACGCGGCTTATTTACCAGAGCCTGATGTGGAGTCGCCTGGCCTCACGCATCATGTTGCCGATGAGAGAGTGCAAGGTTTACAGCGATCTCGATCTTTATCTGGGCGTGCAGACGATTAACTGGACAGAGATTTTTGCCCCGGGAGCCACCTTTGCGGTGCACTTCAGCGGCCTGAACGAGGAGATCCGCAACAGCCAGTACGGCGCGTTGAAGGTGAAAGATGCCATCGTCGACAGCTTTACCCGTAAAAATCTGGAGCGCCCGAACGTCGATCGCGAAAACCCGGATCTGCGTATTAACGTGCGTCTGAATAAAGAGATCGCCAGTATCGCACTGGATCTGTGTGGTGAGGGCCTGCACCAGCGCGGCTACCGCGACCGGGCGGGTATCGCCCCGATCAAAGAGAACCTGGCCGCAGCCATTGTGATGCGTTCCGGCTGGCAGCCGGGTACGCCGATGCTCGATCCAATGTGCGGTTCCGGCACGCTGCTGATTGAAGCGGCTATGCTGGCGACCGACCGTGCTCCGGGGCTGCATCGTGGCCAGTGGGGCTTTAAGGGCTGGGCTCAGCACGACGAGGCGGTCTGGCAGGAGGTGAAAGCCGAAGCCCAGACCCGCGCCCGCGCAGGGCTGGCGGCTTATGAATCCCATTTCTACGGCTCTGACAGCGATAGCCGCGTGATTGAACGCGCGCGCAGCAACGCCCGTCGTGCCGGGATTGGCGATCTGGTCTCCTTTGAGGTGAAAGATGTCTCCCAGCTCACCAACCCGTTGCCGAAAGGCCCGTACGGGACGGTGATCAGCAACCCGCCTTACGGCGAACGTCTGGACAGCGAGCCGGCGCTGATTGCCCTGCACAGCCTGCTGGGTCGCACCATGAAAGATCTGTTTGGCGGCTGGAATCTCTCCCTGTTCAGCGCCTCGCCGGAGCTGCTGAGCTGCCTGCAGCTGCGCGCCGAGCGTCAGTTCAAGGCCAAAAACGGCCCGCTGGACTGCGTGCAGAAAAACTATCACCTGGCCGAGAAAGAAGCCGACAGCAAACCGGCCAGCATCGCGGAAGATTATGCCAACCGTCTGCGTAAGAACCTGAAGAAATTTGAAAAATGGGCGAAGCAGGAGGGCATTGAGTGCTATCGCCTGTATGACGCCGATCTGCCGGAATACAACGTGGCAGTCGACCGCTACGGCGAGTGGGTGGTGGTGCAGGAGTATGCTCCGCCAAAAACCGTCGATCCGCAGAAAGCGCGCCAGCGTATGCTGGATATCATCGCCGCCACCATCAATGTGCTGAACATCGCTCCGAACAAGCTGATCCTCAAGACCCGTGAGCGTCAGAAGGGTAAAAATCAGTACGAGAAGATGAACAGCAAGGGCGAGTTTATCGAAGTGGGCGAATACAACGCGCGCCTGTGGGTCAACCTGACCGACTACCTCGATACCGGCCTGTTCCTTGACCACCGTATTGCCCGTCGTATGCTGGGCCAGATGAGCAAAGGGAAAGACTTCCTGAACCTCTTCTCCTATACCGGCAGCGCCAGCGTCCATGCGGGTCTGGGTGGCGCGCGTACCACCACCACCGTGGATATGTCCCGCACCTATCTGGAGTGGGCAGAGCGCAACCTGCGTCTCAACGGCCTGACCGGCCGGGCGCACCGTCTGCTGCAGGCCGACGTGCTGGGCTGGCTGCGTGAATCGGATGAACAGTTCGATCTGATCTTTATCGATCCGCCGACCTTCTCCAACTCCAAACGCATGGAAGAGTCTTTTGATGTGCAGCGCGACCATCTGGCGCTGATGAAAGATCTGAAACGTATGCTGCGTAAAGGCGGCACCATCATGTTCTCGAACAACAAGCGCGGCTTCCGCATGGATCATGACGGGTTATCTGAACTGGGACTGAAAGCACAAGAGATCAGTCAAAAAACCCTGTCCCAGGATTTTGCCCGTAACCGTCAGATCCACAACTGCTGGCTGATCACCGCCGCCTGAAAGGAAAAGTAAATGTCATTAATTAGTATGCATGGCGCGTGGCTGTCATTCAGCGACGCTCCGCTTCTCGATAACGCAGAACTGCATATCGAAGATAACGAACGTGTCTGTCTGGTAGGCCGTAATGGCGCCGGTAAATCGACCCTGATGAAGATCCTGAATCGCGAGCAGGGGCTGGATGACGGGCGTATCGTTTACGAGCAGGACCTGGTGGTGGCGCGTCTGCAACAGGATCCGCCGCGTAACGTGCAGGGCAGCGTCTATGATTTCGTGGCCGAGGGGATCGCCGAGCAGGCGGAGTACCTGAAGGGATACCACGAGATCTCGCACCTGGTGATGACCGACCCGAGCACTAAAAACCTCAACGAGATGGCGCGTCTGCAGGAGCTGCTGGATCACCACGGTCTGTGGCAGCTGGAAAACCGCATCAACGAAGTGCTGGCGCAGTTAGGTCTGGAAGCTGACATGCCGCTGGCTTCCCTCTCCGGTGGCTGGCTGCGTAAGGCTGCGCTGGGCCGGGCGCTGGTCAGCGGGCCGAAAGTGCTGCTGCTCGATGAACCGACGAACCACCTGGATATCGAAACCATCGACTGGCTGGAAGGGTTCCTGAAAACCTTTGGCGGCACCATTATCTTTATCTCTCATGACCGTTCGTTTATTCGCAACATGGCGACCCGCATTGTCGATCTCGATCGCGGCAAGCTGGTGACCTATCCGGGCGATTACGACACTTACCTGCTGGAAAAAGAGGAAAACCTGCGCGTAGAAGAGCTGCAGAACGCCGAGTTCGACCGCAAGCTGGCCCAGGAAGAGGTGTGGATCCGTCAGGGCATCAAAGCCCGTCGTACCCGTAACGAAGGCCGCGTCCGTGCCCTGAAAGCGATGCGCCGTGAGCGCGGCGAGCGCCGTGAAGTGATGGGCAGCGCGAAGATGCAGGTCGAAGAGGCGAGCCGCTCCGGCAAAATCGTCTTTGAGATGGAAAACGTCAACTATCAGGTAGACGGCAAGGTACTGGTGAAGGACTTCTCCGCCCAAGTGCAGCGCGGGGACAAAATTGCCCTGATCGGCCCGAACGGCTGCGGGAAAACCACGCTGCTGAAGCTGATGCTTGATCAACTGAAAGCCGACAGCGGTCGCATCCACTGCGGAACGAAGCTGGAAGTGGCCTACTTCGACCAGCACCGTGCCGAACTGGACCCGGACAGAACGGTGATGGACAACCTCGCAGAAGGTAAGCAGGAAGTGATGGTGAACGGGAAACCGCGCCATGTGCTGGGCTATCTGCAGGACTTCCTGTTCCATCCAAAACGGGCCATGACCCCGGTTCGTGCCCTCTCCGGTGGGGAGCGTAACCGCCTGTTACTGGCACGTTTGTTCCTGAAACCCAGCAACCTGCTGATCCTCGATGAACCAACAAACGATCTTGATGTGGAAACGCTGGAACTTCTTGAAGAACTGATTGATAGTTATCAGGGAACGGTGATGCTGGTGAGCCACGATCGTCAGTTCGTGGACAATACCGTTACCGAATGCTGGATCTTCGAAGGTCAGGGCCGTATCGGACGCTATGTGGGCGGCTACCACGATGCCCGCGGACAGCAGGCGCAGTCGCTGGCGACAAAGCAGTCAAAAGCGAAGAGTGAAGCGGACGTTTCTGTAACCAAAGCAGAAACGGTCAAACGTAGCAGTAACAAACTAAGCTATAACCTTCAGCGCGAACTGGAAGGCTTGCCGCAGCGTCTGGAAGAGCTGGAAGCCAGTCTGGAAAGTTTGCAGGCTCAGGTGGCCGACGCGTCATTCTTTAGCCAGTCGCATGACCATACGCAAAAAGTGTTGGCCGATATGGCCCAGGCTGAGCGGGCGCTGGAAGAGGCATTTGAACGCTGGGAATATCTTGAGGCTCTGAAAAACGGCGCATAAGTTAAACATGGAGCCAGTATGTGTGAACATCACCATGCCGATCGGCATATTTTATGCTCCCAGTGTGACATGCTCGTGGCGCTACCCGCGCTCGAGCATGGGCACAAAGCGGCATGCCCGCGATGCGGGACAACGCTGACAACCAGGTGGGACGCGCCGCGGCAGCGTCCCACTGCTTATGCTATTGCTGCGCTGTTCATGCTGCTCCTTTCCAACCTCTTTCCCTTTATCTATATGAAAGTGGGGGGTATCACCAGCCAGGTGCATCTGCTGGAGATACCCGGCGTGATGTTCTCGGAAGATTACGCCAGTCTGGGCACCTTCTTTATGCTCTTCGTCCAGATCGTGCCGGCGTTTTGCCTGATGGTTATCCTGCTGCTCGTGAATCGCGTGCAGATGCCCAGGGCACTGAAAATCAGGCTGGCGCGGATCCTGTTCCAGCTAAAAAGCTGGGGGATGGCGGAGATTTTTCTTGCCGGGATCCTGGTGAGCTTTGTCAAGCTGATGGCCTACGGCGACGTGGGCGTTGGCAGCAGCTTTATTCCCTGGTGTCTCTATTGCGTATTGCAGCTGCGCGCGTTCCAGTGTGTGGACCGCCGCTGGGCATGGGACGATATCGCCCCGGCGCCGGTGCTGGCGCAAAAGCTGAAGGTCGGCGTCCCGGGGATCCACCAGAATCTGCGCCTGTGTGCCTGCTGTACGGCGATCCTCCCGGTCGACCAGCACGTCTGCCCGCGTTGCGAAACCAAAGGGCATGTGCGGCGTAAAAACAGTCTTCAGTGGACGATGGCGCTGCTCGTCACCTCGATCATGCTCTATCTCCCTGCCAACATCCTGCCGATTATGATCACCAATCTGCTGGGGGATGAAATGCCCTCGACCATCATGGCCGGGGTAGTTCTGCTGTGGGGTGAAGGGTCCTACCCGGTAGCATTAGTTATTTTTATCGCCAGTATCATGGTGCCGACGCTCAAAATGATTGCTATTGCCTGGCTCTGTTGGGATGCCAAAGGACACGGCAAGCGCGACAGCGAGCGGATGCATTTGATTTATGAAGTCGTCGAGTTTGTCGGACGCTGGTCAATGATCGACGTCTTCGTGATTGCCGTTCTGTCTGCCCTGGTGCGGATAGGGGGGCTGATGAGTATTTACCCCGCCATAGGGGCGCTTATGTTTGCACTGGTCGTTATTATGACCATGTTTGCGGCCATGACCTTCGATCCGCGTTTATCGTGGGATCGTGAGCCAGAGTCGAGCCATGAGGATGAGTAATAGCATGGAAAATAAGAGTGGAGAGGCGAAAGTGCAGAAGGTCAGAAACTGGTCGCCGGTGTGGATCTTCCCCATCGTGACCGCGCTGATCGGTGCCTGGATCCTGTTTTATCATTACAGCCATCAGGGGCCGGAAGTGACGCTGATCACCACTAACGCCGAGGGGATTGAGGGCGGTAAAACGACCATCAAAAGCCGCAGCGTGGATGTGGGGGTGGTCGAGAGTGCGACCCTGACCGATGACCTGACGCACGTTGAAATTAAAGCCCGCCTCAATGCTGGCATGGAGAAGCTGCTGCACGGCGACTCGGTGTTCTGGGTGGTGAAACCACAGGTGGGTCGTGAAGGCATTAGCGGCCTGGGCACGCTCCTTTCCGGGGCCTATATCGAGCTGCAGCCGGGGAAAAAGGGCTCCCAGCCGGGGCAGTATCAGCTACTGGACTCACCGCCGCTGGCACCGCCGGATGCGAAGGGTATTCGGGTGATCCTCGACAGTAAAAAAGCCGGACAGCTCAGCCCGGGCGATCCGGTGCTGTTCCGCGGCTATCGTGTGGGCTCGGTTGAAACCAGCACCTTTGATGCGACAAAACGCACCATCAGCTATCAGCTGTTTATCAATGCGCCAAATGATCGTCTGGTCACTGGCAACGTCCGCTTCTGGAAAGACAGCGGCATCGCCGTGGACTTAACCTCCGCGGGAATGCGTGTCGAGATGGGTTCACTCTCCACGCTGTTTGGCGGTGGGGTGAGCTTTGACGTGCCGGAAGGGATGGATCAGGGGCAGCCGGTGGCGCAAAAGACCGCCTTCAGACTGTATGACGATCAGAGGAGCATTCAGGATTCGCTCTATACCGACCATATCGACTATCTGATGTTCTTCAAGGATTCGGTCCGTGGCCTGCAGCCGGGAGCGCCGGTTGAATTCCGCGGCATCCGTCTCGGCACCGTCGGCAAGGTGCCGTTCTTCGCGCCGGGGATGCGTCAGATGCTGGATGACGATTTCCGTATTCCGGTGCTAATCCGCATCGAGCCGGAGCGTCTGATTAACCAGATTGGCGATACGCCTGATATCGCTCAGCACATTGAAGGGTTGATGAAGCGTGGCCTACGCGGTTCTCTCAAAACCGGTAATCTGGTGACCGGGGCGCTGTATGTGGATATGGACTTCTTCCCGAAAGAGCCGCCAGTCAAAGAGATCCGCGAGTTTTCAGGCTATAAAATCATCCCGACCGTGAGCAGTGGTCTGGCGCAGATCCAGCAGCGTCTGATGGAGACGCTGGATAAGATCAACAATCTGCCGCTTAACCCGATGATTGAGCAGGCCACCAATACGCTTAGCGAGAGCCAGGCGACGATGCGCCGTCTGCAGACCACGCTGGATAATCTCAACAATCTGACCGCCAGCCAGTCGATGCAGCAGCTGCCGCAGGACATGCAGAAGACGCTGCGTGAGCTTAACCGCAGTATGCAGGGCTTCCAGCCGGGTTCAGCAGCGTACAACAAGATGGTGGCGGATATGCAGCGCCTCGATCAGGTTCTGCGTGAACTGCAGCCGGTGCTGAAGACGCTGAACACCAAGAGCAACGCGCTGGTATTCGAAGCGAAAGACAAAAAGGACCCTGAGCCGAAGGGGGCTAAATAATGAAAAAGTGGCTAATGATCACCGCAGTGGCGCTCCTGACCGCCTGTAGCTCAGCAGAGAACAAAAGCTATTACCAGCTGCCTGTGGCCGCGCAGGCGGGCGGGCAAAGTGTGGCCAGTCAGGGGAACCGCCTGCTGTGGGTAGAGCAGGTGGCGGTTCCGGATTACCTGGCCGGTAATGGTGTGGTTTATCAAACCAGCGATGTGCAGTATGTCATCGCCAATAACAACCTGTGGGCCAGCCCGCTGGATCAGCAGCTGCGCAACACGCTGGTTGCCAATCTCGGCAGCCAGCTGCCGGGATGGGTGGTGGCGTCGCAGCCGCTGGGTAGCGACCAGGATACGCTCAACGTCAACGTGACCAACTTCCATGGTCGCTATGATGGCAGGGTGATTGTCAGTGGTGAATGGTTGCTGAATCATCAGGGCCACCTGATAAAGCGGCCTTTCCATCTGGAGTTAACCCAGCAAAAGGATGGTTATGATGAGATGGTGAAAGTGCTGGCACAGGGGTGGGCGCAGGAGTCCGCCAGTATTGCCAGAGAGATTTCTCGTCTGCCATAAGTAAAATTCATCGCACCAGGCCGCACTTAGCGTCACGCTAATTGCGGCTTTTTTTCGTTTTATGCTCAGGCCGTTACTTGTGCCGCATCACACTTTTTGTACAAATGAACTTCTGACCAGGTCACATTTATGACACTGGCGTGAATTTTGCGCATTGACGCTACGCGGGAATCAGGGTATTCGTTATCTGTGGTTGCATGTTTTGTAATCACTGTTTTCTTTTCCACCAGATCAAATAATGAGGGAAACGAGGCATGAAGAGACAGAAACGAGATCGCCTTGAAAGGGCTCATCAACGTGGTTATCAGGCTGGCATCGCCGGACGTTCTAAAGAAATGTGTCCCTATCAGACCATCAATCAAAGGTCGCAATGGTTAGGGGGCTGGCGAGAAGCCATCGGAGACAGGGCAGTACTTGCTTGATACCGTCTCTTTAAAAAAAGAAACCTCCGCAGTGCGGAGGTTTCGCTGTTTTATGCTTTGGTAAAAGCAAAAATCAGAATGCGGAAGTGTCCTGGAACAGACCCACTTTCAGGTCATTCGCCGTGTAGATCAGACGACCGTCGACCAGCACTTCGCCATCCGCCAGGCCCATGATCAGGCGACGGTTAACAATGCGTTTGAAGTGAATACGGTAGGTAACTTTTTTCGCGGTAGGCAGAACCTGACCGGTGAATTTCACTTCGCCAACGCCCAGGGCGCGGCCTTTGCCTTCTCCACCCAGCCAGCCGAGGTAGAAACCAACCAGCTGCCACATCGCGTCCAGACCCAGGCAGCCTGGCATCACTGGATCGCCAATAAAGTGGCAACCAAAGAACCACAGGTCTGGGTTGATATCGAGCTCTGCTTCTACGTAACCCTTATCGAAGTTGCCGCCGGTTTCCGTCATCTTAACGACACGGTCCATCATCAGCATGTTCGGGGCCGGTAACTGCGGGCCTTTCGCACCAAACAGTTCACCGCGACCAGAGGCAAGAAGATCTTCTTTTGTATAGGATTCGCGTTTATCTACCATGTTCTCAGTATGCCTTATTTTAGTGAAGGACGCAGGATAGCTAACACGTGTACGCTGAACAAGTCCGATCAGTTCGGCGTGAACCAGTTCAACCAGCGTAACGGCCAGGGATAACGATGGCGTGCTTCCTGCTGTGTTGCCTGCGCAATACGCTCCTGGATGCTGTGCATCAGCGTGTTCTGCCCTTCGGCATCCCACTCCAGGTTTGTCAGTAAGGGTAGCGCATCTGCGATATCTTCGATTGCCCAGAGGCTGAATTGGTCCTCTTCTACCGCGGTCAGCAGTTCCTGACTGAGGCTGAGGTGACGCACGTTCGGCAGGGGAATAATAACGCCCTGTTTACCGCTCAGTCCGCGCTGCTGGCAAACGGTAAAGAAGCCTTCAATTTTCTCATTCAGACCGCCGACCGGCTGCGCGCGACCAAACTGATCCACCGAACCGGTGATGGCAATGCTCTGATTCACCGGCACATCGGCCAGGGCACTGATTAATGCGCACAGTTCAGCCATCGAGGCGCTGTCGCCATCGACTTCACTGTAGGACTGCTCGAAGGTCAGCGAGGCGGTGAAGGGGATCTGCTGCTCAAGCTGCAGTTCCGACATCAGATAAGCCTGCATGATCATCATGCCCTTGGCGTGAATGTTCCCGCCCAGCTCGGCTTTACGTTCCACATCGATAAATTCACCGTCACCGATGTGCACGACGCAGCTGATGCGGGACGGCTCGCCAAAGGCGCGCGGATGACCCGGGAACTCAATCACCGACAGGGCATTGATCTGTCCGACGCGTTCACCTTCGGTTTCGACCAGGATCTGCTCCAGCAGGATCTCGTCCTGCATGCGATCGGCAAGGTAGCCTTCGCGCCACTCTCGCTGCACCAGCATCTGGGAGAGTTGTTCGCCGGTAATGGTGTCGTCTTCGGTCATGGCTGCGGCTTCACGCAGCTGCTTGCCAAGCCAGAGAGGACAAAGCGGCAGGGTCTCCTGATCGCCGGTGTAGCGTACCGCTTCGCGGATCAGCACCGGCCAGGCATCGGCTGCCGGGGTTGGCAACTGCGCGCGTTCGCAAACGGCATGCACCCACTGGAGCCATTGCAGCATATCTTCGGCATCCGCGATCTGCGTGCTGTCTTCAAACTCGCTGTAGACCACCTGATCGGCCAGCTCAGGTTCCATCTCCTGGAAATCGGCCAGCGCTTCGCGATCGCCAATCAGCAACACTTTCAGGGAGAGTGGCATAGAAGGCACAGCAACCGGAAGAGGGCGCGACTCATCATACGCCACCCAGTCGAAGCGCTGCTGGCTGACGCTGTTTTTCAGGCGCATCCACAGCAGAGGCTGGGCCAGAAGGGTGCGCAGCGAGATGAGCAGCACGCCGCCGTTGGCCTGATGCACCAGGCCAGGATGCAGGGTCAACTCGCCATTAAACTGGCGCAGGCAACCGAACAGTTGTTCTGCTTCTGTCCAGCCTGCCGGAACGATGCTGCCTGTGACCGCAAAACGGCCATCGGGTACGGTCGCCGGTTCAAAGGTGACAGTGTGTCCGCTGATGCGGTATTCACCCCCAAAGACCGTCCCGGTTTCTGGTTGCAGCTGCCGCATGGCATCCGCCAGAAGATTCAGGTACTCCGCTTCGTCTGGCGCTTTCAACAACATGAACGGTGAGGTTGCCCACGGGCTCAACACCTGCTCCATTGCGTAATGCAAACGGGGCTGTGTGTCACTGAGGATGTATTCGTGTTCTTTCGCGAGATCTGGCTGTGCAAACAGTTCCTGATAGCTTTCGGTATCCGGAACCAGGTCACGCCATGCAAGTTTCGTAATGGTCAAAGTTGATGTTTTTTAGTCAGAAGTAAAACGATGGAGTATACCGTAAGGCGCAGGCTCTGCCCATGAGGGAATGGGCGTTTCCGGAGATGAATGCATCGCCACGTATCACAGGATATGATTTCTTTTCAGCAGATTGCCAAAAAACTGATATTCTGAACACAGTTACACGGTCACACTGAGATCGCAATGAAATACCAACAACTGGAAAATCTCGAAAGCGGCTGGAAATGGAAGTATCTGGTCAAAAAACACCGTGAAGGGGAATTGATCACGTGCTACCTCGAAGCCAGTGCTGCAAAAGAAGCTGTAGATTTATTGCTGACCCTCGAAAACGAACCCATTCTGGTCAACGGCTGGATAGATAAACACATCAATCCGGCGCTACTGAACCGCATGAAGCAGACCATCCGTGCGCGGCGAAAACGGCATTTTAATGCTGAGCACCAGCATACGCGGAAGAAGTCGATCGATCTGGAGTTTATGGTCTGGCAACGTCTGGCCGGACTGGCCCAGCGCCGCGGAAAAACCCTGTCAGAAACTATCGTCCAGCTGATTGAAGATGCGGAACATAAAGAGAAGTACGCCAGTCAGATGTCGACCCTGAAAACCGATCTTCAGGCGCTGCTCTCCAGTAAGAAGTAGCGTTTACCTTTCCTTCAGGCAATAAAAAACCCCGCAACATGGCGGGGTTTTTTGTCAGACGATAACTTATGCCGCTGGCTGAGTTACAACGTCTTTGATGCCTTTAACTTCGATCTCTACGCGACGATCTGGTGCCAGGCAGTCGATCAGTGCAGCGCGAGGTTTCACGTTGTCACAGGTAGCACCGGTAACTGGGTTAGATTCGCCCATACCACGTGGGGAGATCTTGTTAGCTGGGATACCTTTAGAGATCAGGTAATCAACAACAGACTGAGCACGTTTCTCGGACAGACCCTGGTTGTAGGCGTCAGAACCGATACGGTCGGTGTAACCCAGAACAACTACGGAACCGTCTTTAGGATCCAGGTTGCTCAGCTGGGTGTACAGCTGATCCAGAGCCTGCTGGCCTTCTGGTTTCAGAGTTGATTTGTTGAAGTTGAACAGAACGTCAGACTTCAGAGTGAAGTGCTTGGTCTGTACTTCTGGAGCTGGAGCTGGAGCTGGAGCAACGATTGGCGCTGCTTCTTCCTGCTGGCCGAAACGGTAAGAAACACCTACGCTCAGCATGCCGTTGTCTGGACGAACACCAACGGTGTTGCCGTCGCCGATGTTGTTAACCCACTGGTATTCCAGACGGGTAGCAACGTCACGGGTCATTGCCCACTCAACGCCACCTGCGAATACTGGAGATACGCCAGTGTCATGGTCGTCGCCAGCGATGCTGTTGCTGGAGTCTGCACGCCATACCATGCCGCCCAGACGGGTGTAGATGTCTACAGCGTCATTTACTGGGTAGCCCAGTTTAGCAGTCAGCTGAACGCCCTGTGCTTTGAAAGCACCGTTAACGTTGTCACCTTTGTAAGGCATGCGGCCCAGCCAGTCGTAGCCCATTTCGAAACCAACGTACGGGTTAACCTGATAACCACCGAACGCGCCTGCGCCCAGCTGGCTTTCGTGAGTTGGGCCGTCGTTGTTCAGAGCGTCGTTATACCAGCCAGTGTCATGGAACTGAGACCAGCCCAGTTTGCCACCTGCATACCAGGTATTATCTTTCGGAGCGGCCTGCGCTACGGTAGCGAAACCTGCCAGTGCCACTGCAATCGCGATAGCTGTCTTTTTCATTTTTTGCGCCTCGTTATCATCCAAAAATCGCCATGAGAATCTCAATGAGAGTCACGGTTAAATCCTTCACCGGGGGGCGGGGACAAAGAGTAAAGCTACCGATATCTTCGGCTTAGGCCGAGCACCCCTGGCGATGTAAAGTCTACAACGTACCTGAAAACTTACAAGTGTGAACTCCGTCAGGCATATGAAAAAAAAAGTTTTGTATACACAATATTTAACATTTAGGGCGAAGTTTTAGGCGTGCTAAACTGGAGGAAGCCGCGGCAGACAAGACTTGTCGCGGCTTTTAGAAATGGAACCAACGGCGTACAGCGCTTGCAAAAAAAATTCCAGGAAAACTCTTATTTTTACTTAGTGATACAAATTTGAGTGAATTTTTAGCCCAGATAGGTGTCCGTTGCCCAGAGCATTCATCCGAACGGGACGCATAATAAAGCCCAATGCGTTACCTTCTTCTGCCGCTTCGGCCAGGCGATGTTGTTCCGTTTCGGTTAATTCTTCCGTAAACCAGCCAATCACCACGCTGTAATTGCCGGTACGCAATGCCCTCACCATAGATTCTACAGTATGGCAGGGATCCATCTGGCTAACCTGCATCACTTTGGTGAGCGGTAAACCTGCAGATTGCACCCATTCCCGACTCAATTTCTGCTGCGGCGTGAGCCACAGCTGCCAGCGAGACTGTTGACCAAGCTGCTGTAACAGCGGCAGCAATAACAGCTGCGTCATCATGGGCTGGTCTTCACGGTAAAGCACTTCACTGATCAACCCGGTAGACATGTAAGCAGCGGAACTCCGTGCACTTTTACCGGCGGAAGAAGAGAAAGTTGTGGAACGCTTTGCATAGCCTGAAGAGTACATAATCAATCCAGCCCTGTAGTTACTGTATGGATATACAGTAACCCCTGTACGTCTAAAGATCAACCTCAATTTCGGAAAGCTCCTCGCAAATTTGGGTTGTTATTCAGGCGGATTGAAAAATCATCTTGCCGTTCGATCATAAGTTACCTATTTTTTGACTAACGGATCCGTTAACCAATGACTTCACTATTACTGCATGATTTAAAAGGGAAATATCATGAAAAAGTTATCTTATGAACGGATCTATCAATCTACGAAATATCTTTCACCCCTTGGTGAAGTCCAGCATCGCGCCCTGTTTGGCGGGTACACCCTGGCGGTGGATGACGCGGTCTTTGCGATGGTATCAGACGGCGAGTTATACCTGCGCGCCTGTGAAGAGAGCGCACAGTATTGTGTCAAAAATAGGTCCTCTTACTTAACGCTGGTTAAAAGAGGGCGCCCGATTTTGCTCAATTATTACCGTGTCGATGAGGCGCTCTGGCAGGATCAGGATAAGTTTCTGCAGCTCTCCTCCTTTGCCCTGGAAGCCGCACGACGGGAGCGCCGCGAGCGGTACAAACGTGACAGGCTGAAAGATTTACCCAATCTCACCTTTCAACTTGAGATCCTGCTGAACGAAGCGGGCATCACCGACGAAGAGGCGTTACGCGCCCTCGGCGCCGAGCAGTGCTGGCTGAAGATCAGAGAACTTAACAGGCATCTGAGCTACAAGGTGCTGTTTGCGCTGGAGGGGGCCATCGTCGGGCTGCATGAAGCGGCGCTCCCGGAGATCAGACGCCAGGAGCTGGTGGAGTGGTACAAAAGGCTGCCCGTGGAGAACAGCCCTCACTCCGGCAGTTGATTAACATGCTGCTGTAATCGACAAATTTCTGGTAGCAACGCGATAAGCAGACCGATTTGCTGCAGCACTAACGGAGCTTTGCTCTCGGCACCCGGTTCAATATGCGAAATGCGTTGCGCCAGTTCGGACAAGGCCTGCTGAACACGAGGTTCATCCGCTGGACGTTGATGAAGCGCATCATCGACATAGCAAACGGCGTCATCAAGTAACGCCAGGATAGCCGGACTGGTCAGCCGCTCGCGGTGTGCGCCCAGGGCCGATATGTAGCTGGTAAAGGTGTGGTTCAGGCACAACAGGCGAAATGCGGCTTCGCGCGTTTCCGCTGTGGCCCGCGGCTCCGTGGACATGTTCGAGACCACCGATGCCAGCTCCGCATCGCGGTTGTAAGCGTCACGCCGGGCTATGCGATACGCCAGACGATTATCGCGGCCCTGATGATACTGCTCAAGAATGGCATCCAGATACCGGCAGTTGGCATTCATCGCCTGATCCAGCACCCGCGGCAGATTACGGAAGCGCCAGTCCGGCCAGATAAAGCTCACCGCGGCCCAGGCAATGGCACAGCCGATCAGGGTATCGATGATGCGCGGCAGAGCCACTTCAAAACCTTCCCCGAGCAGGTTGAAACAGAGCAACACCAGCAGGGTAATAAACATGGTGGCATGCGCGTACTGCACATTGCGAAACGCAAAAAACAGTACCCCGGTGATCACAATTAAGATCAGCTGGCCTTCCAGAGAGGGGACGAAGTAGAGGATGGGCAGCCCGATAGCGACCCCCACCAGCGTGCCGATAATACGCAGCGCCAGCCGGTGGCGGGTAGCATTGTAGTTGGGCTGGCAGACAAACAGACTGGTCAGCAAAATCCAGTAGCCATGGTTAAGCCCGGTTATCTGTATAAAGGCATAGCCAATGCAGAGTACCACCGACATTCGCACCGCATGGCGGAACAGGGCAGACTCCGGCGAAAAGTTGCGGCTTAAGCGCAGCCACATATCGCTGAAACCGTGCAGACTGTCGTCGGCCAGCTGGTTTTCCACATCATTGCGGGGCATGGCGAGCGCCTGCTCGGATTCGATGGTGGCGAGCTGGGCATCAATGGCGCGCAGGTTATTCAGCAGAAAACCCAGCGCTTTCATCTGTTCAGCAGAGGTCCCGCTGGCCTGGACGCGATCGAGAGCCGCATCCAGGTGTGTGAAGGCCCGCTCAAAACGCGGATCGTGCTGATAGGGGGTGCGCAGCAGGATGGATCGCGACAGCTGCTGGCAGGCCTGCGACTGCATGGACAACAGGCGCTGGAAGCGAAACATCACGTCGCTATAGCGAAACTTCTCGCGCAGATCGGCGTACTGAATATGCGAGGAGCTGGCGCGCTCGTGGATATCCTGCGCCACAAAGTAGTAGTGCAGGGTCCGGCGGGTGCCGCGCTGCCCGCGATCGCCGCGTAAACGAGTGAGCAGGGAGGCTTTGGTCTGGTTCAGCGTGGTCACCAGCTGGCCGTTCGCCAGCGCCAGATCGTACAGCGGTGCCTGACCGTCATCTTCAATATCCGGGTCAAAGAGCCGGGATTTGAGCTCCAGATAATGTGCCAGCTGCGCATAGCTGCGGGCCAGATTGTCCTGCAGCGGACGAATGGGAAAGATCAGGTGCCCGGCCAGAGTGAGCAGGTTATACCAGACCGCTCCCAGCAACAGGAGCACCGGCTGCTGATACCACTGGTCGTAAAGCGTCACCCCCAGCATGGTATAGATAGCAATCAGCAGCGCGCCAAAGGCGATGGTGGCGTAACGCTGTCCCAGACCACCCAGCAGGATAAAGACGCTGGTGGAGAGCATCAGCCCGAGGGCGAAAAGCCACGGCCACGGGAAGAGCAGTTCCACCGACGCCGAGGCGATAAAAAAGCAGATCAGCGTGATGACCAGATTGCGCAGCCGACCGGCGAGACGGTCATCCAGATCGGCCAGTGCCCCGGCCACGACGCCCAGCGTCAGCGGAATGGTCAGCTTCACGTCGCCCAGCCACCAGGGCAGGGCGGTGCTGCCACACAGGGCAATAAAGATCCTGACGTTATATAGCCAGGCGCTGTTGAGAGTGTAGCGGCGAAGCAGCGGGCTTAGCATGAGCGCTCGGGATCCTTGTTACGGAAAACGACGGCGGGCATTAGCTTCCCGCGCGGCGCGGGCCACTTCCACCGGGACGACCCGGCGTCCGACAGGCCACAGGGCGATGGCGGCAATTTTAAAATTGGCGAGCCCGACCGGGATCCCGATAAGCGTCAGACACTGGGCGATCCCCGCCGCAATGTGCATCAGACACAGCCACCAGCCGAAGAAGATCAGCCACACAATATTGAGCAGCGTCCCGCCGGTATTCAACAGCGCGTTTTTGCTGCCAGGCTCCAGCTCATCCACGTGAACCGCTTCATTACCGTACGGGACCAGCGAAAGTTTGGTGATCTCCCAGCAGGAGCGCGTCAGCGGCAGGGTGAAGATCAGCACCACGCTGATCAGCGTCGCCAGCAGCCATGAGAGCGTGGTGGCAAAACCACCCAGCACAAAATTCAAAATATTCAGAACGGTACGCATAAAACCTCAATTCTTTCCATAATGTTGAAGCCCTGCTGATTGTAACGTTTTTTTGCGCTGGAGCACCTGAAAACTGGCAGTTAAACTATCAGGCAATTATTCACGTCGTGGATCGGGCTGGACATGGAACTGAAAGCAACTTCGTTAGGCAAACGCCTGGCACAACATCCGTACGACAAAGTCGTTCTGCTTAACGCCGGGGTGAAAGTCTCCGGCGAACGCCACGAGTATCTCATTCCCTTCAACCAGCTGCTGGCCATTCACTGTAAGCGCGGCCTGGTCTGGGGCGAGCTGGAGTTTGTCCTGCCCGAAGAGAAAGTGGTGCGCCTGCACGGGACGGAGTGGGCGGAAACCCAGCGTTTTCACCACCATCTGAATACGCTCTGGCAGCAGTGGAGTGCTGAAATGAGCGAGGTGGCGGCGCAGGTGCTGCAAAATGCGCTGAATGACATTGCCACCAGCAACGCGCAAAACAGCTGGCTGACCCGGGAGAAAACGCTGGGCCTGCAGCAAAAAATCACCCAGGCGCTAGAGGCGCTCCCGCTGTCGGTCTCGCGGCTGGACGAGTTTGATAACTGTCGGGATGCCTGGCGTCAGTGCCAGGCCTGGCTGGAGGATATTGACCAGAGCCGGCTGGCGCATAACCAGGCCTGGACCACCGCCATGCTCAGCCAGTACGCCGACTTTTTTGCCGGTATTGAGTCATCGCCCCTGAACCCGGCCCAGGCCCGGGCGGTGGTAAACGGCGAGCAGTCGCTGCTGGTGCTGGCGGGGGCCGGCAGCGGCAAAACTTCAGTCCTGGTGGCGCGGGCAGGCTGGCTTCTCACCCGCAATGAAGCCGCTCCCGAGCAAATTCTGCTCCTGGCGTTTGGTCGCAAGGCAGCCCAGGAGATGGATGAGCGGATCGAGGCCCGGCTGCACACCCGCGACATTACCGCCAGAACCTTCCACTCCCTGGCCCTGCACATCATTCAGCAGGGAAGCAAAAAGGTGCCGGTCGTCAGCCAGCTGGAGAATGACACCGTTGCGCGGCAGCAAATTTTTATCGAGGCCTGGCAACAGCAGTGCAGCGAGAAAAAAGCGCAGGCTAAAGGCTGGCGTCAGTGGCTGGAAGAGGAGCTGGACTGGAGCGTGCCGGAAGGCAGTTTCTGGCAAAACGAAAAGCTGGCCCGCCGACTGGCTCCGCGGCTCGATCGCTGGGTGAGCCTGATGCGGATGCACGGCGGCGCGCAGGCCGAGATGATTGCCGGGGCACCCGAAGAGGTCCGGGCCCTGTTTTCTAAGCGGGTGAAGCTGATGGCCCCGCTGTTAAAAGCGTGGAAAACCGCTCTCAAGGATGAAAATGCCGTCGACTTTTCCGGGTTGATCCATCAGGCGATCGTTATTCTCGAAAAAGGCCGCTTTATCAGCCCGTGGAAGCACATTCTGGTGGATGAGTTTCAGGATATCTCTCCTCAGCGCGCGGCCCTGCTGGCGGCGCTGCGGGCGCAGAATAAACACACCACTCTCTTTGCCGTGGGGGATGACTGGCAGGCGATCTATCGCTTTAGCGGTGCTCAGCTGTCACTGACGACCGCGTTCCACCACTATTTTGGCGAAGGCGATCGCTGCGACCTCGACACCACCTACCGCTTCAATAACCGGATCGGTGAGATCGCCAACCGGTTTATCCAGCAGAACCCGCATCAGCTGGCAAAACCGTTAAACAGCCTGTCGGCCGGTGACAAAAAAGCGGTCACGCTGCTGGCAGAGGATCAGCTTGATGCTCTGCTGGATAAACTGAGCGGTTACGCCAGACCGGAGGAGCGCATTCTGGTGCTGGCGCGCTATCACCATCTTAAGCCCGCCAGCCTGGAGAAAGCCGCCACCCGTTGGCCGAAACTGCAGCTGGATTTTATGACCATTCATGCCAGCAAGGGCCAGCAGGCGGATTATGTGATCGTGGTGGGGTTGCAGGAAGGAAGCGATGGTTTCCCGGCCCCTGCGCGCGAATCGGTGATGGAACAGGCGTTGCTGCCTGCGGTAGAAGATTTTCCCGATGCCGAGGAGCGCCGGTTACTGTATGTGGCGATCACCCGTGCCCGTCACCGCGTCTGGCTGCTGTTTAATAAAGAACAGCCTTCGCGTTTTGTGGACATTTTGAAAAACATCGATGTGCCGGTAGCGCGGAAACCGTAGCGCGGAAACCGTAGGCCGGGTAAGGCGAAGCCGCCACCCGGCAGGAAACACTTACTTCAGACGCTCAGCCAGATAGCGCGGATAATCCGGGATCAGAATCTCCACCTGGTCGTTGAACTGCGGTGAGGCAATTATAAAGTCCGCCGTAGACAGGTTGGTGGCGACCGGGATATTCCACACCGTCGCCAGGCGCAGCAGCGCTTTAACGTCCGGGTCGTGCGGGACCGCATTCAGGGGATCCCAGAAGAAGATCAGCACATCAATCTTCCCTTCCGAAATCTGGGCGCCCACCTGCTGATCGCCGCCCAGTGGGCCGCTCAGCATGGCATTGACCTCAAGCCCGGTTTCGCGCTGGATCAGGTTACCGGTGGTCCCGGTGGCGGACAGCCGGTGTTTTTCCAGCAGGGATTTGTGACGCTGAACCCAGTTGAGCAGCATCTGTTTGCAGTGATCGTGCGCCACCAGCGCGATATGTTTGCGGTCTGGCAGGGTGCGAGTTGTGAGTTCCATAATCTCTATCCGTTAGTTAACTGGTTACAGATTACTGGAAGCGCCTGACGCTGCAAGAGAAAGGGCTAAAAAATGCGGCTCAGGACGAGGGTTGTTGCTTCGCCCACTGCAGAAATCGGTTACGGGTTTCGGGATCGGCCTGGGCAAACCAGTACTTGAGCCGCTGCTCGGTCAGATTCTGCGACTGCGGTGGCGGCATATCCAGCTCGGACACGCCGGATAACAGCGTGCTGTCATCGGCCATGGTGGTGGAAAATTGCGGTATCGAGGCGCTCTGACCGGCTTTGTTATAACGCTCGGTATCGTATTCATAGTTGACGCCCGATGGAGTATCGGTGATCGCCAGAATATCCAGCTTCACCGGAATCGGCGTCGCATCGCCATCCAGCAGTTCAATATGCGGTGAATGATCAAAAAGTTGCGACTCTTTTTCTGTTTCCAGCCGGGGAAGGCTAAAATTAACCTGACTGATACGTTGGGTGTTAAAGCTGGCGACCAGCGGAGGGGAGATATAGACCCGTTCTTCATGATTGCCGATGCGAATGGTCTTCTCTACCCGAAACACAATCTGATGGGGACCGTTGTCGAGCTCTATACTGTCCGCACCGCGCAGCAGTGAACTTGACACTTTTTTTCCGTCCAGCACCAGCAGGTCGATGTCCGTAGAGAGCCGCAGCGTTGTGGCAAAAACGCAAACCGGCATGAGCAGCGCAAACAGACTCCAGGCAATGCCGGTTTTCATAAAAAGCCCTCTTAAAAGACACATGCCACGAAGAATGTATCAAAATTTTTCTCTAATCATATTTACTAACATATAGACATAATCGGGCAATTTGCCCTCATGCAGACGTATGGGATGGCAGGTTGCGCTCACTGTATTGGTATTGAAGTTGAACACGCCAGGAGGAAATTCATGAAACAGAATGATATTGCTGAGATCCTTTCCACCACCCGAACCATCGCGCTGGTGGGGGCGAGTGACAAGCCCGATCGGCCGAGCTATCGGGTCATGAAATATCTGCTCGATCAGGGTTATCACGTGATCCCGGTCTCGCCTAAAGTGGCAGGCAAAACCTTGTTAGGCCAGCAGGGGTACGGCACCCTGGCGGAGGTACCGGAAAAAATCGATATGGTGGATGTGTTCCGTAATTCGGAAGCCGCCTGGGGTGTCGCGCAGGAAGCCATTGCGGTTGGGGCGAAAACCTTGTGGTTACAGCTTGGGGTGATTAATGAACAGGCGGCGGTGCTGGCGCGTGACGCGGGGATGAATGTGGTGATGGATCGCTGTCCGGCGATTGAGATCCCACGCCTGGGGATGGCGAAGTAATAAAAAACCCGGTCAGCCATCGGCTACCGGGTTCTCGTTAGTTACGCAGGCGCGGAGCCTGTAACTGTCTGCGGATCGTTTGCGCCAGTTCATCCATGGAAGGCTGTTCAGGGTGTTCATCCTGCTGCTCGCCACTTAGCTGGGCTTCGGCAAGATAGGTGTGCACGGCCTGGCCTTCGTCGTCTTCCATCACCACGTGGTACCAGGGGGCGGCGCGGAGTTCTGCGTTGACCGCCAGTTCATCCACTGACGGTTCATCGAGAGAATATTCCGGGTCGATATCCACGACCACGCCCAGGTATCCTAACAGGGAGTGGCGGACCTGCTGGCCGATACCGAATTTGCTGGCAATCATAGTCACCTCCCGGGAAACGTTACTTACACTATAGGTGTGGGCAACATTCCACTTTTCAAGTTACATGATGCGACAGGCAAATCCTTTCAGATACAGCCCTTCCGGATAGGTAGCGATCACCGGATGATCGGCCGCCTGACGGAACTGCTCTATAAATTGTACATCACGCCCGGCATCTACAGCGGCATCCGCGACAATTTTCTGGAACAATTCGGTGGTCATCAGGCCGGAGCAGGAGAAGGTCAGCAGCACGCCGCCGGGGTTAAGCAGCTGGATCGCCAGCATATTGATGTCTTTATACCCACGACAGGCACCCATCAGCTGGCTTTTGTTTTCAACGAACTTCGGCGGGTCCATCACGATCACATCAAACTTCTCGCCCTGATCGCGGTATTTGCGCAGCAGCTTGAAGACATCGTCGCGAACAAATTCGGCTTTGCTCAGATCCAGCTTGTTCAGCTCAACGTTTTGCTTCGCCACATCCAGCGCTTCCTGAGAGGTATCGACGCTCACTACCTGGCTGCAACCGCCCATCAGGGCCGAGACCGCAAAGCCGCCGGTGTAGGAGAAGCAGTTCAGCACGCGTTTGTCGGCAACGTACTGGCGGGTCGCCAGACGGCTGTCGCGCTGATCGAGGTAGTAACCGGTTTTATGGCCACCCTGAATATCCACCAGCAGTTTCATGCCGTGCTCTTCAATCGGCAGCAGGGCAGGTGGCAGTTCGCCCGTCACCGTACCCTGGGTCAGTTCCATGCCCTCTTTTTTACGCACCGCAACGTCGCTGCGATCGTATATGGCGCACTCTGGATACAGCGTCTGCAGGGCGCTGATTAACGCCGCACGCTGATACTCTGCACCTGCGCTTAACAGCTGCAGCACCAGAAAGTTGCCAAAACGGTCGATGGTCACGCCTGGCAGACCGTCGGATTCACCGGCGATCAGACGATAGCTGTCCAGCCCGTCGCGTTTTGCCAGCCAGTCGCGCCACTGCTGCGCCTGCTGCAGACGACGAACGAAGAAATCGATGTCGATGGTTTCATCTTTATCGAAGGTCCAGACGCGCGCGCGGATCTGGGACGCTGGCGAGTATGCGCCGCGCGCTAACCATTTACCCTGATGGTCAACGATATCGATAGTTTCACCGAGGTTGGCTTTGCCTTCCATACGCGCAACCGCGCCGGAGAAGACCCAGGGATGGCGGCGCAACAAGGATTTCTCGCGCCCTTTGGTTAACACTAAACGTACACTCATAATTTACTTTTCTGTCGATTCCAGGGAAATGGCGCGTAGAGTAGCACAGATGGTCAGGGGCAATCATCTGCGGACACAGTTGAGCGTTTCGGCACAAATTAAAATCGCTCAGGCACATTACTCATTCGCCGCGGGTTTTACATTGGTGTTTCCAGTCCAGCAAAGGGAAACTCTAATGAAAAAGCACAGTGCAATCGCAGTAGCCACTCTGGCGGGGATGAGTTTTACGGTCTCAGCGGCATTACCTTTCAGTATCAGCAGCCAGGATATCTCTGGCGAAAAGCAATTAACGCAGAATCAGGTCTTCGACGGGTTTGGCTGTCATGGCGGCAACGAATCGCCGCAGCTGATATGGAAAAATCAGCCACAGGGCACCAAAAGTTATGCCGTCACGGTGTATGACCCCGCGGCGCCTACCGGCAGCGGCTGGTGGCACTGGACGGTAGTTAACATTCCAGCACAAACGCGGGAACTCCCTGCCGGGGCCGGAGACCAGAATAACCAGAAATTGCCTGCAGGGGCGGTGCAGGGACGTAATGATTTCGGTTACGCTGGCTTTAGCGGTGCGTGCCCGCCGGAAGGGGACAAGCCTCACCCGTACCAGATTACCGTCTGGGCGCTGGATGTGGCTACGCTGCCCATCGATAAGAGCGCCAGCGGCGCACTGGTCGGCTTCATGCTCAACAGCCACGCGCTGGCAAAAGCGCAATTAACCGCAACATACGCAAGATAGAGGTGGCCTGGTGCAGGATTTTCATTTTCAACATAAACATCTGACTGCGGCTGAAGTCAGTGCCAGCAAAATGCATCGCCTGCATCAGGTTAAGCTTTTTTATCCTGCCATCTGTCATATTAGGCACGGCAGCAAGGTGATTATTCATGAGGATAGCCGTCTGGTGGCCACGCCCGATGCGTTAATCATCATCCCGGCGAATACGCCGATGGAGATCATTAATCAGCCTGGGCAGGGCATTTTTCATTCGGATTTGCTGCTGCTGTCACCAGAGATTATTGCGGAGTTTAAAACCCGCTATCTGCAGTCCTGGCCGCGGAGCAAAACAGACTCGCTCTGTGCGCCGCTCAGCGAAGGGCTGGCCTTTATGTGGGGTAATCTGTTGCATGCGGTGCGGCATGATTTTCCTGATGAGCTGCAAAAGCATCAGGCCTTTGGGCTGCTGCTGGCGTTGCTGCATGACGGGGTAGCAGGGCCGCTACTTATTGAGCGCAACGTCAATCTTACGGAGCAGGTGCGGCAGTTCATCATGATCTCCCCCGCCCGGGCATGGACCGCACAGGACGTAGCCAGTCGTCTGGCGGTCAGCGTGCCGACCTTACGTCGACGACTGCGCGAAGAGTCCCACAGCTTTCGCCAGATTGTGGAGGAGGTGCGCATGGCAGTTGCGCTGTCTCAGTTACAGTCAACCCGCCTGCCTGTCGGGGAGATTGCCTTGCAGTGCGGGTACCTTTCCAGCTCGCGCTTTACGGCCCGTTTCCGCCAGCATTACGGTTGCTTACCCAAAACCTTACGCTAATTGTCTGGCCATAATTTGCTATTCTTTTGTTCAGGGTCAGGCACAAATAAGGGGAAGAAAAATGGCAAAAGTCTGCACGATCGCGTGGGTTCACGGCACGGTTCAGGGAGTTGGCTTTCGTTACAGCACGCAGCGTGAAGCTACCGATCTGGGGCTGACCGGGTACGCGCGCAATATGGATGACGGTAGCGTCGAGGTAGTGGCCTGCGGAGAGGCGGAGCAGGTCGACAAACTGCTCGACTGGCTTAAGGCGGGCGGGCCGCGCATCGCCCGGGTTGAAAAGGTTCTGTCAGAGCCGCATCAACCCGACCGGGACTACGTTAATTTCGGTATTCGCTATTAAATGCATTTCACGGGTTTAGGCAGGCCGGCGATCTTAGTCGCCTGTTTTGCCGGGCCTTTCGGGAACAGACGGTACAGGTAGCGACTGTTGCCTTTCTCCTCGCCGTACTTATTGGCCATCGCTTTTACCAGCATGCGGATGGCGGGGGAGGTATTGAATTCCAGATAGAAATCGCGCACAAACCGCACCACTTCCCAGTGCTCCGGCGTCAGGGCAATCGACTCTTTTTCGGCAATAATAGTCGCCAGGCCTTCGCTCCACTGGCTGGTCTCTTTCAGATAGCCTTCGCTATCGGTCTCAATCTCTTTACCGTCAAAGTTCAGCATAATCATCACAGGTTTATCGAAAACCGCGGCAGTTTACCAAAAAAGAAAGCCCCGCATAAGCGGGGCTTTTTATACAGCACTGTCGGTTAATCGCGGCTGGCGAAGCCCAGGATGCTCAACAGGCTGACGAAGATGTTGTACAGCGACACATACAGGCTCACGGTAGCGCGGATGTAGTTGGTCTCACCGCCATGAATGATGTTGCTGGTTTCCATCAGGATCGCCCCGGAGGAGATCAGGATGAACACCGCGCTGATAGCCAGGTGCAGAGCCGGCAGCTGCAGGAAGATGTTCGCCACCATACCGATCAGCACCACCACGATGCCTGCCATCAGCATACCGCCGAGGAAAGACATATCTTTGCGGGTGGTCAGCACGTAGGCAGAACAGCAGAAGAACACCAGCGCCGTACCGCCCAACGCCATAGCGATCAGATCGCCCATCCCGGCAGACAGGTAAGTGTTAAGCATTGGCCCCAGGATGTAGCCCAGGAAACCGGTGAAGGCGAACGCGGACAGAATACCTACTGGTTTGTCAGCGGTTTTGTAAGTCAGGAACATCAGACCATACATGCCGACCAGGGTCAGGATCAGCCCCGGAGACGGCAGCATCAACACGGTGCTGGCGGTTGCCGTCAGCGCGGAGAAGGCCAGCGTCAGGCTGAGCATAAAGTAAGTATTGCGCAGCACCTTGTGGGTGCTGAGTAGCGATGTGCGGTCGCGTGAAGAACTAATAATACGATCCATGAGTCACTCTCTTATGACAGATGTAATTAACGGCAAGAATAGGAAACGACGCGCCGGTTACAAAGTGGTTTTACCCATCTTTACTCAGCGTCTTAGGGACAGAGCTAGCATGAAATGTTCCACAACGTCCACTATGCAGAACGAACCGCGCTTTGTCGGGATTAATCAGATCAAGCTCTTATAGGTCACTGAAATATATTGCCTTATTCCTGTCGCAACGCTAAGAGTTATTTTGCATCGTCACAACTACACTATAAGGCGAAGGACATGAAATCATCATCACGCGCTATATTTACACTCTCTTTGCTGACGGCAGGCATCCTTTGCGCAAGCGCAACGGCCTTTGCCGCCAGCGTACCGGCAGGCACTGAGCTGGCAGAGAAGCAGGTACTGGTCAGGAATAATGGCAACGAACCGGCATCGCTCGATCCGCATAAAGTCGAAAGCGATGTCGAATTCAATATTATCAGCGATTTATTCGACGGGTTGGTCAGCGTCTCCCCGAACGGCGAGATCCAGCAGCGACTGGCGGAAAAATGGGACAACAAAGACAACACCGTCTGGACATTTCATCTCCGCCCGGGCATTACCTGGAGCGACGGCACCGCCATCACCGCCCAGGACGTAGTCTGGAGCTGGCAGCGGCTGGTGGATGCGAAAACCGCCTCGCCGTATGCCAGCTACCTCGGCAACATGCATCTGGTGAACGCCGCCGATATCGCCCAGGGCAAAAAAACGCCCGATACTCTCGGTGTAAAAGCCCTGAACGACACCACCCTGGAAGTGACGCTGACCCAGCCTAACGCGGCCTTCCTTGCCATGCTGGCGCACCCGTCGCTGGTGCCGGTAGATAAGGTGCTGATTGGCCGCTATGGCGATAAGTGGACCAAGCCGGAGCACTTTGTCAGCAGCGGGGCCTATACCCTCAGCCAGTGGGTGGTCAACGAGCGGATCGTTGCCGAGCGTAACCCGCGCTACTGGGATAATGCCCATACGATGATCAACAAGGTGACGTACCTGCCGATCACCTCCGAAGCCGCCGAGGTGAACCGTTACAAGGCGGGCGAAATCGATATTGTCTACACCGTGCCGATCAACCAGTTTGCCCAGCTGCAAAAAACGATGGCCAGCGAGCTGGATGTCTCCCCGCAGCTGGCAACCTACTACTACGAATTCAACACTACCCGTCCGCCGTTTAACGATCCGCGCGTGCGTCAGGCGCTGAACCTGGCGCTGGATAAAGAGATTATCGCCGGGAAAGTGTTAGGGCAGGGGCAGCGTCCGGCGTGGGTTATCAGCCAGCCCGATATCGGCGGCGTCAAACTAAACAACCCGGACTACGCCAGCTGGCCGCTGGAGAAACGCATTGCCGAAGCGAAGAAGCTGCTGAACGAGGCGGGTTATAACGACAGCCACCCGCTGAGCTTTAAGCTGCTGTATAACACTTCGGAGTCGCACCAGCGCATTGCCATCGCCGCCAGCTCAATGTGGAAGAAAAACCTCGGTGTGGAGGCGAAGCTGCAAAACCAGGAGTGGAAAACGATGCTGGACACCATGCACACCCACAACTTTGACGCCGTGCGCTACGCCTGGATCGCCGACTACGACGATGCGGCTACCTTCCTGAATAACTTCCGTACCGGCGACAGCGAGAACACCAGCCAGTACAGCAACCCGGCCTATGACGAGGCGCTGGTCAATGCGGCAAAAGCGAAGACCACCGCCGAGCGCGGCACTTTCTACCAGCAGGCTGAAGATCTGCTCGCCCGGGACGTACCGGCGATCCCGGTTTATCACTACGTTCGTACCCACCTGGTGAAGCCGTGGGTAGGGGGCTTTACGCCGGATAAGCTGGGGTACTACTACACCAAAGAGATGTATATCAAAAAGCACTAAGGGCCGGTGGTAAGATTTGGTGCCGATAAAATGGCCAGAGTGTTGTCTATTCAACCGATTAAACGCATTTTGGCTATTTTTCAGGCGAACGATTGTGCGCATACTTTACAGCGTACACGGAGGTGTTTATAGTTCGCCTCACTTAGGAAGCGTGGCCGAGCGGTTGAAGGCACCGGTCTTGAAAACCGGCGACCCGAAAGGGTTCTAGAGTTCGAATCTCTACGCTTCCGCCAAATTTGAAAGCCCTGCGATAGCAATATCGCAGGGCTTTTTCTTTTATTTAATCAAACCGCGATTCGCTTGCGTCCCAGCTCCAGGCATCATCCGCCGTCAACCTGTCGCCCAGCTCCTGATAAACGAAGTCATAAAAATCTGCGCTGGCATCGTAACCCGAGTAATCGACCACCGCGAGGCCAACGAAGGCGCCGGTAAAGAACCCACCATAGCTTTGCAGGACATAGTCATCTGAGAGAACCGCGGCATCCAGTTTGACAGGGATCTCAGTGAAAGAGACGCCATCAAAGCTGTATTCATAGGTATAACTCTCCTTCCGAACTTTGGTGCGGAACCAGACGTATTCTGTCCCTGCGGGGATCTTAATCGCGTTATCTTTCAAATAAGAGGTGTATTTACCACGGTTATTCTCACCTATTTCGATGACAGAACCACTGATTTCATTCCATGTGATAAACACGAAACTCCAGTGGCGGTCATTATAATAATTCGTCAAACCTGCCATCTGTTGATAATTAAACGGGTTAAATTTGACTTTAACCTGCGCATCAAAATAAAAGGCTTGCCAGCGTCGGGCAATCAAAGAAAGGTCATGGGTATTCGCCAAAGAACCTTGTCCATTTAACGTCAGCTTGCCATCGCCTGTGGTCCCCATTTTTTCGGTGAACGGCACGCGAAGGGTATTCCAGTTAATATCGAGTGTCGCAGTGTTAAAATCGTCGTGCTGGCTATGATCTTTTGCGCTCTCGGTAAAAATGGCATCGGATGGCCCTTCGACAAAGGTTTTACCGCCATGACCTCCTTCAATACGTGGCCAGCCATCGTTATCCCAGTAGACTTTCTGAATAGAGGTTTCCCGGCCGAGGGTTGACCAACCCCGCGGATCATAGACTGATTCACCCGGGCGACTCCACGGACGTGCGCAAAGCGAGGCGTAATACCATTCCCCGCTCGGGGTCGAAACTAACGCGCCATGTCCCTGCTTCTGAATATAGCTATCTGGCGTATCGACGTTGGTTAAGAATACTTCGCCTGGCTCGGTTTCGAAGCTGTTGGCCTCCAGGGTTTTTGAACGTGCAACCACTTCCTGGTGGGTAAAGACCGTCCCGCCCTGCGCGGCGAAAAGATAGTAATAGCCGTTCAGTTTATAGAGATGCGGCCCCTCAACAAGGGCAACGACAGTGCCGCGATAAATAGTCCGCGCGGTCTCCGGTTTTAATTTTAGCGTGCGGGTATCCAGTTCCGTTAAGGTGATGCCATTAAAGGGATGATGGTATTCGCGATGATCCCAGGTTTGTTGAACTAAATATTTACGCCCATCGTCGTCATGGAAGAGTGACGCATCAAATCCGACGCCGTTAAGTTTAATGGGATCTGACCAGGGGCCACGAATATCGGTGGCGGTGGTCAGGTAATTTTTCATGTCCTTAAAAGCACCTTCTGTGATTTTCACATCGGTGTAAACCAACCAGAATTTACCGTCGGCGTAAGAGAGTGCTGGTGCCCAAATTCCCCCTGACGAAGGATTGCCTCGCATATCTAAAAGCGCTGTTGTAGACAATGGGCTGGGCAGCAGATTCCAGTTTTGCAGGTCTTTTGATTCATGTAAACGAACGCCAGGAAACCACTCAAATGTTGAGTTTGCGATATAGTAAGTGTCTTCAACACGGATAATGCTTGGGTCCGGGTTAAAACCAGGGAGTACAGGGTTCTGAATAAGAGACATAGCATTCTACCTTTTAAATTTTACTGACTTATCGTGTTCTGAGGCTTTTCAATGAAAATATAATCAGACGCGGATCTCATCAAGCTGACGATTAATATCTGTGACATGTTTATCTGAGATGGGATAAAGATGGATAACGATCATCGAGATAAAGGCTAAAACAATAGGGATCCAGACCGCGGTGATAATTATACCGTCGATAGCAGTCGCACTTTGCTGCGCACCTGTTTCGTTAAAGCCATAAACAGCCAGTAACCACAGTGGAATCGCGCCACCGATAGTAAAACCAATTTTGAAAAAGAGACCCATAATGGCATTGATGATGGCTGCATTACGCTTGCCTGATTTCAGCTCACCATAAGCAATGACTTCAGGGACCAGTGCCCACATAAATCCGGTCGCCGAGGTTAAGCCCCACTGTTTAATAAACGTAGCGATATAAGCCAGCCAGAGTGCATCATGCATACCCTCGCGTGACCAAACGTAAGTCAATAATTCCCCGACAATAAACATGCCCAGGAAAATGTGGAAGAATCCTTTTTTGCCAAAAATTTTCTTAAGCTTTGGCCAGAAAATGGGGAACAGAATGCCCGGAATTGAAGCAACAAGGCCAACGGCGCCCATCCATTCAGAATGACCGACAACATACTGATTGAAAAAGCCATTTACCGTGTTCATGAAGAACATGAATGTAAAGGCCAGCATAAAAAACAGTCCGAGAATAACCAGGGGACGATTATTTTTGAGTTCGAGGAATAAATCTGTCGTTTTAACGTTCGCCGTCTGCTCAGCAGAGGCCACAACGCGTTCTTTGGTGAATTTGTAGCAAATGAAAAGCGCAACGGCTCCGATTATCATATAGATCGAGTAAACACCAAACCAGGCGTAGTTCGCGGAGGGATCGGTGTAATTCCCCATATTGAGTTCAAGCCCAAAGAACCTCGTATCCTTGAGGCTACGATCTTTTGGCGAGGCCATCTGGACAAACATGGGAAAGAGGGTATAGACCAGAAGATTGGCACTGTTCGCCAGCATCATGCGTGTACTGGTCAGTTTATCAATAGATTCAGGATCTCTCGTTAAGGACGCATTCAGTGAACCATAAGGAATATTCACAACGGAATAAACGAGATCCAGTGCCAGATAAACGATAAAGGCAAAGGGAACGGAACCTTTGACGCCAGGAATAGGCGCGAAAAGTAAAGCGGAAAGAATAACCAGCGGCACGCCCGCCCTTAAAATCCAGGGACGATACTTTCCGGCCTTTGAACTTCTTTTATCAACATAGGTTCCTACCATCGGATCCCAAAACACATTGATGATGCGGACAAAAAGAAATATGAATCCCGCCGTGGCTGTCCCGATAGTATTTACCGTCAGCATGTGAAGCGCCAGAAAACCCCCGATCGTGCCAAACACCAGGTTTTGCGCAAAGTCTCCCATCCCGTAACCAATGCGCTCCCCGCGAGATAATTTATGATATTCATCATGCCGGCTTTGCATTATCGTTTTACTCATTCTAATCCGATCTCCGATTTGTTTTATGAATGTTAGGCTCTTTCTGACACAGGTGGCCCGGGAGAATCCATTACGTTTTTAAATTAAGTAATTATGTTTTTTTATTTCTGTGATCGTCGAGACATAAGGGTATTTTGCGACGAGGTTCACGTTTGAGCATTATCTTACTCTGATAGTGAAATAACGTAATTGAGCAAGCGGCCTGGAAAATGGAGGGTATGTCCCAGTCGATTATTTGTCGCATTCCGCGTTTTTTACAACAACGCTTTGAATAATAATTTTGAGTGAAGGAGATAGCCTTACGATAATAGTATGAATCCTCTGGCCCCTAAAAATAAAAATCAACTTGTTCTGATGCCAGCGTCATATTCTGTCAGTCCGGAACGGGGTGGTTATTGTCTGAATAAAATTTAAATATATTGAGATAACCATGAATATGATTAAAAAACTTCCATTAACAATGGCGGTTCTCGCCGCGCTTTGCCCGATTTCTGTCCTCGCGCAGGAATTTACGCAGGAGCAAATCGACGCCATTGTGGCCAAAGCGGTGGATAAAGCCCTGGCGGATCGCCAGGCGAAAATGGATGCCGCGGTGGCGAAAAAAGCCGACGTCATTAACGAACCCCAGAGCGCCGCCCAGTCCCCGGATATGGCGATCCCGTTCGGGATTAAATTTACCGGTTATGCCCGCTACGGCGCGCACTTCCAGGCCGCCGATCAGAAATACGTTGCCGTGGATGGCTCCTACAACGGCGCCTCGGCGATTGGTCGTCTGGGTAACGAAAGCAACGGCGGCGAATTCCAGCTCTCCAAAGCCTTTAAGGGCGAGAACGGGGCCATCTGGGACGTCAACGTGATGATCGACCACTGGGGCGACGAAGTTAACCTGAAAAAGGCCTACGCCGGGGTGACCAATATTCTGGAATCCAACCCGAACGCGTATCTGTGGGCCGGGCGTGACTTCCACCAGCGTCCGCAGCAGGGCATCAACGACTACTTCTGGATGAACCACGACGGCCAGGGTGCCGGGGTGAAGAACTTCGACATCGGCGGCGTGCAGTTTGACGTGGCCACCGTGGCGGCAGTGGAATCCTGTAGCCCGGAAGTGATGGATGACGAAGCCAACCCGTCGCGCATCACCTGTACCGGCGGCTCCGGCACCGGCGACAAAGGCAACTACGCCGCTACCTCCAAAATTCACGGCATGAAGCTGGGCCCGGTCGACCTGGAGCTGTACGCCAACTACGGCTTTGACTCGAAAGCCATCGACACCGACGAGCGGATGAACGCCTGGCAGGGCGGCGTGGTCCTGAGCCACACCAATGACAGCGGCGTCAACAAGGTGATCGCCCGTTACTCGGATAACTCGGACAACAGCGTGTTCAACAAAACCGAGGATCTGACCACGGTGTACGCCAGCTTCGAAGGTCTGCACAAGTTCACCCAGGCGACCCAGGTGGAGTACATTCTGGCCTTCCACGACTACGACAACAGCCGGGACAGCACCGACAACCGCAAAAACTACAACGCCATCGTGCGTCCGATGCACTGGTGGAACGACGTTCACTCCACCTGGCTGGAAGCGGGCTGGCAGCATGTTGATTACGACAACGGCGGGGATAACAAAGGCTGGAAGCTGACCCTGTCGCAGAACATCTCCATCGCCATGGGCCCGGAATTCCGTCCGATGCTGCGCTTCTACGCCACCGGCGGCAAGGTGGATAACGAACGCACCGCCCGTGTGAACAACACCCAGGACGAAACGCTCGACGACTTCAACGTCGGCGCGATGTGGGAGGCGTGGTTCTAAGGTAAGTATTGCCGGGTGGCGCTGCGCTTACCCGGCCTACTCTTTTTGTAGGCCCGTGCAAGCGCAGCGCCGCCGGGCAATATACTGGAAGAAAATCAAATTCTTCAATTCCCCCTTTACATAGCGCGCAGAGATGTTTATAGTGCGCCTCACTCTGGAAGCGTGGCCGAGCGGTTGAAGGCACCGGTCTTGAAAACCGGCGACCCGAAAGGGTTCTAGAGTTCGAATCTCTACGCTTCCGCCAAATTCTGCATAAAAGCCCGTGAAAACGGGCTTTTTTGTATCTAAAATCTATACCTTTCTCACTCAGCATCTTTCAACTACTCATCTTTTCAGATGAGGCCAAATCTCATCTATATTCTGCGAAGGAAGAGACTCTATGAGCAGAAAGCGTTTTACAGAGGAACAAATTGCTGATTTTCTGCGGCAGGCTAAAGAAGGCATCCCTGATAATGAGTTGTGTGAGAAATATGGGTTCAGTATCAGCTCGCTTCGTCGCTGGAAAGCGCTGCACGATAGTGCCATCAGAAACAAATTAAGAAAAATGGAATCGACCGCAGCAGTAGTCTATTTAACTATCATAGCCGTTAGCGTGCTGCTTGCGACTGTTTTTCATAAGGTGGTTGGCGTTCTGTTCTTATTCCTTATGCTGGGTTATTGCGTTTATTATATTGTGCAATTTCGCAACATGTCCGGCACTTTTATCTCAACTGATAATGTATTTCTCTCCCGCAGAGGATTGGGGGCGAGTAATGCATTTTATCTGTTTAGCTGGCTCTTTGTTATTTTGTTTACCCTCTTCATCATTAGCTCAACGGCAATCGCAGGAATGAGTTCGCTTATCTATCCCGGAGCTGAGGCATGAAGAGTACCCGTGTGCCACGGGTACCCGTCAGAGGAAGGATCAGGACTTAAACAAATTCTTCAGCGTGTGCGGCTGGCAGCGCAGATACTGGTCCGGCGCATGCACCTGGGCACCCAGCTCCGCCGCCGCATGCCATGGCCAGCGCGGATTGTAGAGCGCGCCCCGGGCGATCCCAATGATATCCGCATCCCCGCTGGCGACGATGGACTCCGCATGTTCAGGATCGGTAATCAACCCTACCGCCACCACCGGAATATTGACGGCAGCTTTTACCGCGCGTGCCAGCGGCACCTGATAACCAGGGTAGACCTCAATCTGCTGATCCGGATGCAGACCGCCGCTGGAGACGTGAATCGCATCCACTCCGCGGGCTTCCAGCATTTTCGAGAATTCCACGGCCTCTTCGAGATTAAATCCGCCCTCGACCCAGTCGGTTGCGGAGATACGCACGCTGATCGCTTTATCGGCAGGGAAGGCTTCCCGCACCGCGTCGACGATCTCCAGCGGGAAGCGGGCGCGGTTTTCCAGCGAACCGCCGTAATTATCCGTGCGCTGGTTAGAGAGCGGGGATAAGAATTGATGTAACAGATAGCCATGCGCGGCGTGGATCTGGATCAGGTCGATATTCAGTCGGGCGGCACGTTTTGCGGCCTCCGCGAACTGGTTGCGGATTTCGGCCAGGCCATTGCTGTCGAGAGCGATGGGGAGGGTATAGCCTTCGCTGTAGGGTACCGCAGAAGGGGCTAAGGTCTGCCAGCCACCCTGCTGATCGGGTGGGATTTGACCGTGCTTATCCCACGGCTTATAGGTTGAGGCTTTACGGCCCGCATGGGCCAGCTGGATGCCAACAGGAATATCTGACCACTTACGGATAGTGGCAAGCACCCGGCCCATCGCTTCTTCTGTCTTGTCATCATAGAGCCCGACGTCAGCGTAGGTAATCCGGCCTTCAGGGGAAACGGCTGCCGCCTCAATGGTGAGCAGGCCCGCGCCGGATAGGGCCAGTTGCCCCAGATGAAGGGTATGCCAGTCGGTCATGCAGCCCTCTTCGGCGGAGTACTGGCACATCGGGGCGATCACGATACGGTTTTCGAGTTCAAGATTGCGGATACGTAACGGTGTAAACAGCTTGGGTTTAGACATACATGTCACTCCAGATTGCAGCGTTAGAAATGGGATATGGCGATTTTTATACCTGAATATTCATCAACATACCGCACAGCCAGCGATAACAGAACCTCATGTTTACGCAAAAGTACGTTGCGTCAGACGCAACGCTGTTGAATTTGCACTATTCACTTTCCGACTCCGGGGAAAGATGCGCCATCAGAAAATCGACAAACACCTTCACTTTTTTAGTGTTCCTGCGGGTGGGATGGTAGATGGCATAAATCGCGGAATCATCCTCACCGTCGTTAACTTCCGCGCGCCATTGCGGCAGTAACCTGATCAGCTTCCCGTCCTGAATATCCTTGCCGATCAGCCAGTCAGGCAGGAGCGCAATGCCATAGCCACTTAACACCGCTTCGCGCAAAATTTCTGAGTTGTTGCACTTCAGCGTGCCTTTCACATCAATGGCGATCTGACTCTCCCCATTGAAATACCACTTCGTTTTTCCGGACGAATAGGAAAAGATCAGGCAATTGTGATTCTTCAAATCTCCAGGCACCTCAGGATAGCCATTCGCTTTCAGATAGTCCGGGCTGGCGCAGACGCACCGACGCTGGGAAAGTAACTTACGCGCGATCAGGTTAGGGGAGTCGACCTTACCCAGTCGGACAGTCAAGTCTAGCCGCTTTTCCACCAGATCGACGACCTCATCGGTAAAGGTCAGATCCAGGGAGATTAACGGATAGCGGCGCGAGAAGGGGGCCAGCAGAGGGGCGATATGCAGCCTGGAAAACGAGACCGGCAGGCTGATCCGTAACACCCCCCGGGGTTCCCCGGTCTGGTCCCGCACTTCCTGATTGGCATACTCCAGATCGTTGAGGATCCTTACCGCGTGTTCGAAGTAGACATGCCCGGCCGCCGTCAGCCCCACGCTGCGGGTCGAGCGGGTCAGCAGCTGCGTACCCAGCACCTTTTCCAGCCCGTCGATCTGACGCGTCACCGAAGAGGTCGCCAGCGCTAATTTTCTGCCTGCCGGCGCGAACCCGCCCTCTTCGACGACCGTAATAAAGGCTTCAAGCGATGCCAGCATATCCATTTTACTCTCCCCGAATCGTTGCGCATGTTGCAACGCTGTTAGCTGTTTTAACTATATTATCACCATTAAATAACAGTGTTAGCCTTCTCCACAGTGAGAGGTTAATCATGAAGGTGGAGGAGACCGATATGAACGGTGAAATGCACCCGAGAAAGCGGGCCCTGATTATCGGCGGCTCGTTAGGGGGGTTATTTGCAGGGAACATGCTGCAGCAGGCGGGCTGGGACGTCGATATTTTTGAGCGCTCGGCTCAGGATCTCGACAGCCGGGGCGGCGGCATCGTGCTGCAACCCGAAGTGGTGGCGTTAATCCGCCGCAGCGGCATCGAACGCGACTGGGACAATCTGGGTGTGCGCTCAGCGCACAGAGTGGTGTTTCGCCCGGACGGCTCGGTGGAGCACAGGCAGCATGCCCCCCAGGTGCAGACCTCGTGGTCATTGATCTACTCCCTGATGCGCTCGACGATTAGCGATATTCATTACCATAAAAATAGTCTCCTTACGGATATCACGTTTCCTGATGATCATCACGTCACCGCCCACTTTAAAGGGGGCGCAAGGGAGACCGGGGATCTGCTTATCGGGGCTGACGGTAACGGTTCGTTTGTGCGCAAACTGCTGTGGAACGACACACCGGACTACGCGGGGTATATCGCCTGGCGCGGGCTGGTGCCGGAAAACGCCATGCCCGAACGGGCCAGACAGCAGCTTCACGGCGATTTTGCTTTCGCCAGCAACCTGGGGTCGCACATTCTGGGCTATCTGGTGCCGGGTGCGGATAACGATTTACGGCCAGGCCACCGCTTTTACAACTGGGTCTGGTATCGGATTGTTGATGACGCGCAGCGGGAAGCGATCATGACGGGAACCGACGGTGTGGCGCGACGTTATTCCGTGCCTGAAGGGCTGCTGGCCGCACGCTGGAAGGCGCATCTTGATACTGAAGCACAAACACTCCTCCCGCCCGGCTTCCGCGACATTGTGCAGGCAACAAAGGAACCCTTTGCCCAGGCGATACGCGATCTCGCGGTCGATAAGATGGTGAAGGGCAGGGTGATTTTACTGGGCGATGCCGCCTCTATCCCCCGGCCTCATACCGCGGCGAGCACCTCAAAAGCGGCCGCTAATGCTCTGGCCTTAGGCGATGCCCTGCAAGCCTGGCCTGATGACACGGACAAAGCCCTCTCTGAGTGGGAACAGGAACAAATTTTCCGCGGCAAGTATTTGCGCAAAATGGGGATAAGTATGGGCGACCGGCTGCTTTTCGGCGGGGCTTAACCGGGAGCCATGCAGGCTCCCTGGTCCGTTTTACATTCCGCCGTCATGCCTGCAAAATACCCGCCTCACTTTTCGCAAAAGATATTCCTGATGAAAAAATCCCTGCTGTGCGCGCTCTTTGCTCTTATGTCCGGCTCCGCCTTTGCGACAACCGAAGAGGCGCAGATCGCGAAGGTGGTGAACCCCACCATTACGGCGTTGATGAAGGCGCAGGCAATTCCGGGTATGGCGGTGGCGGTGGTTTATCAGGGCAAGCCGTACTTCTTCACCTGGGGGCAGGCGGACGTAGCCGGGAACAAGCCCGTCACCCGCCAGACGCTGTTTGAGCTTGGCTCGGTGAGCAAAACCTTTACCGGGGTACTGGGGGGCGATGCGGTGGCGCGCGGGGAGATTGCGCTCAGCGATCCTGCCAGCAAGTACTGGTCGGCGTTATCGGGCAAGCAGTGGGAAGGCATCACGCTTCTGCATCTGGCGACTTACACTGCGGGCGGCCTGCCGCTGCAGGTGCCGGACAACGTCACCGATGCCGCATCGTTGGAAAAATACTACCAGACCTGGCACCCGGAGTGGGCCCCGGGCACGAAGCGCCAGTATGCTAACGCCAGTATTGGCCTGTTTGGCGCCCTGGCGGTCAAACCCTCGAAGCTGAATTTCGAGCAGGCGCTCACCCGCCGGGTGCTACAGCCGCTAAACCTCACCCATACCTGGGTCACCGTCCCGGCCCGTGAAAAGGCGAACTATGCCTGGGGCTACCGGAACGGCAAGGCCGTCCACGTCTCGCCGGGCATGCTCGATGCCGAAGCCTACGGAGTTAAAACCTCTATCGTCGATATGGCAGGCTGGCTGCAGGCCAACATCCAGCCCGATGGCATCCGGGACGCGTCGCTAAAACAGGGGGTGGCACTCGCGCAATCACGGTACTGGCAGGTGGGCGATATGTATCAGGGCCTGGGCTGGGAAATGCTGAACTGGCCGGTGACCTCCCAAACGCTGGAGGCGGGGGCGGATAATAAGTACGCCCTGGCGGCACGTGATGCCAGGGCCATCACCCCGGCACAGCCGCCGGTAAAGGCCTCATGGGTGCATAAAACCGGGGCGACCGGCGGCTTTGGTAGCTACATCGCCTTTATCCCCGAGAAGCAGCTCGGCATTGTGATGCTGGCGAATAAAAATTACCCCAACCCCGAACGGGTGAAGGCGGCATATCACATTCTGGAAGCGTTGCAGTAAATTCAGGGGCCTACAAAAACTGTAGGCCCGTGCAAGCGCAGCGCCGCCGGGCAAAGTGGGCTCAGCAGGTGAACGCCTTATCCTTCGCCAGCAGGAACGGGCGCAGATAGGCCACGGTATTCGACAGCGGGATCACCTCATCCGCGAGATTAATCTTCAGTACCTCGCGAATGTACGTCCGGCGGGTCAAAATCCGCGCCCACAAATCCGGACACGCCGCCTGAATTTTCTCCTGCAATGCCTGGTCCGCCAGGGCGATACTCTCCTCAGCGCTTACCCCGGTGTAGCCCGGCACCGAGGGGATAATATCGATCTGCAGGATCATCCCGCTTTTCAGCGTCTCGGTGGAGTGAGGATAAATCGGGGAGGACATCCACTCCTCATCGGCGCTGAGATGTCCCGGATTGAGATGCCAGCCATACTGCGCTTTATTAAGCACCTTTTCGATATGGGCATACATCTCGCCGCCCGGCATCCCGATACGGATAGTCTCAAGCCAGCTGGCGACCGCCGCAAAATAGGGTTTTGCCACCCGATCCAGATAATCTTTTTGCGCTTCAGGCAACTCACTCACATCGGCAATCACAAATCCGGTCCGGCTCGATAAGCCGCCTTTAAACCCGGTGGTCATCGACAGCGGCTGGCCGCGCTCCAGCTTTTTATAGGTGGGATAGAAGTTCGCCTTCTCAAAACGCTGTCCGGCGGCGGCGATGGTGACTACTGTCTGATACTGGCCTTCCGCAGCGAGCAGCGCCCCCAGTTCGGTTTCGCGGATCCCCGGCTCCACCGCGTTCATGGCATTCAGCATGCAGCTGGAGGCGAGGTTGGCACCATATTCGTAATGGGCGATTTCGTTCGCATTGTTAGTCACGCGGGCGCCGTTATCGCCGCGGATAAACAGATACGCGGCATTCTCAAGCTTCGCGTCGGTGCTGTTTTTGAGCGCCTCGACGATAAAGTACGGCAGGTCGAACAGTTGCGTATTGTCCGGCCCGGGTGAGGTAAACATTTTCCAGCCGACCAGCCCGATTTTACCCAGCTTGTGAAGGCCGATGTCGCTGAACAGCGTCTCCAGCGAAGCCTCATTCTCCATCGGCTGATTCGGCAGCGAAAAATAGGGGCAGTGCTTTAACGTAACCGGGAGCCGCGAATGCTGCGCCATCTTCAGGTTTTCATTGCCCAGAATCGCCGTTGCCGCGCCCCATGTATCCACAATCAGCAGACCCTCTTCGAAGCGGGGCACAAATCCGGTGAGGTACTCGAAGTTCCCCCCGTGCTCTTTATCAGCATAAATGACAAGGGCGTCATAGCCCGCCTCGCTCATGCGGGTCAGCACCTTATTTTTACGCTCGAGCATCGTCGTATCGGTGAGCAACACCGGCGCCACATCCGTGAAATTACGCGGTGCCGGGATGGTCTGCAGCTGGATCATCATTTACCTCATCGTCAGAAAGCGGAGAGCGTCAGGAACTTTTTTGCGCATGCACCCGCAGGGTGGAGGCAGGGGAGTTAATCAGTTTATTGGCCGGGCGCACCGGGCGGCGCACCAGTTCTCCCTGACAGTTAGGGCAGCGATGGTTGAGATGGGTTTCAACGCAGGCGGCGCAGAAGGTGCACTCAAAGGAGCAGATTCGGGCGTCCTGAGCGTCAGGGGGCAGGTCACGATCACACCATTCACAGTTCGGGCGAAGTTCGAGCATAGTTTTCTTCCTTTCAGCAGGTTGCGTCTGCCTCACTATGCCAGAGAGACTGTAACCCTGCGACAGCGATGTCGCAGGGTTGAGATCAGCGTCCACGCTGGCCGCCTGGATGAACAAGTACGGCGGCCAGCTTAAGCACTAACCCTCAGCGCGGCAGGTAGCGCGGTGCCGGTTCGCCGGTACGGGCGCTGGCAAACAGTGCCAGCCGCGCCTCTTCGTAGCGCGTCCACAGGGTTTCATCATGCATCGGCGGAATGGTGATCAGCTCCCCCTGATCCAGCCCCGCCAGTGCCGCATCCACCATATTGTCGGTGGTCATGACCGACCCGGCGGGCAGGTCGTCAGCGGTGATACCGGACAGCTCCCAGATCTCGGTGGCGGTGGCTGCCGGTAATACCGCCTGGATCCGCACCTGGCTGTCGGCGAACTCCTCCTGCAGTCCACGCGTAAAATTCAGCACCCAGGCTTTGGTGGCGCTGTAGAGTGCGCTTCCCGCCCGGGCATGGATCGACAGCACCGAGGCGATATTAATCAGAGTGCCGCGATTGTTCTGCGCCAGACGCGGTAGCAGGGCATAGGTGAGGCGCATCAGGGCAGTGGTGTTGAGGATATTGATCGCCTGATGCTGCGCCACATCTCCTGCGAGGAAGGGGGCCATCTGCGCGGTGCCGGCGTTATTGATCAGGGTATCGATAGCGGTGTTGTTGTGCAGGATCTCCTCCACGGCGCGGATCCCGGTTTCATCGGTAAGATCCGCTGTCAGGGTGGTGACCTTCACCCCATAGCGCTGCTCCAGCTGCTCCGCCAGCGCCATCAGGCGCGCTTCCCGGCGGGCAACTAACACCAGATCGTAATCGCGGGCGGCGAGACGGTCGGCGTAGACCGCGCCAATCCCGGAAGATGCACCAGTAATCAAAGCCGTTGAACGTTGCGTACTCATTATGACACCTCAGAAGACGTTATTTAGTTTTAACATGAAACTAAATAGAGCCTGCGGTATTTGGTTTTATAATGCAACCATTGGCGATGGATTTTTTGATTTTTGCGGTGGGAGGAGGTGAAGACCCAGCAGGATGTTGGCCGCCGGGTAGGGAGAAACGTTAAATCATTTTACCGTTATGCCGAGCGCGTTGCTTTGTACGTCAGCCACTCGCTCCAGACATTCTCCGGATCGATGTCAGGGTAGCCACGCTCTTTGGCCATATCTTCAGCAATCTCTTCAGGTAGCTCGATGGCCGTAGCGCTGTCGCGAATCAATTCAACCTCTTCCTGGGTCAACTCATGTCCCATTTCGCGTTCTTTAGCCACCAGCACGGCGATCAGGGCCGGAACAAATACAATCGTCATTTCTGATAATCCTCTGATATGTCTGCAAGCCACTGTATCACTGACGGTTATGCCAAAAAACATAAATGCCCTTTCGGGCATTTATGTTTTGACTGAATGTATCCTCTCAGATACCGGTTAGTGCCAGAACAGCGCAATCAGGATAATGATTGGGATCGGGACGCCTAAAAAGAACAGCAGTAATGAGCGCATATAAACCTCCTGGAATAGTAAGTATTAAAGATCGCGTTGACGGCCACCAAAGGTCGCACACAGGCTGGCGACGAAAGCACCGGCCAGCAGAGAAATGAATGTCCACAGCATCAGATAGCTGGTGGTTTTGCGAGCCGTATCAGCAACCTGCTGAGCTTTCTCTTTCGTTTCTTTTAATTTAGCCTGAGCTTTGTCATAGGTGGTTTGTACGCGTTGTTCAGCCTCTTGCTGGCTGATACCCGTACGTTGAGCAATCAGCTGCGCGACATACTGACGATCTTCCGGCGGTAACTGACCGGTGGTGATGCTGTTGGTGAAAATACCGGTAACTTCATTCAACTGTGCTGGAGTAAGATCCTGCTGAGGTGCCGGGGCAGCGGGCGCTGCTGCTGGCGCATCTGGCGATGCTGGGGTAGCTGGTGCGGCAGCAGGTGTACCTGGACGGAACATCGAATTAACGAAGTAGTCCATTGGCGAACCTGAACCTTCAGAGGAGGCGTTAGCCATACCCGCTGCGCCACCTACCGTCGCTGCGGCAGCGCCGCCTGCAACGGAACCCACGACTTTAGCACTTCCACCCACAATGGAACTCACGGTGGAGGTTAACAACATTGCCGAGACCAGTGCAGCAACAGCCCAGGCTAAAAACCCGTGGGCGGTATCGCGGAAGTAAACTTCATTGGTATGGGTACCAACCCATTTGGTACGCAGGCGTCCGGCCAGATAGCCCCCCATACCTGACGCCACGATTTGCGTGAACGTCAGCCAGCCTATCGCCGCAATACCTACCGTACCGGCTTCAAGTCCGTCATTTTCCCATGGCGACACGGACGTCAGGCCTAATCCGGCGCCCAGCATCAGCAGGATTAACGACAAGGATGCCGCTGCCGCCGCGCCCGCAAAGATGGCGCCCCATGATACGGCACTGGTGGTGCTGCTCGCGACGGTTTCAGGCAAACGCGTATCAGGATACTGCGTGTTAACCGTGGAATGATCGTGAATGTGAGTCATAGCTGTTGTCCTTTAAATAATCTTACGCCGGAACGCAGGTCTGTTGTTTGCGTTCAGTACCAGGAACTGATTGAAAAAACAGGAAACCTATCCATCTTCAACATTGAACCGCTTTCAGGACCGATCTATACACCTTATAACGAGGCGATCGCTAAAAGTTACAGAAAATAAAACAGCTGAAAAGTGAATATAGACATCTATTCAATGATCTTAGGATAGTTGATAATTTTGCTCCGGGCACGTTTTGCTTCAAAGAAATAAGCGTAACGGCAGCGATGACGCTTGAAACACAAATTTCCTGCACAGGCTTTCCGCCTGCAATAATATTTCAGGAGTGACCTGCGCTCATTAAAAATCCGTTACCGCTTAAGATAACGGATTTTATAATATTCCTTACTCTTCATCAGGCGCGCCAGATTTAATAAACCCTTACGCGACGCCGGTACCACCGTCTGAGCACCAGACCTGACCGGAGGCATAAGAGCTGCTGTCAGACGCCAGCAGAACATACAGGGGCGCGATCTCAACCGGCTGACCGGGTCTGCCCAGCGGGGTATCTGCACCAAACTGCTGCACTTTTTCCTGAGGCTGACCGCCGCTGGACTGTAGTGGCGTCCAGTATGGGCCAGGAGCCACTGCGTTTACCCGAATACCTTTCGGGCCAAGCTGTTTGGCCAGGGATTTGGTGAATGCCACGTTGCAGGCTTTGGTCTGAGCATAATCCAGCAAGATTTCGCTGGGTTTGAAGGCCTGAACCGAGGAGGTGTTAATGATGGCCGCACCTTCAGACAGATGGCGCAGCGCGGCACGCGTAATCCAGAAGGGAGCATAGACGTTGGTTTTAAAGGTCGCGTCGAAAGCCGCGGTCGTGAGCTCCTCAATGGACTCGCAATACTGCTGTCTCCCGGCATTGTTAACCAGAATATCGAGGCCGCCCAGTTCACTCACCGCCCGTTCAACCAGGGTATCGCAAAACGATTCCACCCGAATATCACCCGGGATCGCGACAGCTTTACGTCCTTCCGCCTGAATAAGCGCGATCACCGCCGCAGCATCAGACTCTTCTTCGGGCAAATAACCAATGGCCACATCGGCATCTTCACGGGCATAAGCGATCGCCACTGCACGTCCAATACCGGAGTCGCCGCCAGTAATAAGGGCTTTTTTACCTGCAAGTTTGCCTGAACCGATATAACTCGTCTCGCCATGATCGGGGATTGGCTTCATTTCTGAAGCCAGCCCAGGTATTTGTTGTGGCTGCTCCACAAACGGTGGACATGGGTAGTGTTTTGAAGTGTTGTTTCCTGATGTCATCCCGGCCTCCTTAGTTATTGAATATAAATAATAGCCACTGTGACGTGACACACATTTCCGGGAGGCATAATTCAGACTATTCTTCTTTTGGATATATTTTTGCTTTTTTCCTTATTATGGCATACTCAAAAATAAGCGGCTTCTGCGAAAGGCACTGATAAGATAGGATTGGACAGGGCGTAATAACTCAGTAAGAGGGTTGTATTTTTATCCCTATGATGAACGATAATTATGTGGCGATTTCGTCAAAGATATTTCTTCCGCCAGAGACGCCGCGGAAGTTTTTTAGATTTTATCATCTCGCAGAATGCGAAAAATAAATAACCTATGACAACCCAACAGCAGTTCAGCTTTGCCACCCGCCCGCTGGTGCCCTTTGCCCATGATTATACCCATGGCGAAACGGAACCCTGGCACAGCCACACCTGTGCCCAGCTTCTGCATACCCTCAGCGGGGTGGTGCGCGTGGAGACGGTGCAGGGGTTCTGGATTGTGCCGCCGGGGCGGGGCGTCTGGCTGCCCGCCGGGACGCAGCATCGCCTGCTGATTACCGGCAACGTGGCGGCCCGGACGCTGTTTATCGATCCCTTTGGCCGGGCGGATTTACCGTCGGTTTGCCAGGTGGTACAGATTTCCACCCTGCTGCGCGAGCTGATCATCGCCTCACTGCAGTTGCCGGAACGCTATGCGGCGGGCAGCCGGGCGGAGCGCATTTATGAGCTGATCCTCGATGAAATCCGCGGGATAAGCGTGCTGCCGTTCAATCTGCCTCAACCCGAGGCTCCTGCGTTGCTGGCGCTGTGCCGTCAGATTCAGGCTGAGCCGGGCACCCGCTGGACCACGGCGCTGGCCGCCAGCCAGCTCAATATCAGCGAGCGTACCCTGCTGCGGCACTTTCGCCAGCAGACCGGGCTGGCGTTCAGCGAATGGCTGCGCCGGGCGCGGCTGATGGAGGCACTGAACCGCCTGGCCCAGGGGCAGTCCGTGCTTCGGGTAGCGCTGGACCTCGGCTATGAGAGTCACAGCGCCTTCAGCGCCATGTTCCGCCGCACCCTCGGCGTGGCCCCGAGCGACTACTTCCAGCCCGAGTCGCTCTCCGGCAACGCGTTCAACAGCGCCTGAAGCGACGCCCGGGAAACATCGTTGTCGATGCCGGTTCCCCAGCGGCTTACGCCCTGCTTAAAGCTGCAGCGGATATAGGCCGCGGACCGGCTTTCGCTGCATCTGCCGAGCGTATGCTCGTGATAATCCTCGATCGCGAACGTCAGGTTAAAGCAGCTCTTTATCGCACCGGCGGCGGCCGAGAGCAGGCCGTTGCCTCTCCCCTCTAAGGTTACAATCCCGTCGGCGGTCTGCACACGGGCCCACAGGGCCAGCCCACCGTCCGTCTGGCTTTCGGTCCGGTAGTCCAGCAGCTGGTGCGGGGCGAGCTGATGCGGGCCATACAGCTCGCGATAGAGCTGCCATAACGCGCTCAGCGTCATCTCGCTCCCTTCCCGGTCGGTGTGCGCCTGGACGTGGCGGCTGAAGTCCTGCTGCAATGCCCGGGGCAGTACCAGACCATGATTTTGCTCCAGCATCCAGGCCGCGCCGCTTTTACCTGACTGGCTGTTGACGCGGATCACCGCCTCATAGCTGCAGCCGATATCGTTCGGGTCGACCGGCAGATAGGGCATCTCCCACCGCGGGGAGGCTGACTGTTCCCGGGCGTGAAAACCTTTCTTGATCGCGTCCTGATGCGAGCCGGAAAAGGCGGTAAACGCCAGCTTGCCGGCGTAAGGATGGCGCGGATGCACCGGCAGCTGGTTGCACTGCTCCACCAGATCTACCACCAGCTTCATATCGCTGAAATCGAGCTGGGGTGAAACCCCCTGGCTATAGAGGTTCATCGCCAGCGTCACCAGACAGACGTTCCCGGTACGCTCCCCGTTGCCAAACAGGCAACCTTCCACCCGGTCGGCTCCGGCAAGCAGGGCCAGCTCGGCGCTGGCGACGCCGCTGCCGCGATCGTTATGGGGATGCACGCTGATGCAGACCTCACGTCGGCGGGAGAAGTGACGACAGAAGTACTCAATCTGATCGGCATAGACGTTGGGCGTGTTGACCTCGACCGTAGCGGGCAGGTTAACGATCATCGGCCGTGCGGAAGAGGGCTCCCAGACATCCGCCACCGCTTCACAGATTTGCAGGGCAAATTCCGGCTCGGTAAAGCAGAAGGTTTCCGGGGAGTATTCGTAGTTCCAGTGCGTCTGCGGGTTGGCTTCGCACAGGGCGCGGATCTGGCGCGTGGCGCTGACGGCGAGCTGGATAATGTCTTCTTTGCTCTGGCGAAAAACCAGCTGGCGGAACAGCGGCGCGGTGGCGTTATAGAGATGCACCGTGGCGCGTTTAGCCCCCTCCAGCGAGGAAAAGGTACGCTCAATCAGATCGCTGCGCGCCTGGGTGAGCACCTGAATGGTCACCTCATCCGGAATGCGTTGCTCTTCAATCAGCTGACGGACAAACTGAAAATCCGTCTCTGAGGCGGAGGGGAACGCGACCTCGATCTCCTTAAATCCGCACTTCAGCAGCTGCTCCCAGAAGCGCAGCTTGCGCGGGATATCCATCGGCTCGGCCAGGGCCTGGTTTCCATCGCGTAGGTCGGTGGAGAGCCAGCGCGGGGCCTGGGTCAGGATCTTGTCCGGCCACTGGCGGTCGGGTAAAGCAATCGGGGCAAAGGCGGCGTACTTCTGCGAGGGATTAGGCAGCATGGTTTTTCTCCAGGTGATGTTGTGTTGTTATCCTGGCGAAAAAGGGGGCAGGGTACTGGCGCAAAACTGACAACCTGTGGCGAGGATCCGCCATATCAGGCCGCCGATGACTTGAGCTTCAGTCAGGGGCGGATGCTGTCGGAGGAGGGGTTATGATCGTGACGCGCCGCGCCGCAGTGGGGAAGGTTCATGTCACGTGGCGACTCGGGTTACGGATTTAACCGCCGCCACTCCTCGCGGGTGATTTCCCACAACTCCGTGTCCAGCTCACCGGCAACGTATTGCCCTTTTTCTACACGCACTAACCGCATGCCGCTGCGCTCGGATAAGCTTCTGGACCGGCTATTGATGGCGGCTTTCGGGGCGCGTAACACCTCGCGATCCAGGTCGGTAAACCAGAAGCGGGTTACCGCCTGGCAGGCTTCGGTCATATAACCCTGACCCTCATATTCCGGGACCAGCCAGAAGCCGCGGTTATTGTCCGGCGTATCCATCAGGCAAATGACGCCGATGACCTCCTGCGGCTCCGCTTTCCGGCGTAGCGTCCAGAACCAACCTTTACCTTCTTTGCTTGCCGGCAACGCCACGTTTTCAACATAGTGCTGCGCCCCGTTATCGGGATAGGGCCAGGGGACGCTGGCGACCAGGTAACGGACAATTTCCCATCGGGGAAAGATACGCTGGATCTGGGGGGCATCTTCGGGGGTGAGAGGTTTCAGCAGCAAGCGTTCGGTTTCGAGCGGTGGGGTGGCCATGACTTATTTTCCTGTTGCTAGTAATTACGCCCCTGCAGAGGGTTAAGAAAGACGTTCAGTGGTCGGCCGCCTTAGGACGCATATTTTTCTGAAGGCGCCTCGCATTTATTTCACAAGCAGGTACTGTATTTATATCCAGCAAGTTAAAATACAATATCTATTAAAGAGTGCATGAACAAAAAACGGGAAGCGTTATTTAAAAATCGCGGCATAAAGGTAGTGGAATACCCTTATGCCGCTAACCACAAAACAACTGAATGGAGAGTTGATTATGGCTGAATGGAATTTTAAGCCAGGTTACGAGTTTGCCCAAACAAATTCAGAGCCATTACCGAAAAATACCGAAAACCACGAGCTTGTACGCAAAAACAGGACCGATCGTCTGCATGGGAAGGAGACTTGTGAAGCGAATGTGCATCAGCGGGCCGCAACGCAGGAAGAGAGTTCGGCGTGCTGTGAGCTATATGCGCGGATCCACAACAGATATCTTCCGCTAAGCGGTGACTGGCTGCCTAAGGCGGGTTTTATTAGCGGCATGCCGGTGAAAATCCGGGTAATGAAAGACTGTATTGTGATTACACCACAGCACACCCGTGAGTTATGGGGATGTCTGGAAGGGATGAGTGTGGTGCATATCAATAAACAAAAAGTGGTGCAATGGCTGAAGACGTTCCCGGGAGCACTTAATGATACAGGGGATGTGCCTGTGATTAAGCGGGGGTAGGGGGAAGTAAACCGGGGCCCAGCCTTTACGCTGGACCCCGGTGGGGCATAGCTTCGATTTATCAACCAAGGCACTAACTGCAAAACAACGATACCCTGTGGTCGCAAGATAAATTAGACCTTCATCTCTGTGAGGGTTTATTTACACTCATCAACCCGCTGGCTTGTTTTTTGTACAAGCAGAATAGGGTTTAACCTGCCCCAAATAACAATTCAGACCTTCCTTAATCCAGTTCAGGAAACGCCAAAGTCGTTAACTCTTTGATTTTAATGCATTAAATTTTTAATGGAATTTATTGAATCCATAATGCCCTGGTGACATATATTAATAGCATTATAACTAAATTATACTTCTGTACATACGACGGAAAGGTGAGGCTAGAATGCGGTTAATTGTCTTGTTGTTAAGCTTTGTGATATCCACCCAGGCCTGGGCTGGTGAGCTTTCCAAACCTGCCGGTAAAGTCCTTTTAACGATGTCCGGTAATATACAAAATACAAATGAAGACGGGAAAGCCGTTTTTGATATCGCCAGCCTTGAGAAACTGGGCATGGTCAGTTTCCAGACCACTTCTCCCTGGTACGATGGGCGCCCTACCTTTACGGGTGTTCCCGTGCAAAAGCTGATGGATTATGTCGGGGCGAAGGGGACTGTCGTTAAGGTCACCGCGCTCAATGACTACACCACCATTATCCCTCTCAATGATTTCAAAAAATACAACGTTATTCTGGCCTTGAAAATCAACGGAGAATATATGCGTATCCGTGATAAAGGCCCTTTATTCATCGTATATCCCTATGACAGCATACCTGAACTGAACAATCAGATTTACTATTCAAGATCTGCATGGCAGGTCAGCAAAATGACGATTGAATAGGCGTTCAGGAGAGCATCATGAACAGGATACTGGCGGGCATCATTTTTTTCCTCTTTATCTCCACCGGATATATCTCTTTTCTGGTGCATGAAAGGCAACAAGAGTTACAAAAACTGACCCACTACACCGATTCATGGTCTGCTGCGCAGCTGGTATCAGAATATTACCGATTTGAATCCGTGCTGGGGCTTTACACTGTCGATGACACGCTATCGATCGATGATGTCCGCCTGCGTCTTGACATTATGCTCAGCCAGAGTGATTTAACGAAAGAAGGTGATTTAGGGCGCTATATTGAAAGCAATAAAGCGCATCAGGAACTGGCTCTCCACCTTGAAAAGACACTTAAATATCTGGATGTTCATCTTGAGAAAATGACCCGTTCAGAACTCGAAACATACCTGAAAACAATGCACACACTCGATGCGCCATTAAGCCATCTTTCATCCAGCGCATTGGATAAGGATGTTACCTCGATTAATAGTGCTAACCTCAAAATTCAAACTCTGTATTATATTTATTCAACGACCTCTGTTCTGCTGATCATACTGAGTGCCATATTAGGTACGCTGATATTCTATCAGAACAGAAATATTCTTCAGGCGCATCTTCAGGTAAAGAGCCTTGCTGAAGAGCTTCAGACATCAAAAGAAAAACTGCAAATCCAGAATGCACAGCTGGAATATGACGTCTATCACGACTCCCTTACCGGAATGAATAACCGCCAGTTTTTCTGGGATAATCTAAAAAAAGTCATCGAGATTGCAGAAAGAAATAATAAAGCGGTAACGGTGATGTTATTTGATTTAGATCGGTTTAAAGAGATTAATGATAGCTGGGGTCATGATGCAGGCGATATGCTGTTACGTCAGATATCCGACCGTCTGACGTCGATCAGCCTGACATCAGAAACGCTTTATCGCTTAGGTGGAGATGAGTTTGCCTGTCTTTCGTCTGGCCTGACAGAGAGCAGCGCTGTCCTGCGAGCCCAAAAAATATGTGAGGCTATCAACCAGCCCTACACGATTGATAACACGATTGTAAATATCGCCACCTGTGTTGGTATCGTTATTTCAGAGACTGAACGCCGCGCCGACTATCTGTATAAATTTGCCGATCTGGCGCTGTATGAAGCTAAAAAAGAGGGCTCCGGTCAGATAAAAGTCTTCCGCCAACGCATGCTACAAAAGCTGCTGGAAAGCCGAACCCTTGAACACGATATGGCCATGGCGTTAGTGAATAAAGAGTTCGTGGTCTATTATCAGCCGATCGTCGATTCGTTCACCCAGGATATTTACAGCTATGAAGCCCTTATTCGTTGGGTGCATCCTCTGAAGGGGCTTCTGTCGCCGGATAGCTTTATTCCGGTGGCTGAAAAAACAGGCATGATTAATGAGATGGGGAAATCGGTGCTGGAAATGGCCTGCAGGGAAGCGGCGTCCTGGGCGGTTCCGGCAAAAATTTCAGTGAATGTCTCACCTGTTCAGCTAAGCAGCAAAGCCTTTGCCGGAATAGTGTTGTCCATCCTCAAAGAGACCGGCCTTCAGGCCGACCGTCTTGAACTGGAAGTGACGGAGTCTTCTCTCTTTGCCGGGAGCAGTACGCCGGTAAATACGCTTAACAAGCTCAGATCCCTGGGCGTGAAAATCTCCATCGATGATTTTGGTACCGGATACTCTTCTCTTTCCCGACTGAGTAAGCTTGCCTTCGATAAAATCAAAATCGACAAGTCCTTCGTGCATTCGATCTCTACCCAGGAAGATGCCCTGACGATAATCAAACTCATCACGGGTATGGCGAAGTCCCTGAATATGAAGACGGTTGCAGAGGGCGTTGAAACGCAGGAGCAGCTGGAAAACCTCCAGGCGCTGGGCTGCGATCTCGCGCAAGGCTATCTGTTTGGAAAGCCTCAGCCGGGTATCGATGGGAAAATCAGAAACGGTTAAATCGCGAACCTGCTTCACGCTGTAAAGTGAACGGGGCGATACCCTGTCATCCCTCAGCCAGCGGATACTTCGCCACTACCTCCTCTGGCCCCAGTTCCCGCCCGTCACTCGCCACCATCGCCAGCTTCTGTAGCGGCTTCCGATCCCGGGCATCCACCAGCACCGTCCCGACATCCCCTTCAGCAAACAGATGCGCATTCCCCCACTGGGAGAGCGCCACCAGCACGGTTTGCAGGGCGCGGCCCTTTTCGGTCAGAACATACTCCTGCCACGCACTGCCGTCAGAGGCGGGTTGCAGCACCAGGATCCCTTCGTCCACCAGCAGTTTCAGCCGGGTTGCCAGCATATTTTTCGCAATCCCGAGGCTCTTCTGGAACTCGCCAAAACGCGTCACCCCGCTCAGGGCATCGCGCACAATCAGCAGTGACCACCAGTCGCCGATAATATCCAGCGAGCGGGCAACAGGGCAGGGACTCTCTTCCAGGCGGGTACGTTTCACGGCGGCTCCTTATCAGTAGTGAGTTTTATTATAAAACCATTCTGGCCCGGCGTACAAAGTAAGCCGTCACTTTGCGGGTGGGCTCCAGGTAATCCGTCACAAATCTGTCACACTGTTTACGACGATAAAACAGAGTGAGGAATTAGGGATGAGAAAAGCACTAATCGCTGTCGCCGTGGCGGGCAGCATCGGCCTGTCGGGTGGCGTTCAGGCGCAAACCGCGCCGGAAGGGTATCAGCTGGAACAGGTTCTGATTATGAGCCGTCATAACCTGCGCGCGCCGCTGGCCAATAACGGCAGCGTGCTGGAGCAGTCGACCCCGGAAAAATGGCCGGAGTGGGATGTGCCGGGCGGGCAGCTCACCACCAAAGGCGGGGTGCTGGAGGTCTACATGGGCCACTACATGCGTGAGTGGCTGGCGGAGGAGGGGGTGGTGACCGCCGGGGAGTGCCCGACGGCAAACAGCGTCTATGCCTATGCCAACAGCCTACAGCGCACGGTGGCAACCGCCCAGTTCTTTATCACCGGGGCCTTCCCGGGCTGCGATGTGCCGGTGCACCATCAGGAACAGATGGGCACCATGGACCCCACCTTTAACCCGGTGATCACCGATAACTCCCCGGAATTCCGCGAGAAAGCCCTGCAGGCGATGAACACTGAGCGCCAGGGAATGAAGCTCGACGAGAGCTACCGGCTGCTGGAGCAGATGACCGATTACAAAGATTCGCCGTCCTGCAAAGAGAAACAGGTCTGCTCCCTGACCGAGGCGAAAGACACCTATAGCGCCGAGTACCAGAAAGAGCCCGGTGTCTCTGGCCCGCTGAAGGTGGGTAACTCGCTGGTGGATGCGTTCACCCTGCAATATTACGAAGGCTTCCCGCTGGATCAGGTGGCATGGGGCGAGATCAAAACCGACCAGCAGTGGCGGGTGCTGTCCCAGCTGAAAAATGGTTATCAGGATTCGCTGTTCACCTCGGCGGAGGTGGCGCGCAATGTGGCAAAACCGCTGGTCAAGTACATCGACAACGCGCTGGTCACCGACCAGGCGAAAGCGCCGAAGGTCACGCTGCTGGTGGGGCATGACTCCAACATCGCCTCGCTGCTGAAAGCCCTCGACTTCAAACCCTATCAGCTGCCGGGTCAATACGAGCGCACGCCGATTGGTGGCAAGATCGTCTTCCAGCGCTGGCACGACAAGACCGGCAACCGTGATTTGATGAAAATTGAGTATGTTTATCAGAGTACGGAGCAGCTGCGTAATGCCCAGGTGCTGAGCTTAAAAGCGCCTGCGCAGCGCGTCACGCTGGAGCTGAACGGCTGTCCGGTGGATGCGGATGGATTCTGTCCGGTAGAGACGTTTAATACGCTGTTGAACACGGCGGCGAAGTAACTGTAACCCTCTCCCCACCGGGGAGAGGGGAAAGCAATCAGACGTTTTTGCGCTCAATGGTCTGCTCGCCCCAGAACAGCGAGTCTTTGTCGGTTTTGTCGAAGGCGATCACCAGCACTTCATCGTTGCCTTCTTCCCAGATTTTCTCTGCCAGTTTTTCGTCATATTTCGCGACTTCAAAAATCGCCTCGGCGATCTCCGGTGACGTATTACGTAAACGCGCGAATTCACCGACGCGATGTGCTTTAGCTTCTTGAGTAGGCATAGCGATCCTCCAGTTGAGAGTTAACCCTTCAGTTTAGCAGCCAGACCGGCAACGTGTTCACCCTGATAGCGGGCAATGTTCAGTTCCGCTTCCGACGGCTGGCGCGAGCCATCGCCACCGGCAATCGTCGTAGCCCCATAAGGCGTGCCGCCGCGCGTCTGAGAAATATCAAACAGCTCCGGTGTTCCGTAGCCGATCGGCACAATCACCATACCGTGATGGGCAAGGGTGGTCCAGGTTGAGGTGATGGTCTGTTCCTGACCGCCGCCGGTGCCGGTGGAGCTGAACACGCTGGCGATCTTGCCGTGTAAGGCATTCTTCACCCACAGCCCGCCCGTCTGGTCGAGGAAGGTGCGCATCTGTCCGGCCATATTGCCGAAGCGTGTTGGGGTGCCAAAAATGATGGCGTCGTAGTCGCCCAGCTCCTGGGGTGATGCCTCAGGGGCGTCCTGCGCTTTTCCCCCGGCTTTGGCAAAGGCGTCTGCCGGCATGGTCTCCGGTACGCGTTTAATCACCACCTCAACCCCCTCGACTTTCCTGGCGCCGTCCGCCACTGCATGAGCCATGGTTTCGATGTGTCCGTACATGGAATAGTAGAGCACCAGAATTCTCGTCATTTCGCTTCACTCCTCGCATGATTTTTAAGGCAGCGGCATGCTGCCCTCATTTAAAGATATGACGTGACAGCGAGACTGCAAATCTGGACGCCATTTATTTGATTTCAAACATAAAACCGGACACCCTTTCTTCCGTAGCAAAATGACACATTTTCGCTATTGTAGATTTCTGGAATGATAAGAATGGCTTATGGTTTCGTTTCGGCGACCGTCATACGAAAGGCTGATTTCATATTGCAGAATATTACGGTTAGCTGGATGAATGCTCACACTCCACTAAGCTTAGGTTCACGTGGCGCAGATAAAGAGACTTTTTTAGCGTCGCCAGGTGAAAGAATAGCCTTCACTGAAAGCAGTATTAAGTCTTATGTTTTATAACTCTGGAGGTCCGACATGGCAAACCATCGTGGTGGGTCAGGTAATTTTGCAGAAGACCGTGAAAGAGCATCAGCAGCAGGACGTAAAGGTGGCCAGCAAAGCGGGGGGAATTTCAAGAATGATCCTCAACGCGCATCCGAAGCTGGCAAAAAAGGGGGCAAAAATAGCCATGGCGGCAACAAGAGCAGTTAAGTTGTAGCCAACTGAAGTATGGGTCTCATGACCACAGGCACCCCCCGCCGCCGGGATCCCCGGCGGTTTTTTTGTGCCTGTTATTGAAGTGTTATCAAATTCCTTTCACACTAGCGGATTCACTCTTTTTGCTGGTGCCTCATGTCCTCCTCCCGTTATGCCTTTTCGATCAAACCGCAGGAAGCGATCCTGATCCTTATCACCATGTTCTGGGGTGGGACATTTCTTGCCGTGCAGTACGCGGTCACGCTCAGCGATCCTTTCTTTTTTGTCGGCCTGCGTTTCGCCACGGCGGCCATCGCGGTAGCGATCATCTCGTTGAAAACACTGCCTGGCCTGACCATGACCGAGCTGAAAGCCGGTCTGGCGATCGGCGTCTCTATTGCGATGGGCTACAGCCTGCAAACATGGGGTTTACAGTCGATCCCCAGCAGTAAGTCGGCATTTATCACCGCCATGTATGTCCCGCTGGTGCCACTTTTACAGTGGCTCTGCCTGCGCCGGATGCCGGGCGTGATGTCCTGCATCGGCATCGTGCTGGCTTTTATCGGCCTGATCCTGCTGGCGGGGCCCGACGATAACCTGCTGGCGCTCGGCAAGGGGGAGATAATCACCCTGGTGGGCGCGGTGGCGATTGCCGCGGAGATTATCTTGATCAGCGCCTGGGCCGGTAAGGTGGACGTTAAGCGTGTCACCGTCGTGCAGCTGGCGACCGCCTCGCTGGTGGCGTTTCTGGCCATGATCCCGGCCGGGGAGTCCGTCCCGCCGATCTCATCCGGGCTGGTGATTGTCGCCCTTGGGCTGGGGATTTTCAGCGCCATCATTCAGGTAACGATGAACTGGGCCCAGCGCAGCGTCTCGCCGACCCGGGCGACGGTGATCTATACCGGGGAGCCGGTGTGGGCGGGGATATTTGGCCGTCTGGCGGGGGAGCGCCTGCCGCTGCTCGCCCTGGTGGGAGCTGCCTTTATCATTGCCGGCGTGCTGGTGAGCGAGCTGAAGCTGAAAAGAAAGAAAAAGGCGCTGGCGGAGGCCGACAGCGCCACGCTGGATCAAGGTTCCTGAGTCATGACTTCGCCGCCCTGAGCTACCCTCGCCACCCGGCGGCTGAGCAGGGCGTTGAGCGCAATCGCGCCAAAGGTGGCGGTGCCGATCCCGCCGAGGGTAAAGCCCCCGAGTGATAGAGCGAAATCACCGGCGCCCAGCACCAGGGTCACGGCGACCATAATCAGGTTGCCGTTCTGACTGAGATCGACCCGGTTCTGCACCCAGATCCGCGCCCCGGCCACCGCAATCAGGCCAAACACCACAATCGACGCTCCGCCAATCACCGCCGCCGGGATGGTGTGGATCAGTGCGCCAAATTTAGGTGAAAAGCCGAGCAGGATAGCGATGACTGCCGCCGCCACGAACACCAGCGTCGAGTAGACTTTGGTCACTGCCATGACGCCGATATTCTCGGCATAGGTGGTCACGCCGCTGCCGCCCACCGAGCCTGAGAGCATGGTCGCCAGCCCGTCACCGACGAAGGCCCGCCCCATGTACGGGTCCATATTGCGCCCGGTCATCCCGGCCACCGCCTTCAGGTGGCCGAGGTTTTCCGCCACCAGAATTACCGCCACCGGGGCGATCAGCATCATCGCCTGGCCGTTAAAGGTCGGCGAGGTGAGCTGCGGCAGGCCGAACCACGCCGCCTGCTGGACAAGGGCAAAATCAACCGGTTTGCCAAGCCCGAAAACGCTGGTCAGCAGGGCGTAGATCAGGCAGGCGAGGATCAGCCCGACCAGGATCAGCAGCCGCTGGATCATCCCCCGGGTAAACACCGCTACCAGGCCGATGCACAGCACCGTCACCACCGCCATCCAGCTGTCAAACGCCGAGCCGGAAACCCCTTTCACGGCGATGGGGGCCAGGTTCAGGCCAATCGCCATTACCACCGCCCCGGTGACCACCGGCGGCATCAGCCGTTCGATCCAGCGGGTACCCAGCTTCATTACCACCAGGCCAATCACCGTATAGATCGCCCCGCAGGCGATGATCCCGCCCAGGGCGACGCTCAGCTGCGGGTTGATCCCCTGACCGCTAAAGCCCGTCGCGGCAATCACCACCCCGACAAAAGCCGCGCTGGAGCCGAGATAGCTTGGCACCCGTCCGCCGGTAATGAAGAAGAACAGCAGGGTGCCGATGCCCGACATCAGTATCGACAGGTTGGGATCCAGCCCCATCAGAATGGGCATCAGCACCGTGGCACCAAACATCGCCACCGCGTGCTGCACCCCCATCACCGCGGTTTGCGCCAGCGGGAGACGTTCATCCGGCGCGACCACGCCGCGTTCATCTGAGGTCGATTTCAACTGCCAGTGAGGAAAACCGAATAGTGCCATCAGCTGCTCCTTAAGGAGGATTAACAGGCGGGTCGCATCAGGGCGTGGTAGCCGCGGTCAAACCACACCAGGCCCTGCGGCACCGGGTGGCGGGTAATTGCAACGATCTCGCAAAACAGAATGTCGTGGGTGCCCACGCTCACCACCTGGCTAATCCGGCAGTCGAACGAGGCCAGCGCGTCCGCCAGGCGCGGACAGCCGGTGGCCCCGGTCTGCCACTCAGCGGCGGCAAAGCGATCGGCCATTGGGGTTTTACCCCCGAACAGATTTGAGAGCGACTCCTGCCCGGCGCTGAGGGTGTTAACGCACAGGGTGCGGTTGTCGTTAAATATCGGCCACACCGAGGCGCCGCGATTGAGGCATACCAGCAATGTCGGCGGTGAATCGGTGACGCTACACACCGCGCTGGCGGTAAAGCCCGCCTCGCCGGCCGGGCCGTCGGTGGTGATGATGTTTACCGCCGCCCCCAGACAGGCCATCGCATCCCGAAAGTCTTGTTTATCAAGGTTCATCTTCGCTCCTTATAGCAGCCCGCAGGCGTCGTCAAAACTCAGGCGCGGCAGTCGGCCGTACAGCTTGCTGGTGTCGCCGTAGCCAATGTTGATCAGCAGATTGCTTCTCAGGTTGCTGCCGGTGAAGAAGGCCGCATCCACCTTCTCCCGGTCGAAGCCGGACAGCGGCCCGGTATCGAGCCCCAGCGCCCGACAGGCAACAATCAGATACGCGGCCTGCATCGTGCTGTTGCGAAAGGCGGTCTCCTCCGCCAGCTGCGGGCTGGCGGTGAACCAGCTCCGGGCATCGCCATGGGGAAACAGCTCTGGCAGCCGGTCGTAAAACTGGCTGTCCCAGGCCACGATGGCCGTCACCGGGGCGGTGAGGGTCTTTTGCAGGTTGCCGCTGGAAAGCGCCGGACGCAGCTTCTCTTTGCCTGCCGGGGTGCGGATAAATACCATCCGCGCCGGGGAGCAGTTGGCGGAGGTCGGCCCCCACTTCATGAGGTCGTAAATTTCGCGCAGCGTCTCGTCGCTGACCGGGCGATCCAGCCAGCCGTTATGGGTGCGCGCGTCGGTAAACAGCGCGTGCTGGGCGGTCGGGGTGATGGCTTCACTCATGGCAGCTCCTTCGATAAACGTTCGTGGCGGTGCAGCAGGCTGGCGAGCCCGTTTTGCAGCAGGGCGTTGAAAACCTCCGGCTCGGTGACGTTGCAGGCGTGGCCGCCCCGGGGCATCACCGTGATAACGCTGTCGGGCAGAGCGGCGTGCAGCTGGGATGAACAGACGGCAGGCACCAGCAGATCGTCGGCGGAACAGATCATCTGCACCGGGCAGCGGATATGCGTTGTCTGACGACTGAAGTCGGCCCGCTTCAGGGCATTCAGCCTGCGCAGCAGGGTGGTTTTGCCCTGGAAATGGGCCAGCGCCAGGGCCTCTTCGGCCTCCATGCGCGGCTGACGGGCAGCCATCCAGTCGGCGGGATAGAGAAACAGCGGCTGAGCCTCGACCCACGCCTGGGCGCCACCGGCATGCAGCAGCCGCTCGCGCACCTGGAAACAGCGCCGGGTATGGGGATGCAGCGTCAGCCAGCCGTTGACGGACACCAGCGCCCGGATGGACGCGGGACGATCTACCGCCAGCTGCAGGCCGATCAGCGCGCCCAGCGCATGGCCCACCACGCAAAAGCGCGTGATCCCGGCGGCCTCCAGCGCCTGCCACAGCTCATCGGCCATCTGCGCCAGGCTGTAGGCCTCCGGCAGCTCGCCGGGGTTGTTGCCGGTGCCGCGCTGGTCATAGCAGACCACCTGATACTCCAGCTCCAGATCAGCCAGCTGGGGCAGCCAGTAGCTGCCGCTGCCCCCCAGCCCGGCGATCAGCACCACCACCGGTGCGCCGTCAAAGGGTGGGGGAGAAAGGGAAAGATTCATGGCAACCTCACCGGCCAATGTGGGCGATGGTGGCGATCTCCACCAGCGCCTCGGGTTTCACCAGCCCGCACTGAATGCAGAACCGCGCCGGTTTGTCGCCGGGGAAAAACTCGGCGTAGATCTCGTTAATCGCGGCGTAGTTTTTCCAGTCGGTAATAAAGATGCTGTTGAAGGTCACGTCCGCCATCGTCCCGCCCGCCGTTTCGATAACGCGCTGGATGGTCTGTAGCACGTGACGGGTTTGCGCCTTTGGGTCATCGGGAAACACCACGTTGTTGTGGGCGTCGAACGGCAGGGTGCCGGAGACGTAGACCACCCCATCCGCCAGGGTGCCCGGGACGAAGGGGGCAATCGGGGTGCTGGTGCCCGGGGGAATAATCACAGATTTCGGCATTTTTGAGCTCCTCAGGCGATACGGGCATAAGCGGCGGGTGAAAGGGCATCGCAGAAGGTGGCGACGTCGCTGACCCAGCCAAAAAAGGTTTCGATATTAAACAGCGCGGCCTGCTGGGCAAACGCCGGCCCGGCCTGGTGCGTGGCGTCTTCCAGCACCACGCCGAAATACTCGAGGAAGAAGCCGTCGCGCAGGGTCGATTCCACGCAGACGTTAGTGGCGATGCCGGTAAAGATCAGATGGCGAATGCCGCGGCTGCGCAGCAGGCTGTCCAGCGGGGTATTAAAGAAGCCGCTGTAGCGCGGTTTCGGCAGCACGATATCCCCCGGCTCCGGCACCAGCTCGTTCACCAGCTGGTAATCCCAGCCGCCTTTCGCCAGCAGCTTGCCCTGCAGTTCCGGGCGCTGGCGCATGGTTTTCAGCGCATTCGATTTGTGGAAGTTGGGCGAGCCGGGGCCACCTGCCTCCACGTACTGTTCATCCCAGCCGTTCTGGAACCAGATAATCTGGATCCCGGCGGCGCGCGCGGCGGCGACGGCGGTTTTGATGTTCTCAATCACCGGTCGGGTGGCGGAGACGTCAAACCCGGCCAGGTCGAGATAGCCCCCGGGGCTGGCGTAGGCGTTCTGCATATCCACCACGATCAGGGCGCTGTGCTGCGGGTCGAAGGTGATGGCTTCAGGGCGTGCGGGTAATGTTGTCATTACGCCACCTCCTTCGTTAACGCAGGAAGATGAGATCGGCACTGCATCAGAGGCTGAATGCGCTCGCCGAAGGTTTCAATTCCGGTCAGGAAATCATCGAAGGTCAGCAGCACGCCCTCGGCACCCGGCACGCTGGCAACCTCATCGAGCATCCGCGCCACGCTGGCATAGGATCCCACCAGAGTGCCCATATTGATATTCACCGCCGAGGTCGGGTCGGCCATCTGCCGCACGTTTGTATCCGCCCCGGAGCGGGTATCTTTCTGACTCTGCTCGCTGAGCCAGCTCAGGGCTTCCTCGTCGGCCCCGGCTTTGTAATGTTCCCATTTGGCCCGCGCCGCCTCGTCGGTTTCATCGGCGATGACCATAAACAGCACGTAGGAGCCGACATCGCGCCCGGTTTTCTCTGCCGCCTCTTTCATCCGGGCCGCGGTTGGTGCAAAGGCCGCCGGGGTGTTAACCCCTTTACCGAAGCAGAAGTTGAAGTCGGCATATTTCGCCGAGAACTCCATCCCCGCATCGCTCTGTCCGGCGCAGATCACCTTCATCGGCACCGAGGGCTGCGGGCTGACCCGGCAGTCGTTCATGGTGAAGAACTCCCCTTTGAAATCGCTCTTGCCGGTGCCCCACAGATCCCGCAGAACCTGGACATACTCGGTCAGATAGTCGTAGCGCTTCGAGAAGTACTCATCCCCCGGCCAGAGGCCCATCTGCTCGTACTCCGGCTTCTGCCAGCCGGTGACGAGGTTAACGCCAAAGCGGCCGCCGGAGATGGTGTCGATGGTCGAGGCCATCCGCGCCACGATGGCCGGAGGCAGGGTAAGGGTGGCGGCGGTAGCGTAGATCTGGATCCGCGAGGTGACCGCCGCCAGCCCGGCCATCAGGGTGAAGGACTCCAGGTTGTGATCCCAGAATTCGGTTTTACCGCCGAAGCCGCGCAGCTTGATCATCGACAGGGCAAAGTCGAAGTGATAGTGCTCCGCTTTTTGCACGATGGCCTTGTTCAGCTCGAAGGTCGGCTTGTACTGCGGCGCGTGGGTGGAGATCAACCAGCCGTTATTGCCAATGGGAACGAATACGCCAATTTTCATCACGAACCTCTCTTCATCACAACGTGGGGGTGAAAGTCAGACGTGGCGCTGCATCCTGCATCTCCTGTTCAGCCGCGTAAGCCTGTTTTGCAAAGGCGATGCCAGGTTTGAAATTGTTAATGTTATTAACGTGTTAATGATTGGTTGATGAAATGCAGGTGGTGAAAGTGGACTGTCTGGTCAAAATAGTTGCACACAAAGCAGGCAGTCGTGCGCGGTGGCGGTGCAGATTGTCGTGGTAACAGCAGGGTTTTTGCTATGCTGGGAGCAGATCAACAAGGAGTGAGTCCATGGCACAAGGCGCAGTGAAAACAACCGGTAAACGTTCGCAGGCGGTGAGCGCGAAAAAACAGGCGATCCTCACGGCGGCGCTGGAGACCTTCTCGCAGTTTGGTATTCACGGCACGCGGCTGGAGCAGGTGGCCGAGCTGGCGGGGGTGTCAAAAACCAATCTGCTCTACTACTTCCCGTCGAAAGAGGCGCTGTACGTTTCCGTCCTGCAACAGATCCTTGATATCTGGCTGGCGCCGTTGAAGGCGTTTCGTGAGGAGCTCACCCCGCTGGTGGCGATCCAGCAGTATATCCGCCTCAAGCTGGAGGTCTCCCGGGACTATCCCCAGGCGTCAAGGCTGTTCTGTCTGGAGATGCTGCAGGGGGCACCGCTGCTGAAAACGGTGCTGAGCGGGGATATGAAATCGCTGGTGGATGAGAAGTCAGCGATCATTGCCGGATGGGTTGCCACCGGCAAACTGGCGCCGGTGGACCCGCATCATCTGATCTTTATGATCTGGGCCGCCACCCAGCACTACGCCGACTTTTCCGCGCAGGTAGAGGCGGTGACCGGCAAGTCGCTCAAGGATGACGACTTCTTCCACAGCACGGTGGATAACGTGCAGCGGATGATTATCGAAGGGGTTCGGGTGCGTTAACTGGCGGGTGGGAGAGGGCAGCTTAAATCGCCCTCTTCGCACTGCATCAGCGAGGCCAGAAAGGCGTCGCGCTCGCTGGTTTTTTCCGTCATGCACTGGTTGACGATCATTGGCTGGACGGAGCCGCCAGCGGTGCCCGAGCCGATAACGGCGCAGTCGGCATCGCGCAGGGCGATCCACGCCTGTTGCGCCTTTTTCAACAGATCGCGCTGGGGTGCGGCGGCGCGCTTCATCACAGCCTGGTAAGTCTGGTTCAGGGTTTTATCCGCCGCCTGATATTGTTGCGCGGTGCAGGTGTTCAGTTCCAGTTGAGTGCTGGCGTTGGCACACTCATCCGCCAGGGCGCTGCTGCTCAGCAGTAACGCGGCACCTGCGATCAAAGCTCGTTTCATGACTCCCTCCGTATAAAAAAGCCGGGTGGCGGCTTCGCCTTACCCGGCCTACAACATCAAAACCGTAGCCCCGGTAAGCGTAGCGCCACCGGGGAGAGATTGCACGCTTAGCCGATGGTCATCAGGCTGGCGTTGCCGCCTGCGGCGGCGGTGTTGACGCTGAGCGAACGCTCCACGTACAGGCGTTCCAGCTGCAGATTGTCTTCGCCGCGGGCGAAGCCCTGCACCGACACAATCGCGCCTTTACGGTCTGCCACCAGCTCGCACAGCTCGCGCAGCTGGTCGGAATCCCCGTGATAGATCACCGCATCAAACGGCTGACTGGTCAGCACATCTGCTTTGGCAAAGCGAATACGGTCGGTTACCGCTTTCGGCAGCTGTTTTGCCAGATCGCGGTGCAGGCCATCTTCCGGCCACAGCACTTCACACCCGGTTGCCAGCGCCGCCGCCAGCTGAACCAGCGCATCCTGCTCGTTATCCGCCACGCACAGTACGCGCTCGCGCGGCATCAGGGTCCAGGTATTGCGCTCGCCGGTCGGGCCAGGCAGCACACGCTGGGTCCCGGCCTGGGCCAGCTCGCCATACTGCTGGCACAGGGCGCGCAGTTCCGGGCGTTTTTCTGCCCAGTTTGCCAGCGCTTCCAGCGGCTGCGTCAGCACCGCTTTCACCTGAGTGTCTACCGGCAGCAGGGCATCCTGACGCGCCAGGGTCACGCCGAGAGCGTTGGCCGGACGGTTCGCCAGCAGGCGGTAGAGGTACATTGGACCCCCGGCTTTCGGACCGGTGCCCGACAGCCCTTCGCCACCGAACGGCTGCACGCCGACGACCGCGCCGACCATATTACGGTTCACGTACAGGTTGCCGACCTTCGCGCTGCCGGTCACCTGGGCGATGGTTTCGTCGATACGGGTATGCACGCCCAGCGTCAGGCCGTAGCCGGAGGCGTTGATCTGCTCGATAAGCTGATCGAGGTTGTTACGGTTGTAACGCACCACGTGCAGCACCGGGCCGAAGACCTCTTTTTTCAGCTCGTCGAAGCTCGCCAGCTCGATCAGGGTTGGGGCCACGAAGGTGCCGGTCTGCCATTCGCGGGCATCTTCGCTGTTCTCACGCACCGCCTGGAATACCGGACGGCCCTTGGCGCGCATCGCCTGAATATGATTTTCGATGTTGGTTTTGGCTTCGGCATCGATCACCGGCCCAATATCGGTGGTCAGACGGCCCGGGTTGCCCATCCGGCATTCGCCCATCGCGCCACGTAGCATTTTCAGAGTGTGGTCGGCGATGTCATCCTGCAGGCAGAGCACGCGCAGGGCGGAGCAACGCTGTCCGGCGCTGTCGAAGGCCGAGGCCACCACGTCCACTACCACCTGTTCGGTGAGGGCAGACGAATCCACGATCATCGCGTTCATACCGCCGGTCTCGGCGATCAGCGGAGTCGGACGGCCCTGGGCATCAAGACGGGTAGCGATATTGCGTTGCAGCAGGGAGGCCACTTCGGTAGAGCCGGTGAACATCACCCCGCGCACGCGGTTGTCGGCGGTCAGTTTGGCACCGACGGTCTCGCCGCGGCCAGGCAGGAGTTGCACCACGCCAGCCGGGACACCGGCTTCCAGCAGGATGTTAATCCCCTGGGCGGCAATCAGCGGCGTCTGCTCGGCCGGTTTCGCCAGCACGCTGTTACCGGCGGCAAGGGCGGCAGCAATCTGGCCGGTGAAGATCGCCAGCGGGAAGTTCCACGGGCTGATACAGACCACCGGCCCCAGCGGGCGATGGGTTTCGTTGTCGAAGTCGTCACGGACCTGACCGGCATAGTAGTGCAGGAAGTCAACGGCTTCGCGCACTTCGGCGATGGCGTTGCTGAAGGTTTTCCCCGCCTCGCGCACCAGAATGCCAATCAGCTGCTGCATCTGATCTTCCATCAGCACCGCAGCGCGTTCCAGAATGGCGGCACGCTCCTGCGGCGGGGTGGCAAACCAGATTGGCGCGTTGTTTACCGCGCTATCGAGGGCCAGATCCACTTCCTGCTCGGTCGCTTCCCGGGCAAAGCCGACGATATCTTTCGGCTCGGCCGGGTTGAGCACTGGCTGCATTTCGCCGTTGCTCACCGGCTGCTCAAGGATCGGTTTGGCCTGCCATTTCTGCAGGGCACTGTTGAGCAGCGACGAGGAGAGCGACGCCAGACGGTGTTCGTTCGCCAGATCCAGGCCGGAGGAGTTGATGCGGCCTGCGCCGTACAGCTCGCGCGGCAGGGCAATCTTCGGATGCGGCAGACCGACCTGACCTTCCTGGGCTGCCATCTTCTCGACCGCCTGCACCGGATCGGCCACCAGCTCATCCAGCGGCAGGGTGGCATCGGCGATGCGGTTCACGAAGGAGGTGTTAGCCCCGTTCTCCAGCAGACGGCGCACCAGGTAGGCCAGCAGGGTTTCATGGGTGCCAACCGGGGCATAAATACGGCACGGACGGTTCAGTTTGCCATCCGCCACTTTGCCGGTGACCTGCTCGTACAGCGGCTCACCCATGCCGTGCAGGCACTGGAACTCGTACTGGCCCGGATAGTAGTTCTGCCCGGCCAGCTGATAGATTGCCGCCAGGGTGTGGGCGTTGTGGGTGGCAAACTGCGGGTAGATCAGGTTCGGCACGCCGAGCAGCTTTTTGGCGCAGGCGAGGTAGGAGACGTCGGTGTAGACCTTGCGGGTATAGACCGGATAGCCCTCCAGGCCCTCCATCTGGGCGCGTTTGATCTCGCTGTCCCAGTAGGCGCCCTTCACCAGTCGGATCATCAGGCGGCGACGGCTGCGGGTGGCGAGGTCAATCAGGTAGTCAATCACGAACGGGCAGCGTTTCTGGTAGGCCTGAATAACAAAGCCAATCCCGTTCCAGCCCGCCAGCTCCGGCTCGAAGCACAGTTTTTCCAGCAGATCGAGGGAGATCTCCAGACGGTCGGCCTCTTCGGCGTCGATGTTGATCCCGATATCATACTGGCGGGCCAGCAGGGTCAGGGACTTCAGGCGCGGGTAGAGCTCTTCCATTACCCGATCGTACTGGGCGCGGCTGTAGCGCGGATGCAGGGCGGAGAGCTTAATCGAGATCCCCGGGCCTTCATAAATGCCGCGGCCGTTGGAGGCTTTACCGATGGCGTGGATCGCCTGCTGGTAGGAGACCAGATAGGCCTGTGCGTCGGCGGCGGTGAGCGCCGCTTCCCCCAGCATGTCATAGGAGTAGCGGAAGCCTTTATCTTCCAGCTTGCGGGCGTTGGCCAGCGCTTCGGCGATGGTCTCCCCGGTAACGAACTGCTCGCCCATCAGGCGCATCGCCATGTCCACGCCTTTACGGATCAGCGGCTCGCCGCTCTTGCCGATAATGCGGTTCAGGGAGCGGGAGAGGCTGGCTTCGTTGTGGGTGGAGACCAGGCGGCCGGTAAACAGCAGACCCCAGGTGGCGGCGTTAACGAACAGCGACGGACTGCGGCCAATGTGGGAATGCCAGTTGCCGTTGCTGATCTTGTCGCGGATCAGCGCGTCGCGGGTGGCTTTGTCCGGGATACGCAGCAGCGCTTCCGCCAGACACATCAGGGCCACGCCCTCCTGCGAGGAGAGTGAGAACTCCTGCAGCAGGCTCTGCACCATCCCGGCACGGCCAGTGGCGTTTTTCTGGCTGCGCAGTTTTTCGGCCAACTGATACGCCAGGCTGTGGGCCTGGGAGGCAATCGGCTCCGGCAGGCGCGCCTGCTCCAGCAGCATCGGCACGGCATCGGTCTCTGCGCGGCGGTAGGCAGCGGTAATGGCCGCGCGGCTTACCGACTGGGGCAGGATCTGCTCGGCAAATTCAAGGAACGGCTGGTGGATCTCTTCGACAGCGTCGCTGTGCTCGTCGCTCTCATTGGCGGCACCGGACAGCAGGGCTGGCAGCTCTGGCAGGACGTCGTCACTCTCCAGCTTTTCCAGATAGTTAAAGATGGCCTGCTTAATTAACCAGTGCGGCGTGCGGTCAATTCGCGTGGCTGCCGATTTAATCCGTTCGCGGGTCGCGTCATCCAGCTTAACCCCCATGGTGGTCATGCCCATGCCAAAAACTCCTGTGATTCAGTAGCGCTAGTGTAGTTAACGTGAAATATCCACTATGTTGCAACTTTGTGCAACCTCGTTAAATGTGACCCGGTTTGCAAGCTGGAAAATGAATAGATTGTTACTTAATGGTTAACCGTAAAAAAGATGTGGATTTTCGCTTTCAACCCTGGTTTCATGCGGCGCTTAACACTTTTTGCAGGTGCAACCGCAAAAAACGTGAGCGAGTGCAACCTCCAGGAAACTGGTGTGAAACCGGGGATGAAAATGATGTAAATGCAGTGTTAAATCGTTTGTGTCATGGCAACGCATACGGCAGGATACGCGCGGCCAACAGAAACACACATCATCACCCCCTCGTTCCGGGGGTGGAATAAAGACAGCCGGGAAGGCTGTCGAACATCTTTGCGGAGTATTTAAATGGCAATTAGCACACCGATGCTGGTGACATTTCTTATCTATATTTTTGGCATGATCCTGATAGGGTTCCTTGCATGGCGTTCTACCAAAAACTTTGACGACTATATTCTGGGCGGACGCAGTTTGGGGCCGTTCGTGACTGCACTCTCTGCGGGCGCGTCGGACATGAGCGGCTGGCTGCTGATGGGCCTGCCGGGTGCCATCTTCCTCTCCGGGATCTCCGAAAGCTGGATCGCCATCGGCCTGACCCTGGGCGCATGGATTAACTGGAAGCTGGTGGCCGGGCGTCTGCGCGTGCATACCGAAGCCAACAACAACGCCCTGACCCTGCCGGACTACTTTACTGGCCGTTTCGAAGATAAAAGCCGCATCCTGCGTATTATCTCCGCGCTGGTTATTCTGCTGTTCTTCACCATCTACTGTGCCTCCGGCATCGTGGCCGGGGCGCGTCTGTTCGAAAGCACCTTCGGCATGAGCTATGAAACGGCGCTGTGGGCAGGGGCTGCGGCAACCATCATTTATACCTTCGTGGGCGGGTTCCTGGCGGTGAGCTGGACCGATACCGTGCAGGCCAGCCTGATGATTTTTGCCCTGATCCTGACCCCGGTAATTGTTATTCTCTCCGTGGGCGGGCTGGGTGATTCGCTGGCGGTTATCCAGCAGAAGAGCATCGAAAACGTCGACATGCTGAAAGGGCTGAACTTCGTGGCGATTGTCTCCCTGATGGGCTGGGGGCTGGGTTACTTCGGCCAGCCGCACATCCTGGCGCGCTTTATGGCGGCAGACTCGCACCACACCATCGTTCATGCCCGTCGTATCAGCATGGCCTGGATGATCCTCTGCCTGGGTGGTGCCTGTGCAGTGGGCTTCTTCGGGATTGCCTACTTCAACAACAACCCGTCCCTGGCGGGTGCAGTGAACCAGAACGCCGAGCGCGTGTTTATCGAGCTGGCACAGATCCTCTTCAATCCGTGGATTGCCGGTATTCTGCTCTCCGCCATCCTCGCAGCCGTAATGTCCACCCTGAGCTGCCAGCTGCTGGTCTGCTCCAGCGCCATCACGGAAGATCTGTACAAAGCCTTCCTGCGTAAGAACGCCAGCCAGAAAGAGCTGGTGTGGGTCGGGCGCTTTATGGTGCTGGTGGTGGCGCTGGTCTCCATCGCCCTGGCGGCAAACCCGGAAAACCGCGTGCTGGGGCTGGTGAGCTACGCCTGGGCAGGCTTCGGTGCTGCTTTTGGTCCGGTGGTGCTGTTCTCGGTGCTGTGGTCCCGCATGACCCGCAACGGCGCGCTGGCGGGGATGATTATCGGTGCGGTCACCGTGATCGTCTGGAAGCAGTTCGCGTGGCTGGGGCTGTACGAAATCATTCCAGGCTTTATCTTCGGCAGTATCGGGATTGTGGTCTTCAGCCTGCTGGGTAAAGCGCCGTCTGCCACCATGCAGAAACGCTTTGCTGACGCAGATGCGCATTACCACACCGCACCGCCAACGAAGTTACAGGCTGAGTAAGTTTAAAACACACTGTAAGCCGGGCATGCCCGGCTTTTTTCTTGCCAAAATCCGTGATTTACGTTGATATCGCTGTGCTTATAACAATGAGGATAGCGAAGTATGACAATCAAAACAGGGCTCATGGCTGGCGCACTTTTACTGCTGGCAGGCTGCAACGCCCCATCGCACAGCACCGCGGATACCACCTGCAAAGCCGATAATCAGATGCAGCAAACCACCCTCTATTTCGGCCTGAACCGTCCGGCAGGGGAGGCGATCACCGGCCAGGAGTGGCAGCAGTTTGTCGACCAGGATGTCACCCCGCGTTTTCGCGATGGCTTAACGGTGTTTGATGCGCGTGGGCAGTGGCTGGGGAATGACGGGAAAGTGGCCCGCGAATCGAGCAAGGCGCTGATGCTGATCCACGGTAAAGATGCGCAGAGCGAGAGCAATATCGAGGCGCTGCGGGGGATCTATAAGCAGCGCTTTGCCCAGGAGTCAGTGATGCGCGTCGACCAGCCGGTGTGCGTGCAGTTTTAAACCCGCCCGGCGGCGCTGCGCTTGCACGGGCCTACGGTTTTGTAGGCCGGGTAAGCGACAGCGCCACCCGGCATTAGCACAATATTAAAGAACCAGCCCCGCAAAGCTCGCCGATAACAGGCTCACCAGCGTGGCGCCGTACACCAGGCGCAGGCCAAAGCGCGACACCACGTTGCCCTGCTGCTCGTTCAGCCCCTTAATCGCCCCGGCCACAATGCCGATCGAGGCAAAGTTGGCGAAGGAGACCAGGAACACCGACAGAATGCCCAGCCCGCGCGGAGTCATCTGTGCCGCGATTTTTTGCAGCTCAATCATCGCCACAAACTCGTTTGCCACCAGCTTGGTCGCCATAATCCCGCCCGCATGCAGGGCATCGCTCAGCGGAATGCCCACCAGCCACGCCAGCGGATAAAAGACATAACCCAGAATCTGCTGGAAGCTCAGGCCGAAGACGCTGGAGAAGAGGGCGTTGACGGCGCTGATCAGGGCAATAAAGCCAATCAGCATCGCCAGAATAATCATCGCCACTTTGAACCCGGCCAGAATATATTCTCCCAGCATCTCAAAGAAGCTCTGGGACTCATGCATCTTCTCCAGCTTAATTTCCGGCTCCGCTTCCGGGCGAGTCGGGTTAATCACCGTCAGGATAATAAAGGTGCTGAACATATTCAGGATCAGCGCCGCCACCACATATTTCGCCTCCAGCATGGTCATATAGGCCCCGACAATCGACAGTGAAACCGTCGACATCGCGGTGGCCGCCATGGTGAACAGACGACGCGACGAGAGATCCCCCAGCACCCCTTTGTAAGCAATGAAGTTTTCCGACTGGCCGAGCGTCAGGGAGCTGATGGCGTTGAAGGATTCGAGCTTGCCCATGCCGTTAACCTTCGACAGCAGGGTGCCGACAACGCGGATAATCACCGGCAAAATACGCCAGTGCTGCAGAATACCGATCAGTGCGGAAATAAAGATAATCGGACACAGGACGCCGAGGAAAATAAAGGCCAGCCCTTTCTCACCCATTCCGCCAAATACAAAGTTGGTCCCTTCGGCGGCATATTTCAGTAGCGACTCGAAGAAGCCTGAGACGTACTGAATAACAAACAGACCGCTTTCGGCGTGCAGGAAAAAGAATGCCAGCGCAATCTCAATCACAATAAGTTGGATAACGTAGCGAATGCGAATGTTGCGGCGGTCAAAGCTGACCAGCCACGCCAGCGCAAGGATAACCACCAGCGCCAGCAGGAAGTGCAGGAATTGATACATAGTTGATTTTCAGCAGATTAATGAGGCGCTTATTTAGCCACAGCCCGCTGTAACCGTAAATGAACTTTTACGACATAACTTATGAACCATTTAGTCACCTGAGTGATTATTTTCTGCTTATGGTTTTACATCCTGTCATCAAAACGCAGCATATTTCGCTTGTGTTTCTTTTTGCCGTAATGATAATCACTATCACAAGAATTTACTTTTCTTTGCATCAGTTGACCGTGAATAACATTTAAGGTGTCGGCATGTTTGTTCCATTTCTCATTATGTTACGTGAAGGCCTCGAAGCGGCTCTTATTGTCAGCCTGATCGCCAGCTATCTGAAACGTACCCAGCGCGGCCGCTGGATCGGCGTGATGTGGATCGGCGTCTTCCTGGTTGCCGCCCTCTGCCTGGGTCTGGGCATTGCGATCAACGAAACCACCGGTGAATTCCCGCAAAAAGAGCAGGAGCTGTTTGAAGGCCTCGTGGCGCTGATTGCGGTGGTGATCCTCACCTGGATGGTGTTCTGGATGCGTAAAGTGTCGCGTAACGTCAAGGTTCAGCTGGAGCAGGCGGTGGACAGCGCCCTGGCGAAAGGCAATCACCACGGCTGGGCGCTGATCATGATGGTCTTTTTCGCCGTGGCGCGTGAAGGGCTGGAGTCGGTCTTCTTCCTGCTGGCCGCCTTCCAGCAGGATGTCGGCATCTGGCCGCCGCTGGGTGCGGTGCTGGGTCTGGCCGCTGCGGTGGTGCTCGGTTTCCTGCTCTACTGGGGCGGGATCCGCCTTAATCTCGGCGTCTTCTTCAAATGGACCAGCCTGTTTATTCTGCTGGTGGCCGCCGGGCTGGCCGCGGGGGCGATCCGCGCCTTCCATGAGGCGGGCCTGTGGAACCACTTCCAGGATGTGGCGTTCGATCTCAGTAACGTCCTGTCCACCCATTCGCTGACCGGCACCCTGCTGGAAGGGGTCTTCGGCTATCAGGAAGCGCCGAGCGTCAGTGAAGTGGCGGTCTATGTCATCTATCTCATTCCGGCGCTGGCGCTGTTCTTTATGCCATCGCGTCCAGGCACGCAGCCGTCGCATACCGCGCCCTGAAGTGCTCACTGTAGTTACAACATACTTTTAAAAGGGAAAGGTTATGGCAATCCAGTTTCGACGTAGTGCATTACAGGCTGGCGTGGCAGCGCTGATTGCGTCTGCATTCGCCGCAAACGCAGCAGATGTTCCGCAGGTAAAAGTGACGGTCAATGATAAACAGTGCGAGCCGATGACCATCACGGTTAACAGCGGTAAAACCCAGTTCATCATCCAGAACCACAGCCAGAAAGCGCTGGAGTGGGAGATCCTCAAAGGGGTGATGGTGGTGGAAGAGCGCGAGAACATCGCCCCGGGCTTCACGCAGAAGATGACCGCCAACCTGCAGCCGGGTGAATACGACATGACCTGCGGCCTGCTGACCAACCCGAAAGGTAAGCTGATCGTCAAAGGTGCTGCCACCGCCGACGCCGCCAAAGGCGACGCGCTGCTGAGCCTGGGCGAGGCCATTACCGCGTATAAAGCTTACGTCACCAAAGAGACGGCGGATCTGGTGGCCGGCACCAAAGCCTTTACCGACGCGGTGAAAGCGGGCGATATCGAAAAAGCCAAATCCCTGTACGCGCCAACCCGTCAGCACTACGAGCGTATCGAGCCTATCGCCGAGCTGTTCTCGGACCTGGATGGCAGCATCGATGCCCGTGAAGATGACTACGAGCAGAAAGCCGCCGATCCGAAATTCACCGGCTTCCACCGTCTGGAGAAAGCGCTGTTTGGCGATAACTCCACCAAAGGCATGGAGCAGTACGCGACGCAGCTGAACAGCGACGTGCTGGAGCTGCAAAAACGCATCAGCGAGCTGGCCTTCCCGCCGTCAAAAGTGGTGGGCGGTGCGGCAGGGCTGATTGAAGAAGTGGCGGCCAGCAAAATCAGCGGGGAAGAAGACCGCTACAGCCATACCGACCTGTGGGACTTCCAGGCTAACGTCGAAGGCGCGCAGAAGATTGTCGACCTGCTGCGTCCGCAACTGCAAAAAGATAACAGTGAACTGCTGGCGAAAGTGGATGCCAACTTTAAGAAGGTGACCATCATTCTGGCGAAATACCGCACCCAGGACGGGTTTGAAACCTACGACAAGCTGACCGATGCCGACCGTAACGCCCTGAAAGGGCCGATCACCACCCTGGCAGAAGATCTGGCGCAGCTGCGTGGCGTACTGGGTCTGGACTAAGTTAATGAACAAGCATGATGAGTACAACGTGGTGGAACCTTCACGGCGTCGGTTGTTAAAAGGGGTCGGGGCGCTTGGCGGCGCCCTTGCCCTGGCGGGCGGCTGCCCGGTGGCGCATGCGGCAAAACCGCAGAGCGCGCCGGGCACGCTCTCCCCGGATGCTCGGATGGAGACCCAGCCGTTCTACGGTCCGCATCAGGCCGGGATTTTGACCCCGCAGCAGGCGTCGATGATGCTGGTGGCCTTCGATGTGCTGGCCAGCGACAAAAGCGAGCTGGAGCGTCTGTTCCGTCTCCTGACCCAGCGTATCGATTTCCTGACCACCGGCGGCCCGGCGCCCGACACGCCGAACCCGCGTCTGCCGCCAATGGATTCGGGGATTTTAGGGGCCTTTATCGCCCCGGATAACCTGACCATGACGGTGTCGCTGGGGGCCTCGCTGTTTGACGATCGCTTTGGGCTGGCCCCACAGAAACCAAAATCGTTGCAGAAAATGGTGCGCTTTCCGAATGACTCCCTGGATGCGGCCCTGTGCCACGGGGATCTGCTGATCCAGATTTGCGCCAACACCCAGGACACGGTGATTCATGCCCTGCGGGATCTTATCAAGCACACCCCGGATCTGCTGAGCGTGCGCTGGAAGCGGGAAGGGTTTATCTCTGACCACGCCGCGCGCAGCAAAGGCAAAGAGACGCCGGTGAACCTACTCGGCTTTAAGGATGGCACCGCCAACCCCAACAGCCAGGATGCGCCTCTGATGGAGAGCGTGGTATGGGTAACGGCCGATCAGGGTGAACCGGCCTGGGCGGTGGGCGGCAGCTATCAGGCGGTGCGCATTATCCAGTTTCACGTGGAGTTCTGGGATCGCACGCCGCTCAAAGAGCAACAGACCATTTTTGGCCGGGACAAGCACAGCGGCGCGCCGCTGGGGATGAAAAACGAGCATGACGTGCCAGATTACGCCCGCGATCCTGACGGTGAGATCATTGCGCTCGACAGCCACATCCGCCTTGCCAACCCGCGAACGAAAGAGACCGAATCCAACCTGATGATGCGCCGGGGCTACAGCTACTCGCTGGGGGTAACCAACGCTGGCCAGCTGGATATGGGCCTGCTGTTTGTCTGCTTCCAGCACGATCTGGAGCAGGGCTTTTTGACCGTGCAGAAGCGTCTGAATGGCGAAGCGCTGGAGGAGTACATCAAGCCGGTAGGTGGAGGTTACTTCTTTGCTCTACCAGGCGTGCGCGATAAAAACGGCTGGCTTGCTCAGGGGCTGCTCACAGCCTGAATCCCGTCCCGCTTACCCCTTAAGCGGGACGATTTTTTTATGTTCCGCTATCCCGTTGTTATACTTCTGTAATATTCCCCAGGCAGATTAAGTGACGTTGTCAGGGGATTCTTAAAGTTGCATTCAGGTAAAAATAATGTTGCATTCATGCTAAATCCTGATGTACTTACATTAAGAAAGCGGTAAACCTTACAGTGAATATGCATCACTCTGGAGATCGCGAATGGTTGAGTCCTCAAGTGGACATGGTAAACGCAACAACCGCAGCACCCGGCGCGGAGGCCCACACTCCGGCAGCGATCTCTTCACCGAAAAATTCTCCCCCTCCACAGCAAATCCTGATTTTTCCGACCCGCCGTTTGGTGAGCATAGCGATCCGGCTGGGTCATTTGACCAAGTAAGCTCTGGCTTAGAAGGAAGCCAACCCTCAGATGTTTGTTCGCCTAATCGTACCGATGCCGGTACGAGTGATGAATACCAACAACTCAAGGTGCTATCCATGGGAAGACAAAAAGCAGTGATCAAAGCTCGTCGTGAAGCAAAACGTGTGCTGAGACGGGATTCACGTAGCCATAAACAGCGTGAAGAAGAGTCGGTCACCTCGCTTGTGCAGATGAGTGGCGTAGAAGCAATTGGCATGGCGCGGGACAGCCGGGATATGACGCCAGTTGTGGCACGCAATGACGCTCAGGCGCAGTACCTGAATGCTATTGAGAATAAGTCGCTGATTTTCGCCACCGGTGAAGCCGGGTGTGGGAAAACCTGGATAAGTGCAGCCAAAGCGGCAGAGGCTTTGATTCATAAAGACGTCGATAAGATCATTGTCACTCGCCCGGTATTGCAGGCCGATGAAGATCTCGGCTTCTTGCCTGGTGATATTTCGGAGAAGTTTGCGCCGTACTTCCGGCCCGTTTATGACGTGCTGGTAAAACGCCTGGGCGCATCTTTTATGCAGTACTGCCTGCGGCCGGAAATCGGCAAGGTAGAAATTGCGCCGTTCGCCTATATGCGCGGACGTACATTTGAAAATGCAGTTGTGATTCTCGACGAGGCTCAGAACGTAACTGCTGCGCAAATGAAGATGTTTTTAACGCGCCTCGGGGAAAACGTGACGGTGATCGTGAACGGGGATATCACCCAGTGCGACCTGCCGGCCGGCGTCAAATCGGGTCTGAGCGATGCGCTGGCACGTTTCGAGGAAGATGAGATGGTAGGGATAGTGCAGTTTACCAAAGATGACTGCGTGCGCTCGGCCCTGTGCCAGCGGACACTGAACGCCTACTATTGAGTCTGTTGTAGTTTGCAGAGCCCGGGAAACCGGGCTTTGTTATTTTTGCGGCTCGGGGCCGGGTTTGTATTTTGTAGGTCGGGTAAGCGTTAGCGCCACCCGACGCTGTAGACGAAAAAAAAGCCCGTACTTGCGTACGAGCTCTTTCTCGAATGTGGCGGTGAGAGAGGGGCTGACTCGCTTCGCTCGCCCTACGGGCAGCCTGTTCGCTGCGCTCTCAGTCTGTCCAACTGGCTACAGCCAGTTGTCGAACCCTGGTCGAGGATTCTCACCCCTCTCTTTCGGGGGCATATAAAAGAAAAAAGCTCGTACTTTCGTACGAGCTCTTTCTCAAATGTGGCGGTGAGAGAGGGGTTCGAACCCTCGATACGTTGCCGTATACACACTTTCCAGGCGTGCTCCTTCAGCCACTCGGACACCTCACCGTATTGTTTTGCTGCCGATCCTCTCGGGGGCAACGGGGCGCTACTATAGGGAGTCAGGCTAAATCGGTCAAGCAGATTTTCCCCTTTAACGCGCATTCGGTTAAGCAATAATCAGCTCCACGGTTTTTATGCCGTGGAGCGAACCATTAACGCTGTGAATCGAGCACTTCGCTGTTCTTCACCACCTCTTGCGCCTTGCCGTAGCTTTCCATCAGCAACTGATACGCCGGGAAAATGTGGGTGTAAACTTCCGCCCACTGCGCCGCATCCTCACGATTCCAGGTGCGCTGGATCTCCGAGGCGACCGCGGCGGTATCCATGGGCACTACGCCCGCCTGCACCACACGCGCCAGGGTAATCTCCTGCGCCATTTTGCTGTAGGTGCCCGAGGCATCAATCACCGCAAACACTTTGTACCCGTCTGCCACTGCGCTGATAGACGGGAAGGCCATGCAGACGCTGGTGATGGTCCCGGCGATAATCAGCGTTTTGCGCCCGGTTGCTTTCACGGCAGCCACGAACTCCGGGTTATCCCAGGCGTTGATCTCGCCTTTGCGCGCCACGTATTGCGCATGCGGCGCGTTAGCATGGATCTCCGGGATCAGCGGCCCGTTTGGCCCTTGCGGCACGGAGGCGGTGGTGATCACCGGGATATTCGTCAGGCTGGCAATTTTTGCCAGCGCCGCAGCGCGAGCACGCAGCTCCGGCATCGGCATGTCACCAACGGTTTGGAACAGGCCGCTCTGGTGATCGATCAGCAGCATCACCGCATCATTCACATCAATGACCGGACGCGCACCGTTAAAGTTAGCTGGGGTAGACATAATTCTCTCCTTTATCAGGTTCAGATCTGGCCGAAACGGCCGGAGTTGAAATCGCGAATGGCTTCTGCGATTTCGGTTTTAGTGTTCATCACGAATGGCCCGTAGCCGACGATCGGTTCATTCAGCGGCTCCCCGGCCATCAGCAGCACTTTGGCGTCGCTGCTGGCCTCCAGGTGCAGCTTTTCTCCTTCCTGACTCAGCACCACAAGCTGGGCTTCACCCGCCCCGGCGGAACCGTTCACCGTCACGCTGCCTTCCAGCACCACCAGCGCGGTGCTCCAGCCTTCAGGCTGAGCGAGCGTCAGATGACTGCCCTGGCGCAGGGCGAGATCCCAGACGTTCAGCGGGGAGTAGGTGTGCGCCGGGCCGGTGGTCTCCCCGTAGCGCCCGGCGATCACCCGCAGCGTGCCGCTGTTGTCGGGCAATGCCACCACCGGGATCTGGCTTCTGGTGATGCTCTGGTAGCCCGGCGTCGCCATTTTGTCTTTCGCCGGCAGGTTGACCCACAGTTGCAGCATTTTTAGCTCGCCACCCTGCTGCGCAAAGGCGCTGGAGTGGAACTCCTCATGCAGAATGCCGGACCCGGCCGTCATCCACTGCACGTCCCCCGGGCCAATCACGCCACCTTTTCCCGTTGAGTCGCGGTGCTCCACTTCGCCGGAATAGACGATGGTGACTGTCTCAAAGCCCCGGTGGGGATGCTCACCCACGCCGCGTTTTGCGCCATCCGCCGGGAAGCTGTGCGGCCCGGCATAGTCCAGCAGTAAAAATGGGCTCAGCGGCTCGCCGTGGGTTTGGTAAGAAAACATCGAACGCACCGGGAAACCGTCGCCAACCCAGTGCTGGCGGGGTGCGGTATAAATGCCTGTTACGTTTTTCATCGTCTTCTCCTGATGTTCTGTCGATGTAATTAGCTTATATTCAGGTTTAATATCCCGGTAGATAGCAAAAATGACATGCACTGTTCCTTATATGGAACGATGAGGGCGATATGCAGGATCTGAATGATTTCGTGTGGTTTGTGAAGGTGGTGGAGCACGGGGGCTTCGCGGCGGCGGGCCGGGCGCTTGACCAGCCTAAATCCAAACTCAGTCGTCGGATTGCCCAGCTGGAGACGCGGCTTGGGGTGCGCTTGATCCAGCGCACTACCCGCCAGTTTACAGTGACGGAGGTGGGGCACACCTTCTATCAGCACTGCAAGGCGATGCTGGTAGAAGCCGAGGCGGCAGAGGAGGCCGTTGCGGCGTTGCAGGCCGAACCCCGCGGCATGGTGAGGATCACCTGTCCGGTGACGCTGCTGCATGTTCACGTCGGGCCGATGCTGGCGAGGTTTATGGCGCGCTACCCTGGCATTAATCTGCAGCTTGAGGCGACCAACCGGCGGGTGGATCTGGTGGCGGAAGGTATTGATGTGGCGATCCGCGTGCGTCCGCGCCCGTTCGATGACAGCGATCTGGTTCTGCGGGTGCTGGCTGACAGGGGCCACTGCCTGGTGGCGGCGCCAGCGTTGATCGCCCAGCTGGGAACGCCGGGGGTGCCGTCCGAACTCAACGCCTGGCCCGGTCTGAGTATGGGGGAGGGGAAACAGGTTCATAAGTGGGCGTTGAGCGGGCCGGAAGGGGCGAGGGCGGAGATCCACTTTCAGCCGCGGCTGATTACCACCGATATGCTGGCGCTGCGGGAAGCGGCGATGGCAGGGGTGGGCCTGGTGCAGTTGCCGATTTTGATGGTCAAAGACCAGCTGGCGTCTGGGGCGCTGGTAAAAGTGCTTGAGGCGTGGGAGCCGCGCCGGGAGGTAATTCACGCGGTCTATCCGTCCCGGCGCGGGCTGCTGCCGTCCGTCAGAACGCTGGTGGATTTTTTAACCGAAGAGTATGCGAGGATGGTGGAGGAGTGAGGCCGGGTGGCGCTGCATTCTGCAAAAACGCCTGATGGCGCTGCGCTTATCAGGCCTACGGGGTGCAGTTTTGTAGGTCGGGTAAGCGCTAGCGCCACCCGACATGCAGACCGCACAGTGCCGCATTTAGCACCGGGGGGGATTGACTCGCTTCGCTCGCCCTGCGGGCAGCCCACTCACTGCGTTCGCAGGCTGTCCAACTGGCTGTCGCCAGTTGTCGAACCCCGGTCGGGGTTTCTCATCCCCCCGCAAATGTGCAATATGCAAAAAAAGCCCGTACTTTCGTACGAGCTCTTCTTTAAATATGGCGGTGAGGGGGGGATTCGAACCCCCGATACGTTGCCGTATACACACTTTCCAGGCGTGCTCCTTCAGCCACTCGGACACCTCACCATATTGTCATCCCGTTGTTGCCGGGACGGGCGCTAATGTAAGGAAAAGCCTTACTTACGTCAATCAACTTTTTCAGTAAATTAGCGCGTTGAGACAAACTTCAACCAACATGATTTCGAATTGTGCTGAATGTGCCTCTTTTATCTACAACCACCCTGGGCACAAAATTTGTTATGCTGCGATGCAGTTGAAAATGAACGTAAAACAGCGCAACAGAAGGCAATCGCAATGGACATCATTTTTTACCACCCGACATTTGATAACGCTTACTGGATTAAAACGCTTTCGGCGGCGCTGCCGGGCGCACGGGTTCGCGAGTGGAAACGCGGCGATAATGAACCGGCGGATTATGCCCTGGTGTGGCATCCCCCGGTTGAGATGCTGCAGGGGCGCACTCTGAAGGCGGTGTTTGCCCTCGGCGCGGGCGTGGACTCGATCCTCAGCAAACTCAAAGCGCACCCGGAGATGCTGGCAGAAAGTATTCCTCTGTTCCGTCTTGAAGATACCGGCATGGGGCAGCAGATGCAGGAGTATGCCGTAAGCCAGGTGTTGCACTGGTTCCGCCGCTTTGATGACTATCAGGCCTTAAAACAGCAGGCCCGTTGGGAGCCACTGGCCGATTATCAGCGCGAAGATTTTACCATCGGTATCCTCGGGGCAGGGGTGCTGGGTGCTAAGGTGGCCGAAGCGCTGGCACCCTGGGGCTTCCCGCTTCGCTGCTGGAGCCGCACCCGCAAGGACTATCCAGGCGTCACCAGCTTTGCCGGGATGGAGGAGCTTCCGCAATTTTTACAGGGCACCCGGGTGCTGATTAACCTCCTGCCGAATACCGCGGAGACGGTTGGGATCATTAATAGCGGCCTGCTGAATCAGTTGGCGGATCACAGCTATCTGATGAACCTGGCGCGCGGCGTTCATGTGATCGAGGCCGATCTGCTGGCGGCGCTGGAGCGCGGCAAGCTGAAAGGGGCGATGCTGGATGTCTACAGTAAAGAGCCATTACCTGCGGAGAACCCATTATGGGCCCACCCGCGTGTGGCCATGACCCCGCACGTGGCGGCGGTGACGCGTCCGGCAGAAGCTGTGGCCTATATCGCGCGCACCATCACCCATCTGGAAAAAGGCGAGCCGGTCACCGGGCAGGTCGACAGACAGCGCGGTTACTGAGTCAAACCCGGCCATCGCCGGGTTTTTGCTAATAAACGCCTGGGATAACTGCTATCCTTTGGGAAACACGAGAGGAGAAAACGATGTACCCCGTTGACCTGCATATGCACACCGTCGCCAGCACTCACGCCTACAGCAATCTTCATGACTATATCGCCCAGGCGAAGGTAAAGAACATAAAACTCTTTGCGATCACCGATCATGGTCCGGATATGGCAGATGCCCCGCACTACTGGCACTTTGTGAATATGCGTATCTGGCCGCGGGTGGTGGATGGGGTAGGGATCCTGCGCGGCATTGAGGCTAACATCAAAAACACCCAGGGTGAGATTGACTGTACCGGCCCGATGCTGACCTCTCTGGATCTGATCCTCGCCGGTTTTCATGAGCCGGTATTTCCCCCGCAGGACCAAGCCACCAATACCGAGGCGATGATTGCCACTATTGCCAGCGGCAACGTGCATATCATCAGCCATCCCGGTAAGCCTGTTATACTATTCAGTAGATAAAACACTAACAACAAAAAAGCAGGTTAAGTACATGAAAACTCAGCTATATTCGTATGTTCGTTGGTCATCCGATAAGCAAACTGGCAACAGTTCATTAGAACGCCAAACCCGAAAATCAAAAGAGTACGCTGCACGGAATGGGCTGGAATGGGCTGAACTGCGAGACGAGGCTGTATCAGCCTATAAAGGGGCAAACTGGGATGAAAAGAAGTCAGCACTAGGCGGTTTTATCGGTGCTGTTAAAAAAGGGCTTGTACCATCAGATTCCTGGCTTTATGTAGAATCGTTAGACCGCTTATCACGGCAAAACGTGCTTGACGCGACAGAATGGTTTATATCAGTACTGAAACTGGGTATCACCATCGTTACAGGCATGGATGAGCATGTTTATAACAAAGAGTCTATTGCGGCTAATGCGACAGGTTTGATGATGAGTATCATGTTATTCGCCCGTGCTAACGAGGAGTCAGAAACCAAATCGAAACGCGTTGTTAGTCATGCTAAACAGTTGATTGAGAGACACAAAGAAGGGAAGCCAGCCACGATAAAAAGTGCTGGGAGTCATGTATGGTGGATAGACTCAACTGGTGACGAACGGGAAGGGGTTAAGCCTCACCCGGAAATGTGGGAACCAGCAAAATTTATCGTCGAAATGTTCAAGGAGGGCGACAGCATTTTTAGAATTGTTGCAGCCCTGCGTGAGAGATACCCATACGGATTCAAGGGGCGGGACTGGTCAGGTTCAACTATCAAAAATATGCGAGTAAATCCGGCGTTATATGGTTGTCGAACACTGAAATTCGGACTTGAAGAGAACAAACTCGAAAATTATTACCCGGCATTATGCACAGAGGCTGAGTTCTATCGAATTCAGGATGTAAAAAGCAATAACAAGTTCAGGGCAACTAAGAGTTCAAGCATCAGTTTACTGGCGGGTATGCGTTTAATTCGTTGCGGTCAGTGTGGCGGTACGATGAATACCTTAACTACTACAGATGGTAAAATACGCTACGTATGCAGTAGTGGATTAGCGTCAAAAGGTGGTGGTTGTACTCGGTCATGGTCATTATCAGGTATTCTGATAGAACACTGCTTAATGATTGTACTCACACATGCGTATTTTGACGATTCAATACGTAATCAGAACTCAGCCACCGATCTTGATGGACAGATCGAACAGCATGAGGTTCGTATTGCTGAACTGAACACGGAAATCAAAAATATTGCATCTGGTATTGCTAAACATTATTCAGAAGCATTAGTAGAACTACTGGCAGCAGCAGAAAAAGAACGCAAGCAATTAGTACAGGAACTCGATAGAACAAATCAGAAGAAATTACTACTTACTACTCAATCCGTGTTTGAAACGAATATGGTGAACTTCTTTGAGTTGATACAGTGGGGTATCATTTCCGAACCAACTCACGAAACACGAGTTAAGTTACGTGAAATCGTTCGGCGGTTAATGCGGTCTGTTGTCATTCATAAGTACGATGGTATCGTTTCTTTGCAGTACTCATATAAAGAGGGTGAGTACTTTGTATTTGAGGGTGCAGGTAAGCGGCATGAATGGACGCACTACATTAAACGCGACAAAGATACGAGTACTGTAGTTAGTGCAGAAGTGATCGAACAGGTGAAGAACCACAGGTTGATTAAAGATATTGAAACGTCTTTATACAATCTGGAAACGGCTCACGATGGTATGTTTAATATGGTGCTGGATATGCTCGCTATCGTGAACTACCCAAAACTAAAGGGTTCTCAGTTCTGGCCTAAAAAGTCGAGTACTGAACGGACGGTATTCAAGAAGCCAGCATAACACCAGTACTAGACATACAGAGAACCCGCAAAAGCGGGTTTTCTTGTTTCTGGGGTCGTTTCAGCCTGTTTTACGAGAAATTTAATAAATAACTACGTTGGAACGATAAAGTATTGCTCATTTTGGGATGAAAACCACATGAGTGTTACAATCAGTATATCAAAACATATTGTGTATCCCTGCAATTATGAATGCCCCTGCAATGGGGGTTTTTTGCACGGAAAAATAACCAAATAAGGAACATCCATGTTCAAAGAAGTCAAAACTAAACAGGTTACTGTAAAAATAACACCAACTATGGAGGACTGGCTAAATTCTGAATCACTAAAACGCGGTATAACAAAAGCAGCACTAGTACAGCTACTAATTAATACTGCCATGATAACAGGAAAGTAATTAGTACTGTCATATTTCGAAGTAGAAGTACTCAAAAATAGCAGACAAAAAAACTCACAATGAAGTGAGTCTTTTTGCTGCATCAAAATAGCAGTACTGCAATTTTTATGAGAAATGTCAGTACTTAACAACTACTAGGAAACGGAATTCCAGTAGCAACTACAAGGACGTAGAAAATGAGTAAAAAACTAGTATGCGGTATTGGCATAAACGATGTGCCCGACTTTTCAAAAACACGTGAAGGCAAAAACTGGTACGGAGTCATGAACAGGGGATATTCCCCAAAACTCAAAATGAGGCAACCAACATATGCAAATGTGACAGTACATCCTGATTGGTGGTGTTCATCGAATTTCAAGAATTCTGCGATTCATAATCACTATGTACCTGGATATAGCTTGGATAAAGACATTTTGATGCCTGGGAATACAGAGTACTCAGAGATGGCATGTCGATACGTACCACAATACTTGAATAACTTGCTGTTAGATCGAGGCAACGCACGCGGTTCGATGTTGGGTGTAACTGAAAACGGTAAAGGTTTTCAAGCCCGATGCTGTCAACTTCAGGCCAATGGCAAATATAAAAGAGTATGTCTTGGTACGTTTGAAAAACCTGAACAAGCTCATGCCGCATGGCAAACAGCAAAAATAGTAGCAATTGAAAAAGTAATAGCGAGGTATAAAACTGAACCAATGCCGTTACGTGAAATCATTGCAGCATTGAAATTACGTATTCGAAAACTGAAAAATGATATTCGTAAAAAACGCATAACAGTAAAACTGTAAACAAAGAACAGTGAACCGTACAGGAATACGGTTCACTGTTAAATACCTAACATCAACCAAATACAGATAAGGAAATCACATGTATTTATTACCAACCACAAACCTGAAAGTGACCTATTTTGAAAACCGATTTGCATCAGATAATGATGAACGCAAGGCCAAAGCAGCAGCAGAAGGTCGTACAGTAGCATTGACTAAACATACAGAATGGTCATGGTCAGAGATAACTAACATGGTTATGGATCGTTCCAGATGGGGTACATTCAGTGCCCACGATGCAGACACATATAGCAAGGCCAAAGAACAATTTGATGCCATTGTTTTGGCACAGATGGTTGAAGGCGGTGCACGTAGTGCAAAAAACGTCATCGCTCATTACGCTGTTGTACTCGATATTGATGACGGTATTACCGTACTGGATGTTCAGAAGGATCTCAGTCAATACGAATATGTATTGTACTCAAGTGGCGGTACTGGTATCAAAAAGGGCGAACGCTTCCGCGTCATCCTCCCACTGGCTAAAACACTGAGTGCTGAACAGTGGGCTGAGTATTCAGAGTCTCTGAAAAAGCGTTTTCACTATTCAGATGCGTCATTCAGTAAATCACTGCAAATTCAGTACTTACCGCAGTTGAATACTGTTCACGCTGACAAGTTCATTGCCCATCATAATCAGGGTCACTGGCTCGATGTTCAGGCTGATATTGAATTCGTTCAACCGATTCAGAAGGCCGCGTACATAAACCCACTAGTGCCTGTTCAGTACGATTTTGGTGATTCACTGGATCAGTTAGTTAATGACCTAATCCAACATAACGCCGGGCAGCTTGAATATGAACGCCGCCGTATTCTGGGCAACCATATGAAGGCCGCAGGGTTCAACGATGGGCAAATGTTGGCAGTACTGAACGCTGTAGGCCGTCCTGGTGCAGAGAAATCTGGTCAGAAAATGCTTGGTATGGCTAATGCTTCATTCGGTGATATCAAAGGACTGTATAAGTACCTGCCAGCAGGGTATGTACTGCCGATGCCGCAGGTGAAACTGTCATTCATGGACGTTAAACCAGCAGTACTGAATTCTAAGAGCAAGTATGACTACGAACTATTCCTGAATGGTGATCAGTACCTGTCAGACGTTACAGACCAGTTCAAAATCAAACCTGGTGTGAATTTGATGATCGCTGCATGTGGTATTGGCAAATCATGGTACTGGTCTAAACGTTCTGATGTACTGATGGTTTGCCCGTTACTCAGTATCGTTTCACAGAATCAGCGTGAAAATACTGAGTTCAACAATTTGAAAGAAAGTGGAGTAGGTACATACCAGCAACTGAAATCAATTCTGAAAGACACTGAGAACCACGACAAATATGCAGAAATGATCCTGGTGGTTGATGAGGCTCACGGTCTGTATTTGGACAGTGGTTTCAAGGCCAGTACTAATAAAATGGTTGTAGAATGTTTCGGTCTGTTCAAATCAGTTGTATTGATGTCTGGTACAGTTTGTCCTGAATATTTCTCTAATATCAAATTCAGTAATGTAATTCGCGTGAATAAAGAACAACAGTTTGAAAAGGTTCTGCACCGTCAGTACTGCGAAAATGACGTGGTGGGTACTGCCATTGAACATATTCAGCAGAGTAAGAATAAAATGGTAATTCTGTTGAACGATAAAAATGAAATTGCAGTACTGAAACGTAAGTGCCAGGGTAAGCGATTCATTGAAATCACGGCTGATACAAAAGATACAGAAGAAGTTCAGGCGTTTCTGAAAGATCCAGTACTGTCACATTTCAATTACGATGGCGTGATCGGTACTAACAGTATTGTTGAGGGTCTGAATATCAATGATGTTGTGGATCAGGCTGATGTCATTGTCATCGGTAGCTGTTCACCAGAACGCGTTCAGCAGGTTACACACCGTTTTCGCAAAGTGACAGGTACTATCCATACTCATCATTTCACCGATGGTTTAGTACTGGATAATGTGCAGGTAATTGACAGTACTGATCTGGTTAAGGTGGCGATGTCTAATGCAGAGGAGATGAACAAACGTATCGCGGCTATGTCTACGAGTCGTCGTAACAGTTACGTGAACTCATATCGTCGTGAGAGTCGTGATGAAATGATCTATTGGGATGGGCAACGGTTCCAGGTGTCGTATACGTGGGTAGATCATGAGATGGCTGAACAACGTGCAGACCGTGCAGCAAATGATTTCAGCCATTATGCACAGGAGCTATCACAGTATGGATTCAAGTTTGTGCAGCCTGGCCGCCGTGTTCGTGTTGCCGACCTGGTAGAAGAACGTGCAGCAGTGAAAGCTGATGTGCGTGAACAGCATGAATCAACGGTTGAACTACTAGTGTCACAGTGGGTTGATGGTGAATTTGTACCTAACGCTGAGACTGATACAGCAGAAGCAAAGGTACAGCGTAACCACATCCATACGTTCATCAATCGCGGTCTGAGCCGTGCTGATGTTCCAGAGTACCTGAACCGACTGAAAGTCGATAAACAGTACTGGCAGCGTCTGAACGGTGATTTGAATAGCCTGGCGGGTAATGTCGTTCGTGATTTCATCATCGCCCAGTTGCCGCAATATCTGGTTAGTTATGGTAAAGGCCAGCAGGGGTTAACTGCACAGGGTAAACGCGATCTGGCTGAATCAGTGGTTCAGTTCGTGTTACGTGATCGGTTTGATGGTGATTGGGTTCGTATGATGGGCACTAACTGGTGTTCAGTAATGGCAAGTGATCCACGTGATAATAGTGATCCTTATAATACTGAAAAACACGTGGATCACTTACTCTCACCAGATGACAAAGCACCAGATGCAGTACTGAACCGGTACATCACAATGGGTAAATCCCAACGTGCCCGAATCAACAAGAAAGCTGAACGTATCACACCAGTACTGTATACCTCGCTAACAGGGTTTGACCTGCTTTCAGGTCAGCCAGCTACAACGAGTATTCATCCACCAGAAATGGAACAATTCAAGGTTGAGTTGGTGAAGCCTGTAGCTATTGCGGTAACTGTTCCCGATATCGTGCCTGTAGCAGTGCCTGATGTTGTGGTACAGCAGCCAGCTAACGAAGCAGCTAAATCAAAAGCACGCTCTTTCCTGAGTAAGGCGAGAAAACGCTAATCGAAGGTGGCAGTACTTAACAGTACTGCCACCTTCTTATGCTAAATAACTCATTTCACATAGCTCAGTGGCAGACCTGAAACATTAGACAAGGTGATCGGTTCTGGTTCCAGATCAAAAGTACCTTTGACCTCTGTCATTTGGTAAAACTGAACAGTACTTTCACGTTTCGCTAAAGCTGACATAATGCTTAACTTCACGGACTCTTTGCAACGTAACCCAAAATAAACGCCTTCCAGAATGAAGGGGGATTTTTGCAGTCCTGGTTTACCTATCATTCGGTATTCCTTCTCATACTCCCACTTTTTAGCTTTAACATAATATATTGCATTGTTAATCACAGATTTCACGTTAGCTGAATTATTAGCCTGTTGGTATAACTGACTCGTTGAAACGCAACGAACGCCATCATAATCAACTGGCTTAAGTTTTTTATCTGAAGCAAAATTATTAGGATCGCCAGGTAAGCGGTAAGCACAACAAAAGCCCTGATGGTCATCAGAATAGTGACTCCACATAAGAGGGCAATTTTTTTCTTCTGCTAATGACAGTACCCCAATATTCCTACTAACCACAAGTTCTTTACTAATTAAATCTTCATACATTTCGACCGCAATATGAGTCATATTAGGCGTTAGGCTATCTTCTAAATGCTCTAAGAAATTACCAATATCGATTATTAATTTTTCAATTTGAGCAGCTTCAAAATTAACATATTCATTTCTGATATCTTTTCTGTGCTGATCAAACTTTTTGAGAAATGTTTGATCATCATCTTTATCAAGGTTTCGGTAACTATAGTTTTTAGTAAGATGCTGATGCTCTATATATCTCATAACAGAGCTTTTCAATGCAAACAGCTCTCTTATTTGTGTATCTAACATAAGTTTAGCTGTAATTTCACGTAACTTATCAAGATCTGTCAAATCCATCTTTATCGATGGTTGGCAATCTAAAGGATCATTGAAAGTTATAGGATCAGCAAAGTACACAGTATCATTGATCAGTGAGTCCAGGCTGTTAATGCTGAATGCTCTATATTTGTACAAGACGGAAGGTATGGTTTTGTTCATACGTTAGACCGCTAGTTATTGTTTGTTGGTAGATTCTATCTTACTGCACAGCACATGGAAAATGATTTGACATAAGTTCAAAGGTTGCGATGCCGGTACGTTATGGTAAGCTGTGAACCTCTGCCAGTACTGAACCGTTTTGGGGTTTGTTAATCAAGGTTCGGTACTGGCAGGGTTCAGTACTACCAAAATAATTAGAGGGTATTAGCGGAGCTTCCAGGTTTCAATCAGATGCTCAGCGGTCAACAGCTTAAGTATCAATTCGTCTGAAGTTTTGTTGTTACTAAATGATGAAATGTATCTACTGATTTCGGTAAGATTAACGCCGTGACTTTGGTAATTCAATTCCATATATTGAGCACCGTTCGTGACTTCAATTTTGTCAAAGAATTCTTTAGCTTCACTTGAAATGGTATGACCATATTTCTCTTCAAAAGAAACAGCAGATGGATTATTGAATGTTTCAACCGCGTGTATGAAATTAGCATCCAGATATAGACGTGCTGCAACAGCAGAAGCATCAAAGCTATTAAAAATTTTGGTATCAAGAAAACTGACAATCTGTTGCAGATTAGAATTTGATGGCGGCATTTCAACGCCATCTTTCCACAAATCCCGAATGAGTTCACTAACAGCATTCTTCTGATCTGTAAAACTCAACTTATTTTGCTCTAAGATGGCTGTGAATTTCATTAGCACCATGCGGTTGAAAGCCTCATTGTTAAAAAGGTGGTCTAAGTAATTACCTGGCACACCTTGTTTTGAGCTGAGACTTCTCACGACATCGATAAACTCATTCCTTTTGTTATCGTTATTAATCCAGGTTGGACGATAAAGTTCATTCGTTTCATCTATGGTTCTTTTTGCTCGTGCAACTACTGCATGATACCTGCGTGTTTTTGCTTTGTTGTAACCTCCAAAAATTACGTAACCTAACCATGCTAAAAGTAGTAAGCCGATGATTTCCATATTTAACCCGCTATATAATATATGTTTCTTGATTTGAATTTGAATAATTAGAATTGCAAGTACTGCACCCTGTCAGCCACAACATTATGTCATTTGATTTAAGCTCTCGTAATTGACTGTTAACCCCTACTAAACATAAGGGGATAGAAACAGTTATAAACGATTCCTGTACGTGTTGTATACGCCGCTCTGCATCTAGTCACTTTCTCCCACAAAACCGCCCCAAGCGAAGCCTGAACACCACCACTTTAGAGGTAAACGTAATTTATCGGTATCCCTGAACTACCAAAGTTGGTAGGAGAAATGTCTTAAATATTGATCGTCCCAGGCTATTAATACGATAATTATTTAAGATTTGACCGATCGATTAAGCTGTGAACCTTTTTGCAACGGATAAGCAACTTCTAGGGGCTGGAGAATTTTAATGATAAAAATGATTGGGTTAGGTTTGTTTTTGGCTTCTATCACAGCTTTTGCCGCCGATGACAACGCTGTGAAAGAAGATGCTGAGAAGGCACGGCACGAAATTGTACTCTCTGGCTATCAGTGCGACCAGGTAAACAGCATCAAAACCGAAACGAGCTGGTTCTCAAGCGAAAGAACATCAAACGTCACATGCGATAAAGCCTACCATTTTGTAATACGTTATGTGGGCGATGTTCGGGTTAGCGTTGACGTGGACTCGATGTAAAAGTACTGCCAGTTTCTTGATATGATGTAATTCCTACCAGCATCAGCACTTATATGGGTTTTTTTACGGGTGCTAATGCTGGTCAGGGAATATTTAAAGTACTTCACAATATAAGACATCAATATTCCAGTACTTAGTACTTCAAATAGAGTCTCATATTTCAGCACTGCGATTTCTTATAATAAAAATAATTGACAACGGCATCACCAATCCATATTATCCAGTCCGAACGAAAGAGTGGAATACCCTCGCACGTCCTAACATTATTGATTGTGGGGTATTATCATGTCTGTTCAATACAACCCAGACAACAGCATAGTGCTGCACAGTGCAATAAATATAAAATAATAACGTTGCTGGGGTTACATAAATATGAGCATTAAAAGCAATTTAGATCAGTACTACACATCCCCTGAATATGCACAGTACTGTTATGATAAAACTAAGGAATATATCGATTTAAGCAATTATTTGGTCATGGAGCCAGCAGCAGGTACTGGGTCATTTTATAACCTGTTAACCGATTCAAAACGATTAGGTTTTGATATCGATCCTAAAATTGACGGTCTGATTAGTGGTGATTTCCTGAAACAGGATTTTGTTACTGATAACCAAATAGTTGCACTCAGTAACCCGCCATTTGGATTCAAAAGCGAGCTGGCGATCAAGTTTTTTAACAAATGTGCATCACTTAACAGCCAATATATATGTTTCATAGTCCCACTGACGTTCAGAAAGCCTGCAACGCAGAATAGACTAAATGAAAATTATCATTTAGTTCTAGATGAGACATCACCTAATAAATGTTTCATTCTGGATAATGCACCACATCATGTGCCATGTTGTTTTCAAATATGGGAACGGCGAAGCACAAAACGAACAATGCATGAGATTCGAAAAACGAGTAACATGTTTAAATTCTGTAATAAACAGAATGCCAATATTCGCGTTAAACGTATTGGCACGAAAGCAGGCGAGTATGCCAAACCTGGCACAGAACATTCAGACGGTTCGATGTTATATATCAGAACGGATGAGGTTGAAAAAATTTATTCTATACTGAACAGTGCGGCATATCTTCAATATATCAAAGAAATACGGGCTAATGTTGCAGGGCAGTATAGTGTCTCTAAGTCTGAACTAATCATTGGTATTGAGAAATTCAGACAATGATAAGCAATCATAGGGTAAATACTCAAACACACATGAGTAATTTACCCTATGAGAACATCAATACACCTTCCCCAATTTTGCAGTACTGAACTTTATTTCGAGATGGTTCAGGAACTACTAGCAGTCATCGATACAGAACCACTAATCAAATTAGATATGCACTACGATGAACATAGTGAAGTACTGCATATCTTTTTCAGCCATCCAGAACCCGATCAACAGAACTTTATGCAGGGCCTGGTATTGCTCTATTGCCCCGATTACTACTGGCACTGTTAGAACGGCAATTCACCCTGGTCACAGAACCAATCATCATCGTCGTGTATCTGGTGCATACGATGTACTGAGTCCAGATAGGTAAGGCCGTCTAGCACTCGTGGTAGAGGTTCAGGGTAGAGCAGTACAAAGCATTCAGGTTGAATCTGACCTAACCAGTACTGCCTATGCTCGTTCTGGAAAAAGACCTTATCACCTATCCTGAACTCTTCCAAAGCTGAACCCCAGTAACATACTGTTGCCCATTGCCCATGATGTACGAACCGCTGTATGCCACTGGTGATCGACGCGTCATACCCATCTTTGTTACCCATACTGCCACCTCTCATATGCTGTATATACATACAGTATTACAGATGTAATAGGGAAGATCCAGACGGTGAAAGTGATCCACATCTTTTTCATTATTATAAGGATCACTATTAGGATGTGGATCACCTTGCAGTACTGGCCTGCCAATACCAAATACCCGAATAAATACCCCATCAAACATAACGCATGATGCATATAAGAGTAAGGATACTCAAAATGACAAAACGTATTGCTAATAGGCTGTCAGTTGAACAGGCAGAAATCAAGATTGTAAGTGTACTGGTTTCAAAAGGTCACACGATGCGGCCTGTAATGAGTACATATATTGATTACAACAGTCCAGTACTGATCCAATGTCCAATATGTCAGGATTCTAGAAGTCCAAAAGTTACACAAATATGTATGAGAGGGGCAGAGTGCAAATGTTACAAAGATAAGAAGAAGCAAGCAATGATTGTTGCCCGAAACGAACGGGAAAGACTTAGAAAAGAAGAACGAGAGAACGCAAAACCTAAACCATTAACATATCGTGAACGATGGGATAGGAACAACTACACAGAACGATTGAAAAAGAAAACACCAAATCTAATACCAGACATTGAAACATTCACTGATAGTAAAATACCGATGAAAATGTTTTGCACTGAATGCAACCAGACCGTTGATAAAAGGGTACACGATGCATTACGAGGAATGAACTGTAAGTACTGCTATGGTGTTGGCTTTACTAAAGAACGTATGGCAAATCTGTACATACTTAAGTTATATCTAGACTCAGACAAACAAGTATCATTGGGTTACAAATTGGGTATCACCAATAAAGAACCACAGGAACGATGTGATTACATCAATAAGAGTACTGACCTTTTCTGTGAGGTCATATACTCAATTGAGTCAAACGGTGAACACATTGCAAAGGTAGAGCGACAAATACTAAATGCAATACCAACAGGCTTTTGTTCTAAAGATGTAATGGGTGATGGGTACACCGAAACATTCAACGGGACATATTTGAATGAAGTTATCCGCTTACTATTCGAACTGACTTGATAGCCCTATAACGAGCTATAAGCCTCTCTAAGCAACGCTGTATTAATTTACGCACAGACGCGTTTATTTCGATTTAAACGCGTGTAGCGTGATACATGCATGCACAGGTATACAAAAGGTACTTGGAGAAAATAAAAATAATCGGGTAGTTTCGGCAGGCCGATCTTTTACGTGTATGTGTAATTTTTGATCAACAAACCACACCACAAAATATCCAGTACTGAATCCGTTCGTCATTTTGATGTTCAGTAATGGCAAGTGGAACACGTGCGGATAGTGTTTCCTTAATAACTGAAAATCACGTGTTCCACCTATTGTCTGTAGATGACAAAGCACCAGATGCAGTACTGAACCCTGATAAATATAAGAACAACAGTCAGGGAAATATTATGTCTACCTCAATTTCAATTAGAAAGTTAGGCCGTGATTACGGCTATGAACACAGTACTGTACTGGCATGGCAGAAACGCGGGATGCCTACAGACACAGAAGAGAATGCACGTGCATGGATCGTAGACAACATCTTAACGCCGCTACGTGATGGTGATGTACGAGACAAGATCGACCAGGCTCGACTACGCAAAATGCAGGCAGAGGCAGATTTAGCCGAAGCCGAAGTAAAGTTAAAACTGGATCAACTAATCGAAGCCGATGAAGTTCACAGAGAGCTTACCCAGTACTTTAAAACGTTGCGTGATTATATCCGCTCACTACCGAACAAAATTCAACATGAAGTTTTCGAACAAGATTCAGTACTGAAAGTAAAAAGAGTATTGCAGGCCAGAATTGACGAAATGCTGAATGAAATCGGTGATATGAAATTTGAAGTACCAGAAGAGTACGAACAAGGCAAGGATGCCGAAAATGAACAAGACGATAACAGTACTGAAAAACGCAGTACCAATAATCAAACCTCCACAGAAGTTAAAGCCCAGTGAATGGTCTGAGACTCATTTAGTACTTCCCGATGGAGCCGCAGTCGGACAGAAGTTAAAGCTATATTCATTTCAGAAAGAGATGTTAGATATTATTGAGTCTGACCAATACCGCAAGGTTGTCTATAAAACTAGTGCCCAGATTGCTAAAACTACACTACTCAATGCAGCACTGTTTTACTGGATGGCTACTGATAGTTCTAATATTGGCATTGCTCAAAGTTCATTGTCAGAATTAAAACAGTGGAAGTCAGCGAAGATTGATAAAACTATTGAACAGGTGCCAGTACTTCAAGAATTAGTCACAGACAAGAACGACAAGACGAAAGCAAATAACCAACAGCAGACAGAACTAAAAGACGGTTCTTTCTTGTACTTCATGACTCTGGGATCGGCTAAAGCACTACGCGGTAAAACACTCAAACGAATCATACTTGATGAAGTAGCAGCAATAGACCAGAACTCACCAGAAGGAAATCCTATTAGGCTGTCAGAACAACGCAGTACTGATTTCGGAGCCGAAGCGAAGATCCTCGTAAGTTCAACACCTACGTTCTCGGGTGATGCAATCGATGTTGAATACCAGAACTCAGATCAACGTGAGTTTTTTGTAAAATGTATTCACTGCCAACATGAACATACGTTGAAATGGGAAAACGTAAAGTTCGAATGGAAGAAAAACGGCAAGCGTGATATTCCCAATAGCAGTACTGCCAAATTACACTGCCCCGACTGCAACAATGAAATAACAGAATCACAGCGTATTAAGATGGTAGCTGGTGGACGTTGGTTAGCACAGAACCCATCTGTAACGGACACGGCAGGGTTCTATATTAACCGCCTATACAGTCCTAACAGTACTATTCAGGCTATTGCCAAAGAGTTTGAACTAGCGTGGTTCGAATACAACTACCAGTCATTTTACAATACAGTACTCGGACTTCATTATTCAGACCTACAAGAAGAAATTGACGATATAGCATTAGAGAACTTACGTGATGATTCATTCGATTTAAAGAATATACCAGATTCAGTACTGGGAATTGTCGTAGGTTGTGATCAACAATTAGACCGACTTGAAGCAACTGTATTAGGGTTCAACGAAACAGAACTATTTGTACTGGGTCATCGTTATTTCTACAGTCCAAACTGTGAAATCAAAGGGGCAAAAGCCTATATAGACCTTGCGACGTTCTGTAATCAACGTTTCAAAACAGTATCCGGGCGTGATTTGCCAGTACTGAAAGTAGCCGTAGACGGTGGTAATGGTAGGGCAATGCAGACAGTACACAGTTTCTGTCAGCAGTATAAGAAGTTCGAAATGATTAAGGGCAGCTCGAATACCAAAGGTGACTTGTTCAAACGCAGTACCTCAGAAGGCCGTCAGTTCTACATGCTGAACGTACACGAGGGTAAGAACTGGGTACGTAGCCTTCTAAACAATGCAGTAGCAGGTAAAACAGATGCACCACTTACTCTACGGTTTGCACACGATTTGCCTGATGACTATTTCGAACAGGTCACAGCAGAGAACTTAGAACGTTCTGGTAGTGGTGTTCGATGGAAGCAGATCACAGGCCGTCGTAACGAGGCACTTGATACGCTGGTCTACAGCCTATGCATGATGAAACTTGCACTGAGTAAACTAGGCGGTCAACCGTTCAAGAAGTTACGAGAGTACAGAAGTACGAAACGAACCGAAACTACCAGTACTGAATCTACTAAACCCGTCAAGCCTACCGAACAGAACAATAAATACAGTAAACCAACTGCTAAAACAATTGGCAAATCATGGTTCGGCTAAGGATAAATAACATGAAAGAGATAATTTATATTGGTGAAGTACTACACGAAGTACTACAGCCTAATACTACATTAAAAATCGGGAACAGTACTGATACGTTATTCACACACCATACACAGAACGATACTGAAACGGTAACTATCGACTCCACAGACTGGAAGCCGGGTTATTACTCAGTCGTATATAACAATAATGGTGAACTAACTATCAGTACTGTAACCGTAATTGACCCACTGGCACAGACAGACCGATTAACAGAACTACAGTCACAGCTCGATGACCTGAATAAAATCATCAGTGCACGTATTACAGGTGATACCAGTACTCTAACTATCAACAATAAGACACTTGTTAAAGAAGATCTTAATACATTGCTTAGTCTGAAAAACGGTATTACTAAACAGGTCAATGACCTGAGAAAAAAACTAAACAAAACAGGCAGCAATACGTTCTTCAAAAGTACTATTCATTGCCGCTAACACAGGAGATCACAAGGAATGTGGCCTTTCAATAAACTGCAAATTGAACCAGTAGTACTACCACAAGAAATACCAAAGCCTAAAGCAGTACAAGCCCGAAAATATCAACCTACCAGTACTGAATTCAAAACCCAAACCCGTTCATTAACTGGACTACCGACAAAGATTATCGGTAGTCACGGTACTGGTGTTCAGAACGTCAACATCAATGCAGTACTGAGACAGTCTCTAACATCGCTACGTGATGCAAGCCGTTCACTGGTACTTCAAAACCCGTATGCACGTCGTTACGTATCACTGAGTTCTGGCACAGTGGCAGGGGCAGACGGTATCACCGTTCGACCTTCACCAATTGGCCTCGATGGTCAAACCGATCCAGTACTGGCAGACCGCTTAGACAAGCTGTTTTACGAGTGGGCATCAGATGCAAACCGCTTTAGTACTGATGGTTCTCTGTCATTCGACATCTTTCAACAACTGGTAGAGCGTGCAAGAGCTACCGATGGTGAATGTTTTGTTCGACTACATACAGACGGTGATGAACTACAGGTATCGATCATCGATGCTAGTCGTATTCCCAGTACTAAAAACGAGTTACTGAAAAACGGTTCGTACATCAGTAATGGGATAGAACGTGATCAGCACGGTCGAGTACTGGCCTATCACGTAGCCGATATTAACCCGCTTAATTACACGATTCAGACCAACAGTACTCAACGTGTACCAGCCAGTGAAGTACTGCATTATTTCATTCCAGAATTCCCAGGACAGGAACGAGGTTTCCCGGACTGTATTGCAGTCATGAAAACCCTAGAGGACTTTAATAGCTATAACGAAGCGGCAGTACTACAGAAAAAGATCGCAAGTTCGGCTATGGCATTTATTACCAGTACTGACAACTCTCAGGAAGAGCTATTAGATGGTGAAACAGAACAGCGTGAATACATAGAACACTTTGAACCAGGCAGTATTAAAGAACTACAGCCAGGGCAACAGATTCAGACTCTGAACCCACAGGCAGGTACTGACAAAATCACAGAGTTCAGTGATGCAGTACTTACAACAATTTCAACAGGCTTATCTTTACCAAAGTCTATGTTAACTGGCGACACACAAAACGCTAGCTTCTCCGCCGCGAAGATGGCAGACCGTATTAGCCGTGAAGGGTTCAAGACTCGTTCCAACCTTCTTATTTCTAAAGTACTCAAGCCTATCTACCGTGAGTTCATTAAACGAATCATGGTATCTGAACTTAAAGAACTTAGTTTCACGAACTTTGAGAACATCGCTAACAGTACCTTTATTACTGTCAAACAGGTAAGTCTCGATCCTAATAAAGATGCTCAATACGAACAAGTACTACTAGCAATGGGTGTCAAGTCGAAGTCTCAAATTATCCGTGATTTAGGCATGGAGCCACAACACATATTTGAGGAGTTACAGCGTGAAGCAGAGATGGAGATAAATAAAACAGAAACAATGAACAAGGACAGTTCAAATGAAATTCAAGAACCAAAAACGGGAGATGACGTTAACGAGTGACGTACTCTCTGATAATAACGACCGTACAGTACTGTTAGCTTTCAGTTCTGAAAATCCAGTAGTACGTACTATCGGTGGTCAGGAATATAACGAAATCCTTCTGCATAACCCTGAGAACGTCAATCTAGAACGACTACAGAATAAGGCCGCTCTGCTTTATAACCACAACTTTGATAATCATATCGGTGTTATTGAGTCAGCCAGTATTGATGCTGACCATGTAGGCCGTGCATTAGTGCGTTTCAGTTCAGTTGGTATGGGTGCTGAAAAGTTCGAAATGGTACGTGAAAGTACTTTGTCAAAGGTCAGCGTAGGTTATTCCATTCTCGATTATCGAATTGAAGGTGACAACCTATTAGTTACTCAATGGGAACCTTACGAAATTAGCATGGTTTCAGTACCCGCTGATGATCTAGTCGGAGTAGGTCGCTCACTAGAAGAACAGGAACCGGAACAAGAAGAAACCGAAACTGAAAATAACGACGAGCAGCCAACCGAAAAAGAGGAGCAGCGACAAGAGGAAACTGAAAATGAACCCGATGAAAATACTGAAAGTACTACTAGTACTTCTGAGTCTGATCCCGAAATCGATACCGAAGCGGAAACGATAAATAACAATGACAGTACTGGTAATGGCGAACAGCCGGAACCAGAAGAACAAAATGATGATTCAGCCGTTCAGGAAGAACAGGCCGAAGAAGATCAAAAACGCATTGCCGAAATTAACGCTATTTCACGTGCATTCAATATCCACGCTGAAATTACAAATCAGGCAATCGAAACTGGCTTAAGCATTGATGCGTTTCGCCAACAAATTAAAAATAAACCCATTATCAAGGATGATAAAATGGAATTCTCTCTAAACTCTCTGATCCGTTCTATTATGGACGGTGACAAATCTCTGCCATCCGGTAAAAACGGTGCAGTAGTTGCTAACGCTGATTTCGCACAGGCTGTACGTGCTGGTGTAACCACCACTTCCGCAAAAGATATTATTCACACTGATGTACTCTACGGTTCATTCGTAGATATTCTGCGTGCTGAATCTGTTCTTAAGAATTTCCCAGTACAGATGTTTACCGGACTGACCTCTGAAATTGCAGTACCTAAACTTGTTGCAGATTTCGCAAATTCATTCGGCTTTATTTCTGAGAATGGTGTATCACCAGAAGTAGATGCTAATTTCGAATCTGTAGTACTGAAGCCTAAGACCTTCACTGGTTCTGTACCACTGTCACGCAGCGTAGTTAAATCCTGCCCACAGGTAGAACAAATTGTTTCACAGGCCATTGTTGCCGGTTCTGCTGAACGTCTGGAAGCCCTGATCCTGAAAGGCATTGTTGATGCAGTAGTAGCAGCGGGTAAAGTCGAAACTGTAGACGCATATACCTATGCAGGCATCGTAGCAGCACAAGGCCAACTGGGTGATGAAGGCGTTTCTTACGGTTCTATTGCGGCTGTAATGTCTCCACAGACCAAAGCAACTCTGCGTAGTACTCTGCGTGGTGACAACACCGCAGGCGTTTACCTGTTCGATGAAGGTGATCTGTGTGGTGTACCTGCCTACGACTCTAAAGTACTGGCTGGTCAGAACTTCATTATCCTCGGTGACTTCTCCAAAGTTGCTATTGCACAGTGGGGTGATTCTCTTGAGCTGGATATGGACGATACCACTAACCGTAATCGTGGTTCTGTAATCGCTCGCGTTTGGGCTGATCTGGACTTCGCAGTACTGGTGCCTGAAGCCTTCCGTATCATCAAACTGGCTTAATCTGATGAGAGCATTTAATACGCAATGTATGGATGCTCTGATTAACAGTTTTGGCGAACCTTTAGTACTAGATAATGGCAGTACTCTTACTGTCATTTTCGAACAGTCCGAAATAGCAATTCAAACTACCGAAGGACTTATACAAACAACAGAAAATTACTTTACATGCCGCCGTGATAAAATCACCTATGATGACTCTTTTGTACTGAATAATGTTCGGCACGAGGTTTACAACATCATTGATGATCTGTCAGGTCTATGTAACGTTTATTACAGAGAGGCTTGATCACATGAATATTTCAATTATTAAAAATCATGTATCAAGCCTTTTTGTATCTAATGGTTTGAAGGTACGCAAGGCCGCTAAAACTAACACTCAGACAGCCAATGATTACATTCTGATGATCAGTAATGTAACCGAACAATACGAACAACTTGAATACAGCAATCGTCATTCTGTAATGCTGACAATGGATGTACTGGTTACATCGCAGAGTGAATCAACAGCACAGCAAACGATGACGAAAGTACAGGAAGTACTTTTCAGTACTGAATTGATTACTGGCCTTTTAGAGAAGGGTATTAATGTTAGTTCACTTAAACTGATTTCAGTTGTCGATGATAACGATCCAGATACAGCCATAAATACCATTATGACAACGTGCCAGATTAATTACATCGCACGTCCTACAAATAATGGAGAATAACAATAATGGCAGGGATCTTTTTAGGCAACAGGACGTTGCTATCTTACAGTACTGACATCAATAACTACTACCCAACAGCGGTATATACCAACATTGATAATCTGGGTTTATTCCCAGAGGTAAAGATTAGTAGTTCAAATCAGACTATCGAAACATATGATCAAGAATACCTTGCAGTACTGCGAGGTGATTTGAAGATTAGTAATGTCAGCATTGTTGTACATTACGACCCGTCTAATGTTGGTCATCAATTCCTGAACAGTGCATACAGTACTAACAAAGTATTCCAACTGAAATTTAGTATCTATGAAAGCCCGACTAGCTTACGCCAGCACTTCATTATTCTGAATGGGAAGATTACTGCACAGAAAGATGATGCTGATATTAATAAAGTGTACGGGCGTACATGGACTTATACCCCAACTTCTATTGTCAACCAGGGCAGCATTGACGAACCAGCCCCATTACTAATCGGAAACTATGGTCTGGGTGCAGACGGTACAACCGTCCCACACTACGAAGCCGATCCAACTGGTAACGCATTTATCAAAGTTGGTGCAACACGTACCGATAACCCGCTGGGTGTAGATCTACTGGGTGTAGGCATGGTCGATGCTGGTGGAACCAATAAGGCTCAGATCGTAGTTTCAGAGTCTACAACCCCTCGCATGTACATCAGGAACACTGACAGTACTGGATGGGATCAGGTCTACAGTACTGCAAATAAGCCCTCTCTGGCCGCAGGTGCAACGCAGGGCGTAACCGGAACATTGCCTATCAGTTCTGGCGGCACAAATGCAACTACTGCCAGTACTGCACTCTCTAACCTCGGCGGGATGCCAAAAACAGGTGGTGCATTCACTGGTGGTGTCACAGGCACAACACTATTACTTTCCAGTACTTTAGCCGTGACAGGTGCCAGTACTCTTACAGGTGCAGTAACGGTAAACAACACAATTTCCCAGGACGGTGTTGCAGCAGCAACCTATGGTCATACATCACTGAGTTCAGCAGCCGCAGGTACGAAATCATATCTACGTAAAATGCGTGGCGGTACTGGTGATACTATTTTTCATGAAACCGTACAGGCAGGGAACTACCGATTAGCCACTGGTGCAACTACCGATAGTTCTGATGCCCTGACACTTTCCAGTACTGGTAATTTAACTATCACTGGTGGCCTTAACGCTTCATCTGCAACACTCAGTACTGCATTACCGATTAGTTCTGGTGGTACTGGTGCAAATACCAGTACACAAGCCTTGGCAAACCTCGGCGGTGTTCCGAACACTACAAAGGTGAATAACAAAGTACTATCAGCCGATATTACATTAACGCCAGCAGATATCGGTACTATCCCAGTACTAAACGGTGGAACAGGAGCTACTACAGCAGCCGCTGCATTAACCAATCTTGGAGCAGTGAGTACTAGTCGCACAATCAATGGCAAGCCGTTAACCGGAAACGTAGTATTAGCACAGGCTGATATTGCGGGTACAGTGAGTACTAGTCGTACCGTGAATGGTCAGGCTCTAAGTTCTAACGTAGACCTTTCAGCACTCGATGTATCAGCAATGCCGTATTACGGAACTATCGCCGCTGGGATTAACCTTAATACTCTGCATGGCGGTGTTTTTGGAGTATATGAACAACCCGTTACGGCAAATGCAACAACCGCTTTAGGATATCCAGTAGCTGTAGGTGGTACGTTATTTGTGTTGAAGAGTGGCGTAACTCACGCTAATTCATGTACTCAGGTTTATTACCCGTCCAGTAGTGACGATATCTATAACCGTACAGGCACATCTAACAGTACTGGTACGGTCACTTTCTCCGCATGGGTAGCTACTGCGAACATTACCAGTGCAGGCGTGAATAGTTCTATCAAATCTCTTACTGGATTGACTACAGCACTTTCAGTTGCACAGGGCGGTACTGGTTCTAACACGCAAGCAGGTGCAAGAACTTCACTGGGGTTAGGAACTGTAAGTACTTATAATATCGGTACATCAGGGGCAACTGTTCCATTACTTAACGCGAGTAATACATGGTCTGGTACTCAAAATCTTGATAGTTTAACTGTAGGTGCTGCAAAAACCGGATCGGTAGGGATAGAGTTAGGAAGTCTTACAACGGCAGGTTCTGCATTTGTTGATTTCCATAGCTCTGGTTTTAACAATGACTACGATACACGCATAATTTCATCAGGTGGTGTTGAGGGATCAAGCAATCAAGGCACACTCACATTATCTGCAAGTAAATTACAATTTAATGGTACGCCTTCATTTAATACTGCAATCCCAATCACAAGTGGTGGAACCGGTAGTACTTCCGCAGCAGGAGCATTAACTTCCTTAGGTGCTGCAAGTTCTACAAGAAAAGTGAATGGATATACATTAACTAGTGATATCACATTAAACGCAGATGATGTTGGAGCATTACCCAGCCGTGGAATTATTCCAAATAACACCGATTTAAATGATTTAGACGGTACAGTACAGGGTTATTATCAGCAAACTCTGAACGCAAACGCCACAGCAGCACTGAATTATCCGGTTCAATTTGCTGGAACACTTGTCGTACTGCAAAACTCAGCAACTCACGTTAAATCGTGTACGCAGATGTACTATCGTTATAACACTAATGATCTCTATACCCGTACCGGATATTCAAATGGTTCTGGTGTTATTTCATGGGGTGCATGGGGGATGTACGTATATACCGATATTAACGGTGCAAACAGTACTATTAAGTCTCTTACCGGGTTAACAACGCCTCTGGTTCCGCAAACGAGAAAAGTTAATAATAAAGCACTATCAGCCGATATTACATTAACTGCAAGCGACGTATCAGCAGTCCCAATCACTACAACAATTAATGGCTTACCATTATCCAGTTCGATAGTACTTAGCCAGTCTGACATATCTGGTAGTGCATCCTCTGGGGCAAATAGTGATATTACAAGTCTTTCAGGTCTTACAACCGCCTTAAGTATTGCCCAGGGCGGCACTGGTAGCACCTCAGCAAGTGCAGCGTTGAGTACTCTCGGTGGTATGCCTAAATCTGGTGGTACATTCTCTGGTGCAGTAGGTATATCAAGTACTTTAGCCGTTACAGGTGCTTTAACCACGAGTAGCAGTATTATTCAGGACGGGGTTGTACAGACATCATATTGTCAAACTGCATTAAGCTCAGGGACTACAGGTAATAAATCATATTTGCGTAAATTCCGTGGTGGTACAGGTGATGCTACATTCCATGAAACTGTTCAGGGAACCACATACAGGATTGCAACCGGAACAACTGATACTACTGATGCTATGACGTTATCCAGTACAGGCGACCTTACTACATCACATCTGACAGCTACAGATAATGATGCAACCTTACCGGGTACTGGCAGTACTGTTTATGGTGGTCGATTAAAATCACTGTACACAGTAAATGGTGTTGAAAAAACATCCGCTTATTTGCAATCAATTAAACGTATTGAGTGGGATTACTCTATAGCTCGTCTGTTTGTGAACCAGACAGGTGGTGGAACCGATACGGCACAATCACGATATTTTGATTTTATGTCCAACGGCAACGTGCAAATTTCGGGACGTATGTTTATGGGCAGTCCTGCTGTGAACTCGTGGTGGAACTCAGCCCAGCCCCACTATGCCGCCTATTTCGCGGATACAGCAATAGACACTCCGGGGAATGGTGCTATAGCGGGGATTTCATGGGGGTATCAGCACGGCGGGGGCTATAACCTTCGAACAATGTGGGGGAATGTCGGTAATGGTACGGCGAGCTGGGGTAATACCGCAATGACCCAGTTTGGGGATAATGGTGCCAAAACGCGATATTGGTACTTTACGCCCGTTCAGGGGGATCTGGTTACTTCGGCGAGTGGCGATGGTGGCTTTGGTGGCAATTACACGTATCAGAAAGCAGCAACATCCGATGCAACTTTGAAACATGATATTGAATATAACGATGGCAAACAATCTTACGATAATATCAAAAAATTAAAGCCATGTACTTTCGTATATAACTTTGATCCGATGGAGCGTGAACGCCGTGGTATTATTGCACAGGACGCATTACGCGATATTGATAGCGAGTACGTTAAACTGGTTCCAGCCGCACCAGAATATGATGATGAAGGAAATCGTTGTGATAAAGATGATACGCTGGCACTCGATAATAACGTCATTATGATGGATACCGCACTTGCACTAAATCATTCAATTGCAAAAATTGAAGCGATGGCAAATGAAATTGCTGAATTACGTGCAATGATTGCAGCACTAAATAAATAAGAAGAAAACAACAACTCAGTACTGGTAAGGATGCCAGTACTGAACTCTATGATAAGGACATCATTATGCCAACTCCAATGGACGTTTTTACAGGTTCAAATATTACAGTAGGTATCGGTACTGCCGGAGCTACTCAAGCCGCTACATTTACCACTATTCCAGAAATTGCAGCTTTCCCCGGCACTGGTAGTACTGCAACTGTAATTGAGGTAGTGAGTTTTAATACCTCCTATAACCGAAAACTTGTAGGCAGTAAAACAAACGCAGACGTTACTTTACAACTGAACTGGATTCCAGATAACACAATTCATCAACAGCTTGTTACCGCCTTTGAGAACGGTACTCGTATTCAGTTGAAGTTCAGCTATTTCACCGATGCTACCAAAACAGCAGGGTCATACGTCGTATATAACGGTTTCATCAGTGAGAAAAAAATCGAATCTGATCGTGACAAAGTAGTGAATATGACTCTCAATTTCGCCTGTGATGGTGCAGCAGTAGCACAGGGATTACTGTCATAATGGATATTCATACTCTATTTGCAGCCCTGAAACCTGAATTACATAAAGTCACTTTGAAAAACGGTGCAGTACTGCATATTCATCGACCTGCTATCAGCAATTTTGAAAAATGCATTGATGCTAAGAGTACTCTTCTTTATACAGTTGCAGATGAAAACGGTACACCTATTTTCTCTGATGTTGATGAAGACGGGAAGATTAACGTTAATTCTATTGATGCACTGATCGTAGGTGAAATTAACACCGCAGTAATGAAATTGTGGCCTAAAGCAGACGAACCACAAGTTCAGGATCAGATCGAAAAAAAATAAGAAACAATCCGCGTTTGATGTTTACCCTGAAACTATTAAACAAACGTGGGTTGAGTCCATCAGAACTGGAGTCATTAGATCCTGAACTATTTGAGTACATGATGATTTACGATTCCAGTATTGAACCATCAGGAGCAAGGTTTGAACATATTAAGTACTCAAACCTTGCCCACCTGATATTAATGAGCAGTGGCAATCTGACACAGGACGGGATGAAGAAGGCCACTGTACATGACTGGGATATGCACGGCCTGCTTTCTAATAAAACTGTATATGAACGTATGCAGGATGAAGAACAAAAACAACTGACACAACAACAATTACAACAGTCAGCCATGATGCAATTCATTACTGGCAGTACTGGTACTGGGGGCTAAGGATGGCACAGAACAATCAACAATTAGTATTCAATATCAACGGTGATGCTACTGGCCTGCAAGCCTGGGGTGTGAATCTACAGGGTTTTACGAAGTACATGAATGATGCTGATGGCGGCATCAAAATGATCATCAAAACATTCTACGAACTGCAAAAAGCGGGTAAGTCGAATGCTGAGATCACGAACGCTATGGAGTCTATCGCCAGTGATTCCAGTAAGCTACTGCCAGTACTGAGACAGTACAAATCAGAAGTTGAAGCGATCAATGCTATTGAAAAACAACATGCTGGTATTACTACTGAAACGGCACAGGCATACGGACGCTATCAACAGAATATTGCTCAGTTGGATCGCAACTTCCAGGAACTCAGAGTTAACGCTCTATTGCCATTGATAGAAGCACTCAACGAGCTACGCAACATATTTGCTGGTGAATGGAAATTACCATCATTCGATCAGATGGGTGGGAATCTTAAACGATTTGCATATGATTTTGCGTCACTGGGTGATCATCATGCGTTACCGGATTCATGGGGCAAAAGGCAGTACTCAAACAGTACAACGGCGGGTGTAGTACCTACGCAGCAGCCAGCCAGCAAACCGTATAAATTGAAAGATCCAGAAGGTGAGAAGAAAGCCACCGACGCAGCCAAAAAAGCCGCCGATGCCGCTAAACAGTTGGAGCTGAAACAGCTACAGGCAAAAATTAACCTCAATCAGGTAATGTCTCAACTGGGTAAAAATTCCGCTGAACAGCAAGTACTGCAATATAACTACACACAGAACGAGCTACGTAAGAAACTGGATGAGTCGTTAAAAACTCTGAGTCTGAATGAAGCACAAAAGACCAACATCATTACACGACAGGAAACAGCACGGCTTGAAGGTTCAAAGCGTCTTATTACTGAAATGCTGGAAGCAACCGATCCTAAACAATTAAGTGAGAATCTGGCTGCACTGACTATCGGTAATACCCAGAATATTACACCTGAGCATATTTCAAAAATGCTTTCAGCACAGGATATACGTTCTGGTCTGCATGATCCTACTAACCCATTTGGCAATCAGGAAGATATCAAACAGCAGCAGGATGAAATATATAAACAGCGTGATTTCGAAATTCAGGTTGATGAACAGATGTACCAGAACAAACTGATCAGCAAAGAACAGTTTGAAAAACGTAAAGCCGATCTTACTGCCAAATACAATAACAAAGCGGCAGAAGTTGAACGGCAGAACAGCCAGGCACAGATCCAGATGTTTGCAGATTCAGCGATGAATATTGGAACCATGCTAGAAGGTGTTGCAGGGAAGGGCAACAAGGCCGCTCAAGCCGCCTTTGTGGTAGGTAAGTCGATCAGTATTGCCAATATCGTTATGAAGATTCAGGAAGCTCTTGCTAATGCTATGGCTACGCCGTGGCCTGCTAACTTTGCCAACTATGCTCAAGTAGCAAGTTTAGGGGCAAGTATCATCAGTACTGCACGTGGTACACAGATTCAGGGGCAGGCACACAGCGGTATTGATTCAGTACCTAAGCTGGGTGGCAAGGATGAATCAACATGGGTACTGAAAGCGGGTGAACGTGTTCTGAACAACGATAACAACCGTGATTTGACTCAATTCCTGAAACAGCAGGATAAGCAGGAAAATAACAGTACTGGTCAGATTGTCATTAATGCACCACTGGTTGTTAATGGTGGTGGTCAAATTACTGATGAACAATTCCAGACAATGCTGAAGAAACATTCTAATAACGTTATGCAGTCAGTTCGAGCAGCACAGAAGAGAAACACTTAATATCAAAAGCCAGCATTCACGCTGGCTTTTTTGTTCCCGTCCTCCTGATAAATACTGTAAATCAGGAGATTTAAAATGGCTTTATTTACGAACAATATTAAAATCAGTGACTTCCAAATACAGAGTGTTGAACCAGCATATTCTAATAAAAGTTGGACAGGTGCACAGATTCGCCGCAGTACGGGTATTCAGTACTATCAATTAACATTCAATATCCAGTTCAATCAGGCCGACAGGCAAGAGGTACTGAACTTTATTGCTCAGTATTCACAGGGGAAACCTTTCAGTACAGATTTAGGTTATTACAGTCAGTACACAGGTAATCAATTTGCAACAGTATCCAGTACTGCAACCGTTAATAAAGGCGGGTCTGTTATCCCTTGCACTTCAAATGTTCTTGAAGTCGGAACGTTAGTTACCTTCCAAAACAGTACTAAAATTCATCGCATTATCGCCAATACAGGCACCTCAATAACCGTGTTTCCGGCGTTACGTCAGAACGTACAGGCAGGTGAAGTAATCCGCTATCAGGGTATCACTGGAACATTCATTATCGATATTGACTGTGATTTAAATCTGCCATCTAAAAACATTATGAACCTCAGTATCAAAGCAACGGAGGCTTTATAATGAATCAGGCAGTATTTACAAACTCAGCACTATTGAAGTACTGGAACACTACCAGAGGCGGTAATAAAACACAGTTATCAGTATCAGACGTCATGCAGTTAGGCGTTACAGTTAAATGTGTTGATATCTATCCAGTTCAGGGTTCGGGTGTTCAGGCACTTCATCTAAATGATGGTTATATCGACCTGAATATCAATGGCAATCTTTATACCAGTTTTCCAGACTTCATTAATGACAGTTTTGGCTCATTCAGTGAACAGAAAGATATCAGTAATGATTCAATGTCATTCAAGGTCAGCAATGTATCGCAGTCATTCCAGGTACTCGCATTATCAGGTGGTCTGAAAAATGCTCAGGTGAATATGTGGCTGACTATATTAAATCCCGCAGACGCTACAGTACTGGATAATTCTTTAATCTATTCTGGCTATCTCGATTATTTCGAATCGATCTCTAATAACGATGATTTAAAAAATGAATTAACAGTATACGTCAACAGCATCTGGAAGAAGCTGGACGTACAGCAACGCACATTAGCGGCGAACTCAGTACACCAAAGTACACATAAGAATGATGCGTACTTTTCATTACTAGGAAAAATTAACTCTCAGCAAACATGGAAGTATAAAAAATGAGAAACAACATAATTAAAATTCATAACATTGCTCAAGAATGTATCAGTACTGAATTCCTGTTAGGCCAAAATGATTGCAATATTCTGGTACTGAGAGTTATCGATCAAGTATGCGGTACTGCATATACCGATCTTGCTATGGGCAAATATAAGACAATCAAAGCAGGTCAGAAACTGTTCACTAAACACGAACTGGGTTCACTGGAAGAGATCTGTAAGCGTCATGGCGTACAGGTCGATCAGCCAGTGTTCGGTGACATCATGGTTAACGGTATTCACGGTTCTGTAGTACTGGATGGTAAGTACATTGCCCTTAATGCTGACAGTAATGGATTCAACCTGGCAGTACTGCCCTGGCTACATGACTGGACGTTTTACCGGATCACTCCTGATGCAGGTACGACAGGCACGGTAGGGGGTGAATAATGGGCGGTAAAATTTCGGGGATGAGTATCGTCGGTGCCCTGATCACGGCTGTAGCAGTAGCGGCAGCGGTCTATACAGGCGGTGCGAGTCTTTCAGCGGCGGCAGCGTGGGGTGCAGGAGCTGGTGCAGCGTCATTAGTGGCAACCTCGATGTTGTCACAGATGCCGGGTATTACACCTCATACAGACAGTGCAACGACTCTAAGCCGTTCTACCAGCCCACAAACGGGTATACCTATCTTGTACGGTGAAAAGGTCAAATGCGGCAGTATCGTTAACTGGTACAACGTCCAGAACAGCAGCAGTCAGTACCTGTTTACGAGTCATGCCCTGGCAATGGGTGAGATTAACAAAGTCAGCCAAATCTGGCTTGATGACGAACCAGTACTGACAACTCCTGTTACTGTTGAAGGCGTAGTACCTAATACCAGTATCGATGCGAAATACCGTGATATTTTGCAGTTAGAGGTATATTTCGGGAAGCCTAATTACACGGCGGGTAAAGTATTGGCAGGTACTTATGCGGGTACTCAGTGGAATAATAGTACATTCAAGGGTAACGGGATTGTACAGATTTATACCGTTATCAAAAAGACTCAGAAGTCATTAGAAGATAACCTACTTGTCAACGATAGTTACGTATTAACGGCTGAATGTTCAGGTAAAAAGATTTACGATTTAGTGTCTGGTACTACTATCGTCAGTAATAACCCAGTAAACCAGTTATACGATTATGTGACCAATACGGAATATGGGCTTGGTGTCAGTCCTGGTAATATTGATTTACCATCATTCCAGACAGCAGCACAGTACTGTACCCGTTATCAGATGTTCAGTAATGGTGCTATTGATTATCAGTCTACATATAAATCAAACATTGAAAAGATGTTGATGACATTTGGCGGTATCACCAGTATTCATTGTGGCAAGCTGTATTTGACTGTAGATATTCCGGCACTGTCAGTAAAGACATTTGACGAATCAACAATTTTCGGTGAATTTGTCAGTACTACAAGTGGTATCAGTGACTATTTCAATACCATCGATGCAACATGGAAGAACACCACTAACAATTATAGTGATGACATTTTACGTATTCCATCAGATATTCCTGCCAGTGATGTACTTACCAGTGATGGCCTTGTTATTGCTAAGAGTCTGGATTATTCCTGGGTCTATGACAAAGACCAGGTTGAACACCTGATTAACATCGAATTGCTGAAAGGCAAGTACTCTCATAATACGATTAGTTTCAATACTGACTCAGGCTGGGATCTCAAGGTTTGGGATGTAATCACGGTAACTCTACCGGAACATGGTTATGAAAATAAGTTGTTCAGGGTAGCTGGTAAATCGATTAGCACGAATACCGACAGTATCGGCATGGTTAACTTGCAATGCGTAGAGTATCACCAGGGCATTTATGAAGGCGTTGACGTTCCGATGTACGGCTGGGAAGGTACATTACCTAAGCCTGTAGCAGTACTGCCACCGTCAAACCTATCTGTTGTTAAGAAGGGGGCAACGAATCAGGGGCAGACTGTAGTACTTTCATGGGCGGCTAGTGTTGATCAGTACTTACGTGGTTACTACGTGTATTACCGCCAGACAGGTACGCAAACCTGGACTTATGGCGGGAGCACGAACCAGTACGTACAGAGTTACGAGCTATACGGCCTCACAGCAGGCGTTCAATATGATTTTGCAGTAGCAGCATTCAACAACCTCGGCATTGTGTCAGACAAGGTGACACAGAACGGTGTTGTACCTGATTTCGCGTTTACCTTGCCTGCAATTACTGGCCTGAATCTGATCAACCGTGGCAGTACTGCCAATACTACAGACGCACTTGATTTTGTTATCGGGTGGGACAATCAGTCATACCTGAACGTGAACGGTAAGCCGTTCAGCGATTATTTCAACAAGTACGAAATCATTGTGTATGACACTGGCATGGTTAAGAAGCGGTCGTACTTCATCCAGGCTAACCAGTTCACGTACACATATGCAATGAACAAACTGGATACGCTCAGTCGTACCCGTACTTTCGGTGTTGTGGCATGGGGTCATAACAGCAGTATCTACAGTGCAGAAGCCCGTATCACTGTTACTAACCCACAATGTCCGGGATTAACAGGATTCACGGCTAACGCTGGCTATCAGAGCATCTTTGTTACCTACGATAACCCAGAGGCAGGCGTGAGCGATTTCGCAGGCGTACAGGTTCAGGTTGCCACGAACAGTACGTTCACACAGAATCTGAAATCGTTCGGTACTAACAGTCCGTTCATGCACAGTTTCCCGATTGCTGATGGCAAATACTATGTACGTGCAGGAGCCTATGACGAGTTCGGCCAGGATTCGATTATCTATACAGCGGGGATCTATGTTGATTTGCAGAGTAAGGTGAACTGGTCTGCACAAGATGAACAGTCACTGAACGATTTTCTACATCTGGACGACAAGATTAGTGATGCTATTGACGATGCAGTATCACAGGCTAACGTGAACACCACTACTAAGATAGGTGCATCAGAAACCAAAACGACAAAGTTGATTAATGACGGTGATAAGGTAAACGCAACGGCAATTACCAATTTGCAGGCAACTACAGCAGCGGATTTATCAGCACAGGTCACTACGTTGAATAAGGCCATCACTGATGGAGATAAGGCAAACGCGACCAGTATTACCCAGTTGACCAGTAAAACAGCTACAGATATTAGTGCAGCAGTCACAACACTGAATCAGACAATTACGACTAAAGATACGGCTCAGACACAGGCACTGAATGCACAGGTTAGCAGTATCAACAGTAATATTACGTCCCAGGTTGCAACACTGAACAGTACTATCACTTCTAAAGACACGGCTCAATCAACCGCATTAACTCAGGCAAAATCTGAACTGAACGGTTCTATCAGCAGTGTCAGTACTGCAATGACTACTAATATTGATGCACTGAAAAATACAGTTAATAGCCATTACGAATTGAAGGTAAACGCTAACGGTACTATTGCAGGTATGGGTATATATGCAGATGCAAATACAAAGGCAAGTGCGGTTTATTTCGTGGCTGATGATTTCAAGATTATCACAGCTAAAACCTCGGGTGCAGTATCTAACCCGGTAATTCCGTTTGCCGTACAGAACAATACCGTTTACATCAACAGTGCAATGATTGCTAACGCCAGTATTGGTCAGGCACATATTGCCGATGCAAGTATCAGTACTGGCAAAATTCAGGACGGTAGTATTAATAACGCGAAAATTGGTAATCAGATTAGTTCGAACAACTGGAATGACGCCTGGCCTGCAAATGGTGGTCAGGGCTGGTGTATTCGTAAAGATGGCACAAGCTATTTCAATAATGGTTATTTCAGGGGCAGTGTTTTTGCGGAGAATGGTTATTTTAAAGGCGACGTTTACGCGGAGAGCGGATATTTCAAAGGTACTGTAAATGCCTCGGGTGGTACTTTCACGAATGGCTATTTCAGTAACTGTACAATTGATAACCTGAAAGCGAACAGTATTCAGGGCGATATTATGCGTGTATTCCTGTTAGGCAGTGGCGGCATCACTATCCCAGCAGAACCACAGTTTGCCCGTATTCTGTCAATCCCATGCGTTCCGGTCACTGTAAAAGGCGGTTACGACGGAAATTACAACCCACCTAGAGAGTCTACTAATATTCGTGGTGTAAACATATATGCAAATGGTGCTGGCCTTGTATTCACTAGTGCTTCTGCATCAGGTCTATCATCCGATATTGCAGTGGGGTCGGGTACGATGACAATTCCAGCAGGCGTAGCGGTAACACTAACAATTGAACAGCGTTCTAACAATAATGTGGGTGCTTACAACGGTGCAAATATAACTGTAATCGTGGGTAGAGCATAAGGAGAACAAAATGATATCAGGCGATTTTAGGCGGGGGGCAACTCCCGCCGATGCAGTACGAGTACTGAATAGTCAGGGTAAAGTGTTTATTACAGATTTTCAATCAGAATTAACAAAACGATGCCGTGCATTATCGAAACAGATTCAGGATGACATCAACAACAGTGTTGAGGGTGGTTCTGTTGCGTTCACCAAACGGGCGATATTCTTCAATTTCCTACAGCATGGTAACGGAACCAGGACTAACCAAATCATTGTACGTGGTTCACAGGCTGCATATCTACGTTCAGTACTGACAGATGATCCGGCAACGTTTAACAAAATTATCCCAACGGCTAACGCTCGTATGACTGCACAAGGCAACATTGCAGGACTGCATACCCAGATGGGCAAGAAGTACAAGGTAGTGGAACAGAACGGTAAAAAATATTTGATTGATACCAGTCTGAAAAAGAAAAAACGCAGTAAACGTATTATCGGTAAGTATGAGAAGAAAAAACGCAATATGATTTATGACTTCTTTGATGAAACTGAACAAAAAGCGAGATTAGTGATAAATAATATGAAAGGAACATTCATATTCAGGAGAAACTAATGCAAGAACATTTCGAAGAAGAAGTAACACAAAACATCACATTAGACGGTTATGAAGTACTGATGTGTAACCGTCCATTCAATCAGGCGTTCATCGATTCTAAGTACTTCAAAGATTATGGGGTAGATGTCATGGGGCATGACTTCATGAATATTGCATTCATGGGTGACGATATGCCAGTACTGAACCGTGGTGATATTGTGAGTTGGCAGTACTATGACGATGTATATGAAGTACAGGTAATTGACGTATACAAATTGTTCGTTAAAGGTCTGGACATTCAGTACTACCTGGTACAATTAAAACAGCCGTTTTTACAATAAAAATAATAAATACTCTCAGTGCATTTGAGAGAGGATAATAATATGGATAAAGAAAAATTAATCAAGTTTGGCATTTATGCAGCGGCAGTAGTAGGACTGGCTGCACTGCATACTGTTGGCTTGCCATTATGGACAATCGTTACGCTGAGTCTATTTCTCGGGATTTGCGTATGATGATTACAGGTACATTAATTGCAGGTGTAAGTGCGACCGTGGCAGTACTGGGTTTTGTATTCACGCGATACCGTGAGTTTAAGCAGGATACAGAGGCTCTGGAACGTCGCATTGGAGACTTACAATCTGAACAGAAGTTATTGAAGCAACGTTTAGACAAGATTGAAAATGAACAGGTTGTTTTAGAAAGCGAACTGAAAAACGTTCAGATGAAAATCAACGAAATTGATGTGAAACTTTCACGCGTATTGACCATTTTAGAATTGCAGCATGAAAAACAACTAAGGCCAGCATAATAGCTGGCCTTAGATGTTTTAGTTTGTTACCCAGTACAGTAATTGATCGATACGGTTCGGGGTCTGTTGGTACAATTTGCTGTTTTTCAGTTCTGCAATTGCAGTTGCATAATTTCGGTTTTTCAATGCTGCAAGATGCTTCACGAATTTTGAGTAGCCAGTTTTACCCAACTGGAATACAAGAATAGAAACTAATGCATTCCAACGTTCAGGTAAATCCAGATTGAATGAATCAGCATCACGCTTTGCTTTCTGGTAATCGACCAGGAGTAATTGATCGGCTTGTTGTTCTGTAATTCCGTTCACGAACTTACTACGTTCACTTTGTTTAACCAGATGACCGTACCCGATGGTTTCAAAACCTTCTGAATCTTTATAGATATGGAACATACCATTTCTGAAGTACTTCATTTTGGTCTGGTATTGTTTAGTGCCTTCAAGTTTTTTCAGTAACTCGATTACGTCTGTTTCGATGCTCATTTTGATCTTTCCTCATAAATATGTGTATGAATGTATTTATCAAGGAGTGATAAAAATGGCGTCAAATGACGAACAAGATATGAAATGGGCAATGTGGTACAGAGATGAAGATTTCATCCCAGAAGAAACAGCGTGTTTCGTCTACATAATTCAGTTTCCTAACAGCGGTGAATTCTATATTGGTCAGAAACGAGTATGGAAGTCAGTTAAAAATGTCTCAGAGATTAAAAGTACTTCTAAACAGTCAAACTGGAACGATTACACCAGTTCCAGTAAATCAGTGAATGAAATGATCGAAGCGGGTGAACCATTTAAAAAGAGCATCCTAGCGTGTTATCCAACATACGCCGAAGCATTGCATTGTGAGTCAGCACTTATTTGTATGTTGTGTTCTCAGTGGGGCAGTTTGAATAAAGCACTGATGGCAAAGTTCAAATTCACAGCAGGAATGGATAAAGAGCACATGCAGAAGATTCGAGAGTTATTGGAGGACTTAACATGATTGAGTTAATCAAGGGATTGATCAGTAAAATGATGGGCAATGCTACTCCTTCACAGGAAGCCCATAGCAAGGAGATCGTTACAGGCAAGAGGCAGAGTACGGTTAAGCCTAACGACACGTCCTGGAAGCGTTACATCGCGTATGTGTTCGTTTTTTTGATTATGTACAACTACGTGATCATTCCGGTGGTATTGGTGGTGTTCGGTGTGTACCTGCCGCCTGTAGTACTGGACGATGTGATCAAGATGCTAGTACTGATTCTGAGTGGTACATGACCTGAACTGTGATGTGTTAGGGGATGGTGGTAGTACTGGTTATAATAAGGTACGACGTTTAAGTACTTATGGCGGGGGTTAAATGCATTTATCTACTGGCTGGCTAATGGGCAATCCGAAATACCCTATCGACATTCAGGCCGTCGCCCGGGCTGCGGCTGAACATCACGTGGCGCTGGAGATCAACAACTCCTCCTTTATTCACTCCCGTAAAGGCAGCGAAGCAAACTGCCGTGACGTTGCGGCGGCGGTGCGTGACGCTGGTGGCTATGTGGCGCTGGGCTCCGATTCCCACACCGCGTTTACGCTGGGTGATTTCAGCGAGTGCCGCAAAATCCTCGATGAGGTGGACTTCCCTGAAGATCGCATTCTGAACGTGACGCCACGCCGGTTACTCGATTTCCTGGCGTCACGCGGTATGGCACCGATTGCCGAATTTGCTGAATTTTAACTGTGTAATGGACTAAATAAATGAACGAGTTTTCCATCCTCTGCCGCGTACTGGGTTCACTCTATTATCGCCAGCCGCAGGATCCGCTGCTGGTACCGCTGTTTACCCTGATCCGCGAAGGCAAGCTGGCGAATAGCTGGCCCCTTGAGCAGGATGAGCTGCTGCAACGTCTGCAAAACAGCTGCGACATGCAGCAGATTTCAGCTGATTACAACGCGCTGTTTGTGGGAGAAGAGTGTCGCGTGTCGCCTTACCGCTCTGCCTGGGAAGAGGGGGCGACCGAAGCCGAAGTGCGTGCGTTTCTCTCCACACGGGGTATGCCCCTGACCGATACCCCCGCCGACCATATCGGTACGTTGTTGCTGGCGGCCTCGTGGATTGAAGATCACGCCGCAGAAGACGAAAACGAGGCGCTGGAAACCCTCTTCGGGGAGTACATTTTACCCTGGTGCGGGGCGTTTCTCGGCAAGGTCGAGGCGCATGCCACCTCGCCATTCTGGCGTACCATGGCCCCGCTGACCCGTGACGCCGTTGCCGCTATGTGGGACGAGCTGCAGGAAGAGAACGAAGAGTGATCTGGATCACTTTCTTAATGTAACGGCAAATCTCAATTTGCATATTATGTGTTCCTGATCTCATTTCATGGCCGCGTATCTGCTAAGATGCGCGCCATGAACATATTACTTTCTATTGCAATCACGACTGGCATCCTCTCCGGGATATGGGGTTGGGTTGCTGTCTCTCTCGGACTCCTGAGCTGGGCGGGCTTTCTGGGCTGCACAGCCTATTTCGCCTGCCCGCAGGGTGGCGTGAAGGGGCTGTTAATCTCGGCCTGTACGCTGATGAGCGGCGTGGCGTGGGCGATGATCATCATCCACGGCAGCGCGCTGACGCCCCATCTGGAGATTGTCGGCTACGTCATGACCGGCGTAGTGGCGTTTTTGATGTGCATCCAGGCAAAACATCTGCTGCTCTCTTTTGTACCCGGTACCTTTATGGGTGCCTGCGCCACCTTCGCAGGGCAGGGGGACTGGCGGCTGGTGGTGCCTTCGCTGGCGTTAGGGCTGGTGTTTGGTTACGCGATGAAAAACAGCGGACTGTGGCTGGCGGCGCGCAGAGACAGGGCGCGAAGCGTGACGGCGTTAAGCAAATAAAAAAAGGCGAGACCAGAGTCTCGCCTTTTTAATGCGCTTTCTGTCAGGATTCTGGCGGCGTTGACATCTCGCGGTATTTCACCAGAACATCGTTTTTCACTTCGTTCTTGTTTTGCAGATCCCACAGGCCGCGATCGATACCGTCGTTAATCAGGAAGATCACCCCGGTTTCAAGAGCGGACATCAGGCAGAGCATCACCGGTTCGTTAGAGGTATAACCGATTTCGCCTTCCAGCAGTCGCTGATAGTCGATAAAGCGGAACACCCCGGCCTGAACCTCGTACGAGAGAATGGTTTTACTGGTGGTGACGGAGGATAAGATCTCCCCGGTACTCACGTTGACCACACGCAGGTTCACTGCAATCTGATCAAGCTGGTACTGCGTATCACCGCCGATACCGAAGTAGCGCGCCCCGACGCCCCCCGATTTCACATTACTTTCGTAACCGATAATCGAGCCTTCAACCATGACGTTTGCCGCCGTGAGAGAGTGCAATGGAATACGGTTATTCATCGCCACGGTGCCGTTATCCTGCGCCGCACGAATGATTTTGCGTTCGTTGAGCAGGTTTTGCAGCCCCTGACGTTCCAGAGGAATAAACCAGCGAGAATCTTTTAACGCCGTGACCAGCATTGCGGTGGCGCTTTGCGGTACAGCGGTAGAGAAGTTACTTGCCGGATAAGGTTTAAATTGACCCGTTTCATCCTGAATATTGTAAACCGACACGTAGATCTTACCCGTTGGCAGTGGTAATTGGGTTAAATCACGATAGCTTTGGGCGCGAGGCATTAATGTCGGTTTTGCTGCCTGTTTGGGCGGAGCAGTTAAACAACCGCTCAATAAGCACACTGCAACAAGTATGAGAAAGCGCTGCATGATTATTGTCCTTATCTCGACTATGTCTTAAAAGTCGGTGGAATTACTTTGCAAGCCAGCGACCTGAATGGTGGAAGTTCTCCCCGTTTTCCGGTCTGTGACATTTAACTGCATTTGTCCGTCCGCATTGGCGATGTCGACAATAAAGTCGCTGGTCACCATACGGCCCGGTTTACCGGTGTTGATGTTGGTCAATAATCCGCCCAGAACCTGGGCCTGGATTGCCTGGGTAAAGTTATCCAGTGCACTTGGGGTCTCAATACCGAAGTCATCATCGGCGCTCGGATCCCTGTAGGAGTTTTGCGCCTGGGCCGAGTTTAAAAGAAAAGAGCCATTATTGGGGTTACCCCCGAAGTTAGGATTACGGAACTGAAAAGTCATATTTCCTGCCCAGCTCAACGATGGAATGAGCAGTAAAGCGATAACTGCATAGACAACACGCATGAATGCCTCCGAATTAAAACTCGTCTTGCGCTAAATCGCCGGTACTGAGCAGAGCCTTATCGATCTGCAGACGATTTAATGCTTCTTCGGTTTGAGCCAGAGCGAAGACCACATTTTGATCCAGGTCTCTTTTCGTTGGGAATAAAAACGTCTGGAAAATAACGTCCTGATTGACCGTTATCGTGATCCAACTCCCCCATCGCGCACTGGGCCGTTCATTGATCGTTAAGTTCCCAGGATAGTCACTTTCCCATTTGTCGCTGAACTCGCGATAAAAAGCATGACCGACAGCCGAGACCGTGTGGTCAGTTAACAATCCTGGGATCTCTACTTCAACCGCATGCAGATTCCCGGCAGCAAGCCATAAACCTGCTGCGGCAATCCAACTCATTGTGCGTTTCATACTGTTAACGCCTGAGGTTATCATTTGCCCATGAAACCGCCTGCGTCCGATTTTTAACAGCTATCTTCTTGAAAAGATTATAAAGATGGGTCTTGACCGTATTTTCGCTGATAAATAACGAACGGGCGATTTCAATATTTGAAGCTCCGATGCGTAATTTATTCAGAATCTCTTTTTCGCGATGGGTCAGCAACGCAGACTCTGAACTGTTATAGCGATAATTTCCGGAATGCGTTATGAGGTAGCTGGCAAGTTTTTGCGAAAAATAGCATTCCCCACGCAGAATGCCCTGCAGGCCCTCAACCACGCGTGTCTGGTCCTCGTTGACATAAAAGACACCATTGATATGTGGCCAGCTTTCAATATCTCTGAAGGGATACTCTTCAGGCGTATTCAACAACAACACACGGATATTATTGTTTTTTCTGCTTAAAATATCTTGCCAGTATTGGATAAGTTTTTTATCCGCTTCCATCATATCGAAAAGAATAATGCTGCCAGGGGCAATGTCATCAAAAGAGCGTTGAATGCTATGCAATTTTCCGCTCAATGTCAGACTTTGCTTTAAATGCTGTAGTAAGGCTGTCGCCTGCAAAGAAGGTTTGGTCACTAACAATAATGTCTGACCATGAAAACTTTGGACTTCATTAAACATGATGAAACCCCTTTTTTGAAACACCTGGCAGCTGCCCCCAATAATATTATTGGGGGCACCAGAAGTACTGACAGATGTTGCACTGCTGTGTGTAGAAGAAAGACCATATCCCTTGAGGTAAGGGAAAATAAAATAACAATAGCGAACTTCTGTTTTCAATCTAGCTATTACGATTTTTAAAGCAAGTGTTAAACGTGTAACAAGATGTAAAAATCAATATTAACTTGTAAAAATTGAGTTCACGAATTGATGAGGATTCATCATAAAGTTGTACACAAAGATATTGATGCACACATTTTAAAAATCATACAAATTATATTATATAATTGATTATTAAGGTTAATTTATTTTGGGTGTTATTGTCAGTAAGGTATGAGCCTGGCCAAAACGCTAAGCCTATTTTTACACTGTGTAAACGTCTTAAGAAATCACGCACTTTGTCACGCATTCATGGATATATCGTGATCGCCCCTCTACAAGACAGGCGAAACGGCAAATCAGCATTTTCATCGCTATCCATTTCCAAAATGGGTATATGGCCTTTTTTAACTGCCTGTTAAATCGCTGTATCGCCACGGTGTTTAATTTTTTTTAATACTTTGGGGTGAAGGGGGGAATAAAAATACAACTGGCGGGTGAGATATAAAAAATGTTTCGGCAGACATACTCTTCATCGTAACGCCGGGTTAACAAAATATTTCGCTTTGTTAACGCAAGTTATTTTACCACCAGGTCCAGGGTGATGACATGAAGAACAGTTTGTTATTGATGTTTACATTACTGGGTGCACCTGGATTTGTTTTCGCCACCCCTGATTTGGCAGCTTCAGAATACAATTTTGCGGTGAATGAATTGAGTAAATCATCCTATAACCAGGCCGCTATTATTGGACAACAGGGCGTTAATAATAACGCGACTGTTCTCCAGCAGGGCTCGAAATTGTTATCTGTAGTTTCCCAGGAAGGCGGAAATAATCGGGCGAACATTGAACAATCAGGCAGTTATAACCTTGCCTGGATTGATCAAAAAGGGAACTCGAACAGTGCGAGTATTAATCAAGGTGCATATGGTAATACCGCCATGATTATTCAGAAAGGTTCTGGTAATAAAGCGAATATTACGCAGTACGGTACGCAAAAAACGGCAGTTGTAGTGCAGAGACAGTCACAAATGGCCATTCGCGTTATCCAACGCTAGCTATTTAATGACGAACTAAATCAATCCGATGGGGGCTTTACAATGAAACTTTTAAAAGTGGCAGTAATTGCAGCAATCGTGGTTTCTGGCAGTGCTATGGCTGGCTCCGTTCCACAATGGGGCAATAATCATGGCGGCGGCAACAATGGTGGTAATAACGTTAGCCCAGAAACGCTGACTGTTTATCAGTACGGTGGTCGTAACAACGTAGACGCTTTGCAGAGCGACGCTCGTGGGTCTGAAATCACCGTAACCCAGAACGGTTTCGGTAACGATGCTGACCTGTCACAGGGCGCTGATAACAGCGAAATCGATCTGAACCAGCGTGGCCAGGGTAACGAAGCGACCATCAGCCAGTGGAGTGGTCGTGACCTCACCGCTAACGTTCGTCAGTCTGGTGGCCGTAACGAAGTCAGTCTGAATCAAACCTCTAACGGCGCTACCGCTAACATCACTCAGGTTGGCTTTGGCAACACCGTTACAGCTGGTCAGTACTAACGCTGACGTCCGAACGACGAAAAAACAGGGCTGAGGCCCTGTTTTTTTTTGGGAGAAGATCATGAATACACTGTTACTGCTTGCTGCGCTGACCAGCCAGATTACCTTTCAGGCCACCACTGAGGGCGAGATGTTGACCATTATTCCCCAGGTCACGGTGACGGAACCCTGTCTATGTCAGGTGCAGATCCTCACCTCGCGCAGCGGTCCCGGTGGGCAAAGCACCTCGCGACAGCAAAATACGCTCTCGTTACCGGCCAATAAAACGGTCAACCTGTCCCGCATGACCCTTAACTCAGGCCCTGACGATAAGGTCAATGTTATTGTCACCGTGTCGGACGGCAAGTCGCTGCATCTCTCGCAACAGTGGCCGCCGTCAAAAGCGTAACAGGTAAAACATTCATGAAATCAATGTATTGATTAATGTAGCGGAAATGTTGTTGTGTGATTATGCTGATGTTACTGGCATCGTCGATGCTGGTCGACAGCCCGGTCCGGGACCTGTTGTTTCATTATCAGGGACGATTTTCATTAAGGATCGCACCGATGGTCTCGTCCCGTATCAAACTTGCCACCGCGCTCGTGCTGGCGGCTACGTTCACACCGGCTTACGCCAGTAATGTTATCCATTTTATCGGACAGGTTGTCGAAGATCCCTGCGTCATTTCACCGACAGCGCGTTCCCTTTCGGTAACCTGCCCGCAGAATACAAAAATGCACACCCAACAGGTGAGCTATTCAGATGCCTTATATGGTGGGGCGGTAACGGATCGCGCGACCATCAGTATGAAGTACATTAATCCTGAAAAGTCGCTGGCTATCGTTCAGGTAGATTATCGCTGAGGCGGGGCGGTTTTCTGATTACCGGGATTACACTCACCATCCTCTGCGATACACTTAAGAAAAAACCGTCAGCAGAGGTTGATTATGAACTCGCGTATTGAAGTTTTTCTGGGTGATATCACCACCCTGCATGTTGATGTGGTGGTCAATGCCGCCAACCCCTCGTTAATGGGCGGGGGCGGCGTGGATGGCGCCATCCACCGTGCGGCGGGGCCAGCTCTGCTGGAGGCCTGCAAGGTGGTGCGTCAACAGCAGGGCGAGTGCGCCCCGGGCCAGGCGGTCATTACCCTGGCAGGCGATCTGCCTGCCAAAGCGGTGATCCACACCGTCGGTCCCGTCTGGCATGGGGGCGAGCATCATGAAGCCCGGATCCTGGAGGAGGCCTACCGCAACAGCCTGAACCTGGCGGCAGCCAACGGCTATCACTCCCTCGCATTCCCGGCGATCGGCACTGGAGTCTACGGTTATCCTCGCGCGGCAGCGGCAGAAATCGCCGTTAACACGGTTTCGGATTATCTCACCCGCAAGCCTCTGCCGGAGCGGGTATACTTTGTCTGCTATGATGAAGAAAATGCCCGACTATACAAGCGACTGCTTACCCAGAGAGGACAGGAAACCGACGCATAACACCCGACTCGGGCGTGCTATTGCGCCGGTCAGTTCCGCACATCCTGGCCTTTGTGGACTTCTCCCCCTTGATAACAGTCTTGACGCCTTCGCCTGCCGCTACCGGCTGGCGGAGATGGCGGAAAAGACCCTCGATGTGCAGTACTACATCTGGGAAGACGACATGTCCGGAAGACTGCTGTTTTCCGTGCTGCTCTCCGCCGCCATGCGCGGCGTGCGCGTCCGCCTGCTGCTGGATGACAACAATACCCAGGGGCTGGACGCCATTCTGCGCCTGCTGGACGCTCATCCCAATTTCTCTGTTCGTCTGTTTAATCCTTTCTCATTTCGCTCCCTGCGCGCCCTGGGTTATCTCACCGATTTTGCCCGCCTCAACCGGCGGATGCATAACAAGAGTTTTACCGTGGACGGGGAGGTCACCATCGTTGGTGGCAGAAACGTCGGGGATGCCTATTTTGGCGCGGGCGAGGAGCCGCTGTTCTCCGATCTGGATGTGATGGCAACAGGCCCGGTGGTGCAGGACGTGGCCGATGACTTTGAACGTTACTGGAACTGCGCCTCGGTCTCCACGCTCCAGCAGGTGCTGGAACTGTCAGAAACCGAGATCCAGGAAAAAATTCACCCGCCAGAAGAGTGGTATCGGGACGATATTACCCGCCGCTATCTGGATAAGCTCCAGTCCAGCGAGTTTATTACTCGTCTGGAAGCGGGGGATTTACCCTTGATCTGGGCGAAAACGCGGTTGCTTAGTGACGATCCCCGTAAAGGGCAGGGGCGGGCAAAACGCCATTCCCTGCTGCCGCAGCGCTTGCTGGACGTGATGGGCTCGCCGGTGGAGCAAATTGCGATTATATCGGCCTATTTTGTTCCCACCCGGGCGGGGGTGGCGCTGCTGCTACAGATGGTGCGCAAAGGGGTTAAGGTCGCCATCATGACCAATTCCCTGGCGGCCAACGATGTTGCCGTCGTGCATGCTGGCTATGCCCGCTGGCGCAAGAAGCTGTTGCGCCATGGCATTGAACTCTACGAACTCAAGCCGACCCAGGATGGCGTGCCGGTAGTACACGACCGCGGCATTACCGGGAACTCCGGTTCCAGCCTGCACGCCAAAACGTTCAGCATCGACGGGGAAAAGGTATTTATTGGTTCGCTTAATTTTGATCCCCGATCAACGATGCTCAACACCGAGATGGGCTTCGTCATCGAAAGCGAGGTGCTGGCGCGACTGATCCATACGCGGTTTGTACGCAGTCAGCGCCATGAGGCCTGGCAGTTAAAGCTGGACAAACTGGGGCGTGTGAACTGGATTGAGCGCAAGGACGGGGAGGAGATCGTCCACAAAAAGGAGCCTAAAACCCGTTTCTGGCAGCGGATGCAGGTGCGGCTGGCCTACTGGTTACCGGTAGAGTGGCTGCTATGAAGTTGCGCCGGTGCAATGACCGGCGCGCAACGGATTAGCTGGTGGCCTGCGGGGTATTATTGGGTTTGCTGGCAGGTTTACCGGAAAACAGGAAGCGCAGGAGCGGAATACGCAGATGGATTTCATACAGCACAATCGCAATCCCGACCACAAACACCAGTCCGGCGATAAAGCCCAGCAGGTTTGAGCTGATATGCGGCGTAATGTAAGCGCCGAAAAACAGCGTCAACGGATGGTGCACCAGATAGATGAACAGCGAAGCGTTGACAAAATAGGTCACGCGCGCGGATTTAAAGTTCAGCAGGCGGTGCCCCAGAGCAAAGACCACATTCACCATCCACAGTCCCAGCAGCATGGTGATCACGCTTTCGGTTTCATACATCCACGCGTCGCCGCTGCCATAACGCTGATTCAGCAGATAGGCGACAAACGCCAGGGCTGCTCCGAGGGTGCAGCCGCGCGACGGGGTGGTAAACAGGGCTTTCAGTTGGGGATGGACAAACGCCAGCGCGCCAATAATAAAGAAAGGCAGATAGAAGAGGGTCTGCATCACCACAAAGTTGAACAGGCCGTCGCTGAGGATCGGCGAATAAACGATGAGCAACGTGCGGCGCAGCGCGGCATAGGCAATGCCCAGCAGTAAAAACAGAACCGACAGTTTGCCCCAGCTGATGTCAGCGAAAAACGTCTCTGAACCTGTACTCAGACGGCGGCGCATACGGCTGAACAGCCACAGGCTGACCGTGGTCATCACCACCAGCACCAGCAGGAACCACAGGTGCGAGACCAGCTCCCAGGCGAGGGTATTGTATTTCTCGTACAGCGACAGGTTGTGCCAGGTATCCGCTTTGCCTTTTACATACTGCAGCATGATGAATTGCGGCAGCGTGAGCAGGGGAATTGCGGTGAGCATCGGGATCCCGACCCGCTCCACGCGCACTTTCCACCAGCGCTTAAGCGGGTAGCGCAGAAAAAGCATGTAGGAAAAATAGCCCGAAATAACGAAAAAGACCTGCATCCGGAACGAGTGGATGAAATCGTTAAACAGCGTCAGCCACCATGAGGACTCGGCGCTATTGACGTGCCAGACGTGGCTCGAATAGATCAAGGAGATGTGAAACGGGATCCCCAGCAGCATCAGCCAGGCCCGAATAGAATCAAGGAAGTATTCGCGTTGTGTGGGTACGGTACTCATATAGCCTTGTGCATTCTCAGACTTATCGCCTTATCCCTAAGAGCAATAGTGGTTACATTCGGAGCCAACCCTACACGAAGTCCGACATACTGTCTCCAGGATAAGCACGCAAAGTGAAAACGGGTTACTTTCATTTGCTTAATCCATGAGCCAGCACGCTGAACAAAGCGGTGATTATGTTGTCGGAATGCCTGATTTTCCATTAAAATGGATCGGATCGATATAAGCACACAAAGGGGGAAGTGCTTACTTATTATGAAACATACACCACATATGATGAAAATGCGTTGGGTAGGGGCAGCCGTCTTGTTGTCTCTGTATACCTCATCGGCCCTGGCCTTTACTATCGACGATGTCGCAAAACAGGCAAAATCGATGGCGGGTAAGGGGTACGAAGCGCCAAAAAGTAACTTGCCCTCCGTTTTCCGCGACATGAAATACGCGGACTATCAGCAGATCCAGTTTAATCACGATAAAGCGTACTGGAATAAGATTAAAACCCCTTTCAAGCTTGAGTTTTATCATCAGGGGATGTACTTCGACACGCCTGTCACCATTAATGAAGTGACATCCAACGCGGTACGTAAAATCAAGTACAGCCCGGACTATTTTAATTTCGGCAATGTGCAACACGATAAAGACACCGTGAAAGATCTGGGCTTCGCGGGCTTTAAAGTGCTTTACCCGATCAACAGTAAAGATAAGAACGACGAAATTGTCAGTATGCTGGGCGCAAGCTATTTCCGCGTGATCGGCGGTGGCCAGGTGTACGGCCTCTCTGCACGTGGTCTGGCGATCGATACCGCCCTGCCTTCCGGGGAAGAGTTCCCCCGTTTCCGTGAGTTCTGGATTGAACGTCCTAAACCGACCGACAAACGCCTGACCATCTATGCGCTGCTGGACTCCCCGCGTGCAACCGGTGCCTATCGCTTTGTCATTATTCCGGGTCGCGACACCGTGGTTGACGTGCAATCTAAAGTCTATCTGCGCGATAAAGTCGGCAAACTGGGCGTTGCACCACTGACCAGTATGTTCCTGTTCGGACCTAACCAGCCATCGTCCGCCAGCAACTTCCGCCCGGAACTGCATGACTCTAACGGTCTGTCGATTCTGGCCGGGAACGGCGAATGGATCTGGCGTCCGCTGAACAACCCGAAACACCTGGCGGTAAGCAGCTTCAGCATGGAAAACCCACAAGGGTTTGGCCTGCTGCAACGTGGCCGTGATTTCTCCCGCTTTGAAGATCTGGACGATCGTTACGATCTGCGCCCAAGCGCCTGGATCACCCCGAAAGGCGAGTGGGGCAAAGGCAAAGTTGAGCTGGTAGAGATCCCGACCAACGACGAAACCAACGATAACATCGTCGCGTACTGGACGCCGGATCAGCTGCCGGAAGCCGGGAAAGAGATGAACTTCAACTACTCCATCACCATGAGCCGCGATGAAGACAAGCTGCATGCGCCAGAAAACGCGTATGTACTGCAGACCCGCCGTTCCACCGGGGATGTGAAACAGTCGAATCTGATCCGTCAGCCTGATGGCACCATCGCCTTCGTGGTGGACTTCACCGGTCAGGAGATGAGTAAACTGGCACCGGAAACCCCGGTCACCGCCCAGGCGAGCATTGGTGATAACGGTGAAATCGTGGAAAACAACGTGCGTTATAACCCGGTCACCAAAGGCTGGCGTTTAACCCTGCGTGTGAAACTGAAAGATGCGAAACAACCGACTGAGATGCGTGCCGCTCTGGTGAACGCTGATCAGCCGTTGAGTGAAACCTGGAGCTATCAGCTACCTGCCAATGAATAAGACAACTGAGTATATCGATGCCATGCCGCTGACCGATATCGAGAAGGCGGCACTGCCGAAGGGTGACATCACTGCGGTGCATACCGCGCTGGATGCCGATCATCATCCGTTTACCCGTGACGATGATACCCCGCTGGGCTCGGTTAAAAGCCGTCTCGAGCAGGCCTGGCCCGACTCACTGGCCGAAGGCCAGCTGATTAGCGATGACGAAGGGCGCACCCAGCTTGAAGCGATGCCAAAAGCGACGCGCTCCTCAATGTTCCCGGATCCCTGGCGCACCAACCCGGTGGGCCGTTTCTGGGATCGCCTGCGCGGCCGCGATGTGACCCCGCGCTATCTCTCCCGCCTGACCAAAGAGCAACAGGTCAACGAAGAGAAATGGCGTACTGTCGGCAGTATTCGCCGCTACATCCTGCTGCTGCTGACCATCGCGCAGACCGTCGTCGCCACCTGGTATATGAAGACCATTCTGCCTTACCAGGGCTGGGCGCTGATCAATCCGGCCGATATGCTCGGCCAGGATCTGCTGGTCTCGTTTATGCAGCTGCTGCCGTATATTCTGCAAAGCGGCATCCTGCTACTGTTCGCCATTCTCTTCTGCTGGGTCTCGGCCGGTTTCTGGACCGCGTTGATGGGCTTCCTGCAGCTGTTGATTGGCCGGGACAAATACAGCATTTCGCACTCTACGGTGGGGGATGAACCCCTCAACCCTAAGCACCGTACGGCGCTGATCATGCCTATCTGTAACGAAGACGTGGATCGCGTCTTCGCCGGTCTGCGTGCCACCTGGGAGTCGGTGAAAGCCACCGGTAACGGCGAACACTTCGACGTTTACATCCTGAGTGACAGCTATAACCCCGACATTTGCGTGGCGGAACAGAAAGCCTGGATGGAGCTGATCGCCGAAGTGCAGGGTGAAGGGCAGATCTTCTACCGTCGTCGCCGTCGTCGCGTGAAGCGTAAAAGCGGTAACATCGATGACTTCTGCCGACGCTGGGGCAACCAGTACAGCTATATGGTGGTGCTGGATGCGGACTCGGTGATGACCGGTGACTGCCTGTCGGGCCTTGTGCGCCTGATGGAAGCCAACCCGAATGCCGGGATCATCCAGTCTTCGCCAAAAGCGTCGGGCATGGACACGCTGTATGCGCGCTGCCAGCAGTTTGCGACCCGCGTGTACGGGCCGCTGTTCACCGCCGGTCTGCACTTCTGGCAGCTGGGTGAATCACACTACTGGGGGCATAACGCCATCATTCGCGTGAAGCCGTTCATCGAACACTGTGCCCTGGCACCGCTGCCAGGTGAAGGCTCGTTTGCGGGCTCGATCCTGTCTCATGACTTCGTGGAAGCCGCGCTGATGCGTCGTGCCGGTTGGGGGGTGTGGATTGCCTACGACCTGCCGGGCTCCTATGAAGAGCTGCCGCCGAACCTGCTGGATGAACTGAAACGTGACCGTCGCTGGTGCCACGGTAACCTGATGAACTTCCGCCTGTTCCTCGTCAAAGGGATGCACCCGGTACACCGTGCTGTCTTCCTGACTGGCGTGATGTCCTATCTCTCCGCGCCGCTGTGGTTTATGTTCCTGGCCCTGTCGACCGCGCTGCAGGTGGTGCACGCCCTGACCGAGCCGCAGTACTTCCTGCAACCGCGCCAGCTGTTCCCGGTGTGGCCGCAGTGGCGTCCTGAGCTGGCGATTGCGCTCTTTGCCTCGACGATGGTGCTGCTGTTCCTGCCGAAGCTGCTGAGTATCGTGCTGATCTGGTGTAAAGGCTCGAAAGAGTACGGCGGTTTCTTCCGCGTAACGCTCTCCCTGTTGCTGGAAGTGCTCTTCTCCGTGCTGCTGGCCCCGGTGCGTATGCTGTTCCACACCGTCTTCGTGGTCAGCGCGTTCCTCGGCTGGGAAGTGGTCTGGAACTCGCCGCAGCGTGACGATGACTCCACCCCATGGAGTGAAGCCTTTATGCGTCATGGCTCGCAGATGCTGCTGGGTCTGGTGTGGGCGGTCGGCATGGCGTGGCTGGATCTGCGCTTCCTGTTCTGGCTGGCACCGATTGTCTTCTCCCTGATCCTGTCGCCGTTTGTGTCGGTGTTCTCCAGCCGGTCAACGCTGGGATTACGCACCAAGCGCTGGAAGCTGTTCCTGATCCCGGAAGAGTATTCCCCGCCGCAGGTGCTGGTGGATACCGACAAATATCTGGAGCTCAATCGCAGCCGTTCGCTGGAGGATGGGTTTATGCACGCGGTGTTTAACCCGTCATTCAACGCCCTGGCGACCGCGATGGCGACTGCCCGTCACCGGGCCAGTCACGTGCTGGAGATTGCCCGCGATCGTCACGTTGAGCAGGCGCTGAACGAGACCCCGGAGAAGCTGAACCGCGATCGTCGTCTGGTGCTGCTGAGCGACCCGGTCACCCTGGCGCGTCTGCATCATCGTGTGTGGTCCTCCCCGGAGAGATACTCTTCCTGGGTGAGCCACTATGAGACGTTGAAGATGAATCCGCAGGCGTTGAAGGCCAAATAAGCCATCAGCAAATAAATACCGGCTCCAGGGCCGGTATTTTTTTATCAGAGGTACTGGATGCGATTTTTTATCGTCATTACGATGGCGTTATTACTGAGCGGCTGCGGCAGTATTATCAGCCGGACCATCCCCGGACAGGGACACGGCAATCAATACTACCCGGGCGTGCAGTGGGACGTTCGCGACTCCGCATGGCGTTACCTGACGGTTCTGGATCTGCCATTCTCGCTGGTATTCGATACCCTTCTGCTCCCTATCGACGCTCAGCACGGGCCCTATGAGTAATTAACGCTCATCCCACTCATCCGCTGCGGTTTGCCCCTCTTCGGTATCCAGCGGCGGCTCGAGCTGAAATTCACCCTCATCCCATTCATGCAGGGTGTTCTCTTCCAGCCACTCCTGACGCAATTCAATCTCGTCATAATCGCCATCAAACACTGCCTGGGCCGCTCCACCGGTCAGCACCGGCAGGCATTCGCCGTCTTCGCCATCATCGGCAAAAAATTCGGCCTGCCACATAATGTCCCCATCCTGCATGACATACTTCTGAATATTGAGCTGCTCAATATTCGCGTCCTCTTCCGCAATGCCGGGATTGTCAGCGAGGAACTCCTCGCGCGCGGCATCAATCGCTTCCTCTAGAGTGGCAAACATAGTCATCGGCTTCTCCCTGTGTTTTGACATGGTGTTCAGGGAAAGAATAGCTGATTCTCCATAATTGCAAGTATGAAAGCGGCAAAAGCCTTCACGGAGTTGTCTTAATCAGGCGCAGGTGTCTTATCTGGCTGCGGTCGACGAACGGCGCGCGACAGGCTGATCCAGGAGTAAAAGGCGTTAAACATCACCACGCAGGCGGTCACAATAAACACCGCGCGAAAACCGTAGCTGGCGGCTATGCCGGCCCCAAGAAGCGGGCCGGTAACGTTGCCGATATCACGAAACGACTGGTTGTAGCTGAAGATACGCCCGGCGATCTGGTTGGTGGAGTTATAGACCAGCAGGGTCTGAACCGCAGGCAGCAGGGCGCCATCGGCGGCCCCGAGTAAAAAGCGCAGTACGCCCAGCTGCCACGGCGATTGCACGAAGGACATCGGGATAAGCAGTAGGACGGAGATCACCAGGGCGACAATCAGGATCCTTTCCGGGCCGATGCGATCCCCCAGTTTTCCCAGCCGTGGAGCGCTGATCAGCGCAGCCACACCGGGGACCGAGGCGATTAAGCCGCTGATAAAAGCGATGTTGCTGACATGGCCAGCGAGGTCGCGCACGTACAGAGTCAGGATCGGCGCGATGGAGCCGGTCGCCACCTGAATGATCATGGTGGTGACAAACAGGCTGAGCACCAGTTTCGGGTTTTTCAGCGAGGCGAACACCTGACGGGCATGGAGCATCTCTTTTTTGGGCACCGGGGTGAAATTTTCCCGGATGCAGAAAAAGGTCAGCAGGAAACAGGCAAACAGGACGCCCGCGGTAATGAAGAAGACCGGACGCAGACCGTAGCTGTCCGCCAACAATCCGCCGGCCAGCGGGCCAAGCAGGGCGCCGCTCACCGCACCGGTAGAGAGCGTGCCCAACGCCCAACCGCTTTTATGGCGGGGAATTTGCGTGGCGATCAGCGCGTTGGCATTGGGCACAAACCCACCCAGCAGCCCCAGCACGGCGCGTAAGATCAGAAACTGCCAGATGTTTTGTGCCATCCCCATCAACACCATGATCGCCGCCATCCCCAGCGCCGAACGCAGGAGCATAATTTTACGCCCCTTACGATCGGCCAGCCCGCCCCAGAATGGAGACGCGATGGCAGAGAAGAGGAAGGTGATGCTGAACACCAGCCCCGACCACATGTTCAGGGCGCTGTGGCCGCTGACGCCCAGCTGCTCGACATAGAGCGGCAGGAAAGGCATCACCAGGCTAAAGGCGGCACCCGTAAGAAAGCAGCCCAGCCAGGCCACCGTGAGGTTCCGCTTCCAGTTAATTGGCGTTTCTGAGGGAGACATAGCTATCCGCATTCTGATGCGCGGCGGCATCATCATTTATAGAAGGTAATAAGCCTGCTAATTATGCGCCTGGGTGATGGTTGCTGCAATGGCGGAGGGCATGATAAGTCAAAAGGGCGGTGCGGCCAGAAAGGCCGCAGTACAGGAGATTAATAGCGGGAAGGCACGCCTTCAGGGCGAGTTTTAAAGCGGCGATGCAGCCACATATACTGGTCCGGTGCCAGCAGGATGCACTTCTCAACCACCTCATTCATCCACGCGGCGGTGGTTTTCGCATCGTCCAGCGGTGGGGAGCACTCAGGTTCCAGCATCATCAGCTCATAGCCTTTGCCATTGGCTTTGCGGCGCGGCACGAAGGGGACAATCGCCGCCTGTGACAGACGGGCCAGCGTCCAGGTGCCGGAAGTGGTGGCCGCGTCATCGACGGCAAAGAACGGCACAAAGACGCTGGCGCCAGGGCCATAGTCATGGTCCGGTGCATACCAGATCACTTCGCCGGATTTCAGGGCCCGGATCATCCCTTTGAGGTCTTTACGGTCGATCATGCTTTTGTTGGAGCGCATCCGGCCCCAGGTCTGCAGCCAGTCGATCACCGGATTGTCGTTCGGGCGATAGACCCCAATGCCGGGCGCCTGCATGCCGAACATCCGCGCGCCGATCTCCAGCGTCAGAAAATGGACGCCAATCAGCAGTACGCCGGTTTTCTGCGCCTGAAGCTGATGCACGGGCGCCATGCCGGTGCCGGTCACTTCGGTCCAGCGCGCCATGCGTTTGTCGGACCAGAACCAGGCCATCCCGGTCTCCATCAGCCCCATACCGACGGATTCAAAATTTTTGACCACCATGTCGTGACGCTCTTGCTGGCTCATTTCTGGAAAACATAGTTCCAGATTGCGTCGGGCAATGTATGCGCGGCGGGTCATAAAGCGCATCGCCAGGCGTCCCATGCTGCAGCCAAGACGGTAGATCAGCGGGTAGGGCAGGTGCACCAGTAACCATAATAAACCGATGCCAGCCCAGGTCAGCCAGTAACGAGGATGTAATAGCGCAGTGGAAAATTTAGGTAATTGAGTCATGTCGTTCCTGTTTTTGATACGTCCTGTCGGCAGATTGTCGCATTATTCGTTTCATATCCAAAACGGATGACAACGGAATGTTCATAAAAACGTCAAATGTTATTGCCACGGCATTAGGAGGTGAGAAATGTAGCGCAAAATGAAGGGATGTAAATTCTCATTGTTTGCTATATGATGCCGCCCGATTTTCATTCTCACTACGATTGCAGGAACCGTACACCATGCCAGTGTTACACAACCTCATTTCGAACGAAGAGCTGAAAGCGCGCATGTTGGCTGAAACCGAGCCGCGCACGACGATCTCGTTCTATAAGTACTTCACCATCGTTAACCCACAGGCCACGCGCGACGCGCTGTATAAAGCCTTAACTGCCCTGAACGTCTTTGGCCGTATCTACCTGGCGCACGAGGGCATCAACGCCCAGATTAGCGTGCCGGAAAGCAATGTCGACGCCCTGCGTGAATTCCTTTACGCCTTTGATCCGGCGCTGGACGGCCTGCGTCTGAACGTTGCCCTCGACGATGACGGCAAATCATTCTGGGTGCTGCGCCTGAAAGTACGCGAACGCATCGTGGCCGACGGCATTGACGATCCGACGTTTAACGCCAGCGACGTGGGCGAATACCTGAAAGCGGCCGATGTTAACGCCATGCTCGACGATCCCGACGCCGTGTTTATCGATATGCGTAACCACTACGAATATGAAGTGGGCCATTTCGAAAACGCGCTTGAAATCCCGGCGGACACCTTCCGTGAGCAGCTGCCAAAAGCGGTTGAGATGATGCAGGAGCATAAGGACAAGAAAATTGTCATGTACTGCACCGGGGGCATCCGCTGTGAAAAAGCCAGCGCGTACATGAAGCATCAGGGCTTCAACAAGGTCTGGCATATCGAGGGCGGGATCATTGAGTATGCCCGTCGCGCGCGCGAACAGGGGCTGCCGGTGCGCTTTATCGGCAAGAACTTCGTCTTTGACGAGCGGATGGGGGAGCGTATCTCTGACGATGTGATCGCGCATTGCCATCAGTGCGGCACCGCCTGCGACACCCACACCAACTGCAAAAACGACGGTTGTCATCTGCTGTTTATTCAGTGCCCGGCCTGCGCCGAAAAGTTCCACGGCTGCTGCAGCGAGCTGTGTAGCGAGGAGAGCATGTTGCCGGAAGAGGAGCAGCGCCGCCGCCGTGCGGGTCGCGAGAATGGCAATAAGATCTTCAATAAATCGCGTGGACGTCTGAACACCCGCCTGGGTATTCCCGATCCGGAATGACCCTGAAACCTTGCCCGGTCGCGAGATGCTGACCGGGCGAGGGCATTACTTCTGCTGAACCCCTTCCACCGAAATAATCAGCTCCACGTCCTGCGACGCCGGGCCCAGATCGGTAGTGATGTTGAAGTCTTTCAGGTGGATTTTGCCTGTCGCTTCAAACCCTGCGCGTTTGCCGCCCCACGGGTCATCACCCTGACCAATCAGTTTTGCATCAAGCTTAACGGGCTTGGTCACGCCGTTCAGCGTCAGATTGCCGGTGATATCCAGGCCGTCACCGTCCTTTTTCACTTCGGTGGAGGTGAAGGTGGCCTGCGGGAATTTGGCGACGTTAAGGAAATCGGCGCTGCGCAGGTGCTTATCGCGCTCGGCGTGGTTAGTATCCAGGCTGTTGGTATTCAGGGTCACGTTGACTTTATCGGCCGCCGGATTGCTCTCATCGAATGTGAAGGAACCGTCGAAATCCTTGAAGGTGCCGTACAGCCAGCTGTAGCCCAGATGCTGGATACGGAAGTTCACAAAGGCGTGCTGACCTTGTTTATCAATTTTGTAGTCGGCTGCCACCGCGGCGCCAGTGGTGAACAGCAGAGAACCTAAGGTTAATCCCAGCAGGCTTTTTTTCATTTTATGCTCCAGAGTCAGGTGACGCTTTGCCCAACATACGTGTCAGGGTGGCATCTTTGTCGATAAAGTGGTGTTTGAAGGCCGCGAGACCATGCAGGACAGAAAGTATGACGACGCCCCAGGCCAGCCACAGATGAAGGGTTCCGGCCAGATCGGCCTGCGCCCCGGCATCTGCCAACAGGGCAGGGACGTCAAACAGACCGAAAACGCTGATCGGCTTGCCGTCGGCGGTGGAAATTAAATAGCCGCTGATAAGAATGGCGAACAGCAGCGCATACAGCGCAATATGCGCCGCAGTGGCGATAAGGCGCGTGGCGCGCGACTGGCTTTTCAGCGCCGAAGGTACCGGGGAAAAATGGCGCCACAGCAGACGTACCACCAGGGCCATCATCAGCATAAAGCCAATGCTTTTGTGTAGCTCGGGTGCCTGGTGATACCAGCCATCGTAATAGCTGAGTGTCACCATCCATAATCCAAGGCCAAACATGCCATACACCGCAATAGCCATCAGCCAGTGTAAACTCATGGAAATAACGCCATAGCGTGTGGGGGAATTACGCACCTGCATTGTGAATACCGTTATTAATTCGCAAGCGCTAAAAATGGCGTGGGTGAAACATTAATGCAAATGATATTTACAGATATTGATTATTAATTTTATTCTTTCAGTTATTTTGAATAAAAATTGGCAATGATGGTCAGTGTGATTGTTAGTAATATGTGATTTGCGCTGATTACAGGCGGGTTATGACGATTTTATGATGTTCAAATAATTTATTTTGAAATTATAGTTATCTTAAGAATCGTCAATTTATGTCAATATTTTTCATCAGAAAAATACAATGTACAGAATATCGAGCAGCGCGAGGAGCGACCACAGCACAATATAGAGCATCAGATGCTCGCGAATATTATTGACCACATAATTGACAATACGACGCATGAGGGTACCGGTAATGGAAGAAATGAAAGGCTTCGGCAACCCGAAGCCTGACAGCATTATCGGCTAAAGCGCGACAGGGAGAAAGGCGTGAGATCAAACGGCGGGGCGATCTGCTGAGAGAATTGCGCAGCAATCTCCCCCAGCACGCTGGCGAATTTGAATCCATGGCCGCTCAGGCCGGTGATCAGCAGCGTATTGTCATGGCCCGGCAGCGTATCGATGATGAAGTCTTCGTCCGGCGTGTTGTCATAGGTGCAGGCTGCCCCGTGTAACAGGCCGCCGATGCCTGGCAGCACGTTGCGCAGGAATTTGAAGGCTTCAGAGCCGTCGCCAGGGTAAGCGCCAAACGGCTTGCGCTCTTCCGGAGAGGAGATGACCTGGCCGCCGTTGTGTTTACCGATCTTCAGCGCATCTTTCTCCGACGGGAAGCCGTAAAACTGATCCCCGTCAGGCAGTTCGCCGGTAAAGGCCGGGAAGTTGTTCTGATGGCTGTAGCGGCCGTCGGCCTGGAACCAGGAGAAGACCTTACGCACCGGCTGAATCGGCAGGTCTGGCACCAGACGCGAGACCCAGGTGCCGGCGCTTACCAGCAGACGATCTGCGCGGTACGGGCCTTCCGGGGTCTCGACGGTGACGCCGTCGTCCTGATGGGAAATCGCTGTGACCGGGCAGTTAAACAGCTGCGCGCAGCCGGCTTCTTTCGCCAGCGCAATCCAGGTTTTAATCGCCAGCTCGCTGCGCAGGACGCCGGACTCAGCCTCAAACAGACCGATATAACCCTCGGGAACCTGAATTTCAGGCCAGCGTTTCATCACCGCCGCCGCATCCAGGCGCTCAAGGTTGAGATTGAACTGGCGGGCGCTCTGCTCAACGTTTGCCAGGAATGACGACCCAGAGGGCCCGAGATTAATGACGCCCGTGCGTTCAAAGACCGGCTCACCGCTGATGTCGGCCAGCTCATCCCACAGCGCCTGCGCACGCAACACCAGCGGCACATAGCGTTCACCTTCTCCGTAAGCGTGACGCATCAGGCGGGTATCGCCGTGGTGGCTCCCCTCGGTGTGGGGCGGCATATGGGCATCAATCATCAACACGTTTTGACCGGCCCGGGTTGCGTAATAACCTGCCGCTGCACCGACAGATCCGCTGCCAATAATAATTAGATCGTATTTCATCAGATTCTCTTTACGCGTTTCGTTGCTTAGCAGGGTAATTAAGACGGGACGGTTATACAAGGGCGAAATAAATGAGGCACCGTAAGGTGCCTTTTTGAGTGAGAATGAGACATTACATTAATGTCGCTGGTACTCATTTGCCTGGTAGTCACTGGATTCTATTTTTGCAATGCCGGCTTCTAAAATAGAAATAAACTGACGTGCGACGTCGGTTGTTAACCATAGCGTCTGCCCAACTTCCGCTTCATCGGTGTCAGGGTGGTTCGGGGTCTGGTAATGCAAACGCAGCATCAGTGCGTCGTAGCTATCTACAGTGCTGATATCCCAGCCAACAAGCGGATGTGTCTGGATGACTTCATTATTCTTTTCCATCATGACCCCCTGAATACGTGTTAAAAGACAACGACTGTGAGGTTCAATGCGTGTTTTTCTGAAGCAACTTCAGTATATCAATAAATAAGGCTTCTGAAGGGAAAAAGAAACAGGGAGCACAACAAATTTGTGCCTTTTAGGATTGTTTGAACATTAAAACATCATCTTGCTGATGATTTTTGACGGAGTCAGTCAGATTATTCGCAGTTACGTTGAGCAGACGAAAAAAAGCCGGGGCGACCCGGCAAAAAAAACAAAGAGGGATAAAAATTAATCGGTAATAAACCAGTCGTCAGCGCTCTCCCAGGTTTCCTGTAAAATTTCGCTAATGCGTTGTTTATCTTCTTTGGCGCCGCCGATGACCGACAGATTATTTGAACTGGCATAACGCACGGTGACAGCACCATCGCGTTCGGGAAAGGAGTCATTAATACGGCGGGATAATTCACCCGCCAGTGCGTCCAGCGCCCCGGCAGGCAAAGCAGTTGTTCTGGCAATGGTCACTTCGATACGCATAGTTGCCCCCTGTGTAATATACTGTTTATTTATACAGGTACATTGTCGAATTTACAACAGGGGGCCAACAATTTTTAGCGTTTTACCGTCCAGTGTACGGTTTCACCGGCGAGGAACGGGATCAGGGTGTCATCTGTCAGGGCTATGGATTCCACCACGCTGCTCTCTTCCCGAACCAGTTCAACGAAGGTCTCATTGACCGGCAAGCCGTAGAAGCGAGGGCCGTTCAGGGAGCAGAAGGCCTCAAAGTGCTGCAGGGCGTTCATCTCGTCAAACACCTGGGCATAGCTGGCCAGCGCGGTAGGCGCGTTAAAGCAGCCTGCACAGCCGCAGCTAGCTTCTTTGCGGTGACGGGCGTGCGGCGCAGAGTCGGTGCCGAGGAAGGCGCGCTCAAAGCCGCTGGCAACCAGTTCACGCAGCGCCTGCTGGTGAATATTACGCTTGAGGATCGGCAGGCAATAGAGGTGAGGGCGCACACCGCCCACCAGCATGTGGTTGCGGTTAAACATCAGGTGCTGCGGGGTAATGGTGGCGGCCAGAAGCTCGTTACCATCGCGCACGTACTCGGCCGCATCCTTGGTGGTGATATGTTCAAACACCACTTTCAGACCAGGCAGACGCTGACGCAGCGGCTCCATCACGGTATCGATAAAACGCGCTTCGCGGTCGAAGATATCGATCTCAGTATGAGTCACTTCGCCGTGCACCAGCAGCGGCATCCCCAGTTTCTCCATGCGCTCCAGCACCGGCATAATCGCATCAATGCTGGTTACGCCATGGCTGGAGTTGGTGGTGGCGTTGGCCGGGTAGAGCTTAGCGGCTGTGAAGACCCCTTCGTTAAAGCCGCGTTCGATCTCGTTGGGATCGAGCGTGTCGGTCAGATAACAGGTCATCAGCGGGGTAAAATCGTGTCCGGCAGGCACGGCAGCAAGAATGCGCTGGCGATAGGCAATCGCCGCGTCGACCGTGGTGACGGGCGGCACCAGATTTGGCATGACAATCGCGCGGCCATAAATTTCACTGGTATACGGCACGACGGTGTTGAGCATATCGCCATCGCGAAGATGGATATGCCAGTCGTCTGGGCGGCGAATTTTCAAAACCTGGGATGGTGCAGTCATGGATAGGCTCCGGCTGAGTGAGATGATTTTTGCCGGACACAAAGAATAGAGGGAAACGTTTTCGTTTGCACTCTTTTCCACAAAAAAAAGGCGCCGAAGCGCCTCAGTGGTTAATCGACGAAGGGGATAACAATCTCACCCGGTTTCACTTCGATTCCTTTTGCGTACTTTTTCGCCAGGGCTTCACCCTTGCTGTTATCTTCGTGCAGGATGTAGGCCGGTTGCTGGTTAAAGTAGTTTTGCAGCGACTGATTCAGGTATGGCATCAGGGTTTGCAGAACCGGTTTCATTTTGTCCGGCGACACCACCGCGTCGGTGATCTCCATCTGCTGCAGATAGATGGCACCCTGATCTTTATTGAAGACCGGCAGCGCTTTTAATTTCAGTTTGATATTGGCTTTCTGGCTGCCGAACAGCGAGTTCATGTCCAGGCTGGCATCCCCGGAGAGCATCACTTTGTTCGGCTCTTCGCGGCCAATCTGGCTGGCAAGGTTGGTCAGGACGATATGCGCATCAGCCACGCCCGGAACGCCGATATCTTTCGCAAAGTTATTGCGCTTTTGCAGAGCCTGGTTGATCTCCTGCTCACTGACGGTGTACTGGGTGAGCTGATTACAACCAACCAGCAGGCCGCTGACGATCAACGCAGTGGCAATAACGAATTTTTTCATGGTTTTCCTCGACATAATGTCAGCGCTTCAATCCTGACGCGCCAGTATGTCAGGGGAGAGTGTGTCAGACCAGCAGAAAAAACTGATATCTGTGCAATCAGGCGCCAGGTTCGAGGATGCCGGGCAGGCGACGTTTGTGGCTGAACTGCCAGCCCAGCGCGAAGCAGGTGATCACCCCGATTAAGGCCAGCATTACCCACGGCAGCTCGGGCTGATTGAAGGCTTTCCCGGCATCAAATAACCACCCGCCACCGGCATACCCCAGCGCACCACCAATCGCCAGTCCGAGACGGCTGAAGCCCATATAGCTGCCCCGCGCACGCGGGTCGGCCAGCTCGGCGCTCAGGGTTTCGCGGGCCGGTTCGGCAATAATCGAGCCGATATAGAAGGTGCAGATCAGCATAAACAGCTGCTGCAGGGAGCCCACCATCCCAATGGGCAGCATGCTCAGGGACATCAGCAGCAGGCCCGCCATCAGACGGTGCTCAAGGCGGAAGCGTTTTTCGCTCCAGCGGGCAATAGGGTAGAGCAGGGAGAGGGAGAGACAGGCTTCAATGGCGTACATCCACTTCACCGCCGCTGGGGAACCCGCCACATCGTTGACCATGATCGGTAGCATCAGCATTACCTGCACGCCCAGCATGTAATAGCCCGCCAGGGTCAGCACATAGGTGATAAAGCGTTTGTCGTGCCAGACCCGGCCCAGCCCTTCACGCACCGGCGCTTTGACGGTGGAGAGTTTCCATGCCGGTAACAGCCAGGCGTTGAAGGCCGCGCAGAGCATAAACAGCACCGCGCCCGTGGCGCAGACCAGACGAAAATCGTACTGCAGCAGCCAGCTGCCCAACAGCGCGCCCACCACCGCACCGGCACTGTCCTGCATCATCAGCAGAGAGAAAAAGCGCCCGCGATGCTGAGGCCGGATCAGTTTAACCACTAATGCCGTGCGCGGCGGGTCGAACAGCGTGCCCCCCAGACCGGAGATAATGCAGGAAACCCACAGCAGCCAGGGCTCATGGGCGATGGCCATGGTGGCAAATCCCGCGGCCCGCAGCAGCATGCCGGTGACGATCATCGGTTTGGCCCCGAAGCGGTCGGCAATTGCGCCGCCAAACACCCCCAGCCCCTGCTGAACAAACTGGCGCAGACCCAGCGCAATACCGACCATCAGCGCCGCCCAGCCCATCTGATCGACAAAGCGAATCGAAATCAGCGGGAAAACGACAAAAAAGCCGAGTACAACCAGCATGTTATCGACAAGCAGGAAGCCTTTACCCAGACGGCGGGCCTGTGAGATATGGGACATTTCCCCTCCAGGGGAGCAAAAATGATGAGCGCGCTAATATTCTGCGGTTTCGCCGGGGTTTTTCCCACCGCGCAGGCGACAATATTTTTTTATCGAAAGGGTACTTTGATTGAGGCTTTTCATCGAAAAATGTGAAAAGACATCAAAATGCTATGTCACTGTTTTCCCAGATGGCAACGGCGCAGGTATAGTAAAGCTAACGGGTCAAGGTTGTAACATGAAGGAGTTGTATCCATGTTTGGCTATCGCAGTAATGTGCCGAAAGTTCGCCTGACGACCGACCGGCTGGTGGTGCGTCTGGTGCACGAGCGTGATGCCTGGCGTCTGGCGGACTACTACGCTGAGAATCGTCAGTTTTTAAAACCCTGGGAACCCGTGCGGGATGAAAGCCACTGTTATCCTTCCGGCTGGCAGGCCCGGCTGAGCATGATTGCCGAGTTCCACAAGCAGGGCTCGGCGTTCTATTTTGCCCTGCTCGATCCGGAAGAGAAAGAGATCGTCGGGATCGCCAACTTTTCTAACGTGGTGCGGGGATCCTTTCACGCCTGCTACCTGGGCTACTCCATCGGACAAAAATGGCAGGGGCAGGGGCTGATGTTTGAGGCCTTAACCACCGCTATCCGCTATATGCAGCGGACCCAGCATATGCACCGCATTATGGCCAACTACATGCCGCACAATCAGCGCAGCGGCGATCTGCTGGCGCGCCTCGGGTTCGAAAAAGAGGGCTATGCCAAAGAGTACCTGCTGATTAACGGCGAATGGCGCGATCATGTCCTGACGGCGCTGACAACCAAAGAGTGGAGCGCGGGGCGCTAAGGAACAGAGATGAAATACCAGTTAACCGCCACAGAAGCGCGCGTTATCGGCTGCCTGCTGGAAAAACAGGTCACCACCCCGGAACAGTATCCGCTCTCGGTCAATGCGGTCACCCTGGCCTGCAATCAGAAGACCAACCGTGAGCCGGTGATGAACCTCGCCGAGCATGAGGTGCAGGATCAGCTTGATGCGCTGGTTAAGCGCCACTATCTGCGCACCGTCAGCGGCTTTGGCAATCGCGTCACCAAATATGAACAGCGTTTTTGCAACTCCGAGTTTGGCGCCCTTAAGCTGAACCCGGCCGAAGTGGCGCTGATCGCCACCCTGCTGCTGCGCGGGGCGCAGACCCCGGGCGAACTGCGCACCCGGGCCGCGCGTATGTACGAGTTCGCGGATATGCAGGAGGTGGAGCAGGCGCTCGAGGGCCTTGTCGCCCGGGAAGATGGTCCTTTTGTCCTGCGTCTGGCCCGCGAGCCGGGCAAGCGCGAAAGCCGCTATATGCACCTCTTCAGCGGTGAGGTTGATACCGCCATCGCGACAACCGAGGCTGCGGCCCCGGTCGCGAATGAGAGCTTACTGGCCCGCGTTGAGGCGCTGGAAAATGAAGTTGAAGAATTGAAACAGCGACTCGATTCGCTGCTGGCACATCTGGGAGATTAACGGTGACAAAATTACGTGTAGGCGTTGTAGGGCTGGGGGGGATCGCCCAGAAAGCCTGGCTGCCGGTGCTGAGCGCCGCAACAGACTGGACGTTGCAGGGGGCCTGGTCGCCGTCGCGGGATAAGGCGCTGCGGATCTGCGAGTCCCTGCGCATGCCTTATTATGCGTCGCTACAGGATCTGGCCCGCGAGTGTGATGTGGTCTTTGTCCACACCTCCACCGTCACCCACTATCAGGTGGTCAGCGAGCTACTGCAGGCGGGCGTCCATGTCTGCGTCGATAAACCGCTGGCCGATAACCTGGCCGACGCCGAGCGGCTGATTGACCTCGCTGCCCAGAAGAAGCTCACCCTGATGGTCGGCTTTAACCGTCGCTTCGCACCGCTCTATCAGCAGCTGAAAACCCAGTTGAACGGTGCGGCATCCCTGCGGATGGATAAACACCGCGCCGACAGCATCGGGCCCAACGATCTGCGCTTCACCCTGCTGGATGACTATCTGCACGTGGTGGACACCGCCCTGTGGCTGGCGGGCAATGATGCCCGGCTTACCGGCGGTACGCTGCAGACCAACGAGAACGGGGCGATGATCTATGCCGAGCACCATTTCAGCGCCGGCAATCTGCAGATCACCACCTCCATGCACCGCCGGGCGGGTAGCCAGCGGGAGTGGATCCAGGCGGTGACGGACGGCGCATTGCTGGACATTACCGATATGCGCGAGTGGCGCGAGGAGCGGGGGAGTGGCGTCGTTACGCCAGCCATCCCGGGCTGGCAAAGCACGCTTGAGCAGCGCGGCTTTGCGGGCTGCGCGCGTCACTTCATCGAATGTGTGCAAAATCAGACGGTTCCTGAAACCGCAGGTGAACAGGCGATCCGCGCCCAGCGCATCGTGGAGAAGCTCTGGCGCGAGGCCATGAGCGAATAACCCGCGGTAACATCTGCCCATAGCAATTCACGTTTTTACGAGTAGACTAGGCGCGTTTATTGTCTTGCAGGCCGGGTAAGCGCAGCGCCACCCGGCGAGAATCACGCCTGCTTTGCAGGCGTTTTGCCGTCTGGTAGTGGAAATTCACGTTAATGAACCTATTAAAATCGCTGGCTGCCGTCAGCTCGATGACCATGTTTTCGCGCGTGCTGGGTTTTGCGCGCGACGCCATTGTGGCAAGGGTCTTTGGCGCAGGAATGGCGACTGACGCCTTTTTTGTTGCGTTTAAACTGCCTAACCTGCTGCGCCGTATCTTTGCCGAAGGCGCGTTCTCCCAGGCTTTTGTCCCCATTCTGGCGGAATACAAAAGCAAGCAGGGGGAAGACGCGACGAAGGTATTTGTCTCCTACGTCTCGGGATTGCTGACCCTCGCCCTGGCGATCGTCACGGTGATCGGGATGCTGGCGGCGCCCTGGGTGATCATGGTCACCGCGCCCGGCTTTGCCGATACCGCCGATAAATTTGCCCTGACCTCGCAGCTGCTGCGTATTACTTTTCCCTATATTCTGCTGATCTCGCTGGCGTCGCTGGCGGGGGCGATCCTTAACACCTGGAACCGCTTCTCGGTCCCGGCTTTCGCCCCGACGTTCCTCAACGTCAGCATGATCGGCTTTGCGCTGTTTGCCGCGCCGCACTTCAACCCACCGGTACTGGCCCTGGCCTGGGCGGTGACGGTGGGCGGCGTGCTGCAGCTGGCATATCAGCTGCCGCACCTGAAGAAAATCGGCATGCTGGTGCTGCCGCGCATTAACCTGCGCGATGCCGGGGCGATGCGGGTGGTGAAGCAGATGGGGCCAGCCATTCTTGGCGTCTCGGTGAGCCAGATTTCCCTGATCATCAACACCATCTTCGCCTCGTTCCTCGTCTCTGGTTCCGTCTCCTGGATGTACTACGCCGACCGCCTGATGGAGTTTCCGTCCGGAGTACTGGGAGTGGCGCTGGGCACTATCCTGCTGCCGTCACTCTCCCGCAGCTTTGCCAGCGGCAACCAGGATGAGTACTGCCGTCTGATGGACTGGGGGTTACGCCTCTGCTTCCTGCTGGCGCTGCCGAGCGCGGTGGCGCTGGGGATCCTCGCCAAACCGCTGGTGGTGTCCCTGTTCCAGTACGGTAAATTTAGCGCCTTCGATGCGCTGATGACCCAGCGGGCGCTGGTGGCTTACTCTGTCGGCCTGATGGGGTTGATTGTGGTGAAAGTGCTGGCCCCGGGCTTCTACTCGCGTCAGGACATCAAGACCCCGGTGAAGATCGCCATCGTGACCCTGATCATGACCCAGGTGATGAACCTGGCCTTTATCGGCCCGCTGAAGCATGCCGGTCTGTCCCTGTCCATCGGTCTGGCGGCCTGTCTGAATGCCGGGCTGCTCTACTGGCAGCTGAGAAAGCAGCAGATTTTCACCCCGCAGCCGGGCTGGGCGAGCTTCCTGTTACGGCTGGTGATTGCGGTGCTGGTGATGGCTGCGGCGCTGGTGGGCATGCTTTACGTGATGCCGGACTGGGCACTGGGCACGATGCCTTATCGTCTGCTGCGCCTGATGGCCGTCGTGGTGGTGGGTGTCGTGGCGTACTTCGCGACTCTCGCGGTACTGGGCTTCAAGGTCAAAGAGTTCGCCCGCCGTACGGCGTAACGCAAAAAGGGGAGCGCCTGTCGGTGCTCCCCGTTCTCTGTCTGTCTCATTCGGACAATCAGATCGAAAACTTCTTCCCGCCGCTGCGTGAGCTGGATGTCTGGCCATTGGCGCCATACAGTGCCGGCTCCTGATGCGGCTTCAGCACCTCCAGCGCCTGCTGGTTGCGGCTGATTTGCCCTTCAAGTAACCAGCCGTTGTGCTGATTGAGGTCGCGCAGATGCTGCGTTTTTTCAGTAATCGTTTGCCAGCGTTCGGCGACATCATCATTGGCACTCTGGCGCGCGGACTGCTCGGTGCGCCGCTGCTGCTCCAGATAATCCAGCGTGGCCAGCAGGGAGCTTTTATCTTCGGTAATGCGCTGCAGCGCGCTGCCGTTCACATTCCCGGCAGAGAGCTGCTGTTGCTCGGCGTCCATTACCGTTTTCAGGTCGTTCAGGACGACCGTCATGTGATCCATTATTTCCGTCAGACGACTCATACGGCGATTACTCTAAGAAACTTTGCGCATCCTGGATCAGCGCGTCAGCGATTTTACTGGTATCCATTTTCAGCTCACCGTTACGGATCGCGGTTTTCAGCGCTTCAACACGTTCCATGTTGATATCGTTGCTGCCCGGCTGCATCAGTTTCGCCTGGGCATCGCTCAGCGTAACGCTGGTGCTGTCGGCCGCTGCTGATTTTTGCAGGCGCGTTTTTGGCGTTGCAGTCTCATTCATTTCGCGAGGCTGTACAGTGCTAACCGGCTTCAGGGGCGATGTACGATCAATGCTCATTGTGGTGTCCTCATCGAGGGTTGGCGGCGTAAGCGCCTGACATTATCATTTGTTAATGATTTATCGGCAGTCGCCGCATAATCTTTAAAAAGATTATAGGTTAATCAGAATATTCCCATCAGAATCGACGGTACCGCTCACAACCTGGCCTGAGGTCATCCTGACGCGGGCGTTTTGCGCAACGGCCGCATTGTTCAGGGCCTGGCCCTGGCTGTTAACGCTAAAGCCCTCGCCAGTGGCGATCACCATCACCCGCTGTCCGGCTTTGATCCGCCATGACTGGCGCAGCATCGACAGTTGCAGAGGTTGCCCGGGCACCAGATCGCGCAAACTAATGGCGTTCTGCACCTGGTTGATATCCAGAATCGTGCGCGGCGGAAGCTGATCCAGTCTGCCGCGTTTCAGCGCCACGCTCCCCGGCTGCAACGCCCCACCCCGGGGGATGTTTTGGGACGCGACAACATAATCGCCCGTCGCCTGAACTGCAACCTGAATAAACCGTTTTTCATTGTCGCAGCGTGCCGTCACGCTCACGTTGCCCCACTGTCGGGTGTTGCCAGGGACGCTGAACTGAGGCGTTTCGCAGCCAGGGAGCATGCTGGCTGGCGTGCGGACCTGAACCGACACCTCATCGCTGAATCCTGCCAGTCGCTGGGCAAAAAACGCCGTCAGCTGACCATTCAGATCCTGCGCCTGAGAGAGGGAGCTCCAGAGGAGCAGGGTTGCGGTCACTCCACGTTTGAATGTCATATCGCCCGTTACCGTCGGATTACAGAATGAGCAGGATTCTACCTGTAGCGGGTGGGCATCAACGCAATAAATAGCGACGCATTTTGCGCTTATTCCGTCGATGACGGAGACGGGTTGAGATTTAAGCTATCCACTGAAATTTTGCCATCAGCGGAGGAGACATGCTCGATAAACTCGACGCCGCGCTACGTTTTCAGCAAGAAGCGCTCAACTTGCGTGCCCAGCGTCAGGAGATTCTGGCCGCCAATATCGCCAACGCCGATACCCCCGGGTTTCAGGCGCGTGATATCGATTTTTCCAGTGAATTAAAGAAAGTGATGGAGCGTGGTCGGGCCGAGAACAGCGGTGTTGCCCTTGCGCTGACCTCTGCACGTCATATTCCTGCAGAGACCGTCACCACCCCGAATACCGATTTACTTTATCGCATCCCGGATCAGCCATCCCTGGACGGTAACACCGTCGATATGGACCGGGAGCGTACGCAGTTCGCCGATAACAGCCTCAAGTACCAGATGGGGTTGACCGTTCTCGGCGGGCAGATTAAAGGCATGATGAGTGTTCTGCAGGGAGGCAACTAATAATGGCCTTACTCAATATCTTTGATATCGCGGGTTCCGCGCTGACCGCGCAATCCCAGCGTCTGAACGTTGCCGCCAGTAACATGGCGAACGCCGACAGCGTAACGGGCCCGGACGGTCAACCCTACCGCGCCAAGCAGGTGGTATTCCAGGTGGATGCTGCTCCGGGTGCGCAGACCGGCGGGGTAAAAGTGGCCAACGTTATCGAGAGCCAGGCGCCGGACAAACTGGTGTACGAGCCAGGCAACCCGCTGGCCGACGCCAGCGGCTACGTCAAAATGCCGAACGTGGATGTGGTTGGCGAGATGGTCAACACCATGTCGGCCTCTCGCAGCTACCAGGCCAACGTAGAAGTCCTGAATACCGTGAAGAGCATGATGCTTAAAACGCTCACCCTGGGCCAGTAAAGGAGAGATCAATGTCCATTGCAGTCAATGTAAATGACAGGACGGCTACCACTGGCGTCAGCGGCACCACCGGCAACAGCTCCCTCACCGGCAGCAATGCCTCCGATCTGCAGGGCAGCTTTCTGACCCTGCTGGTGGCACAGCTGAAAAACCAGGACCCGACTAACCCGATGCAGAACAACGAACTGACCACGCAGCTTGCGCAGATCAGTACGGTGAGCGGCATCGAGAAACTTAACACCACGCTGGGCTCTATTTCCGGGCAGATCGACAACAGCCAGTCGATGCAGGCGAGCACGCTGATTGGCCATGGCGTGATGATCCCGGGCTCTACCGTTCTGGCAGGCACCAGCGGTGCCGAAGGCTCGACCACCACCTCAACCACCCCGTTTGGTGTTGAGTTGCAGCAGAGCGCGGACAAAGTGACCGCCACCATCACCGATAAGACCGGTGCCGTGGTACGCACTATTGACATTGGCGAGCTGAAAGCGGGCGTCCATACCTTTACCTGGGACGGGACGGTAACCGATGGCAGCACGGCGCCAAACGGCTCTTACAACGTCGCGATTTCCGCCAGCAGCGGCAGCACGCAGCTGGTGGCACAGCCACTGCAGTTTGCGCTGGTGCAGGGTGTGATCCGCAGCGGCGGCGGTAACACGCTGGATCTCGGGACTTACGGTACCACCACGCTCGACGAAGTTCGGCAGATTATTTAAGCCCTAACATTTACCAGGAGTAACTCATGGCCTTTTCACAAGCGGTCAGCGGCCTGAATGCTGCAGCCACTAACCTCGACGTCATTGGTAACAACATTGCCAACTCCGCGACCTACGGCTTTAAGTCCGGTAGCGCGTCATTTGCGGATATGTTCGCCGGTTCCAAAGTCGGTCTGGGCGTAAAAGTCGCCGGGATCACCCAGGACTTTTCAGACGGTACCACCACCAACACCGGCCGCGGCCTGGATGTGGCCATTAGCCAGAACGGTTTCTTCCGTATGCTCGACAGCAACGGTTCGGTCTATTACAGCCGTAACGGCCAGTTCAGCCTGGACGAAAACCGTAACCTGGTGAACATGCAGGGCCTGCAGCTGACCGGCTTCCCGGCAGCAGGTAGCCCGCCGACGGTGCAGACCGGTGCCAACCCGCAGCCGATCACCATTCCTAATGACCTGATGTCCGCCAAAGCCACCAGCACCGCGGCGCAGCAGATCAACCTGAACTCCACTGACAGCGTGCCGAGCATCGCGTTTGACGCGACCAACGCCAACCCGGATTCAGACAGCTTCAACAAAAAAGGCACCATCACCGTTTACGACGACCAGGGTAATGCCCACAACATGTATGTCTACTACGTGAAAACGGCAGACAACAAGTGGGATCTCTATACCCAGGACGGCAGCGTCACCAACGGTAAAATCTCCAAATCTGCGCAGATGAGCTTCGACCCTAGCGGTAATCTGCAAGGTGTCTATAACTACAATGCTGCCGGCGTGCTGAGCGCCACCCCAAATGCCAACGCCTCTATCAACGTGACCACCGATCCGCTGAGCGGCGCGCTGCCGGTGACCTTCTCCCTGAGCTTCCTGAACTCCATGCAGCAGAACACCGGGGCGAACAACATCGTGGCAACCAACCAGAACGGCTACAAGCCGGGCGACCTGGTGAGCTATCAGATCAACGATGACGGTACCGTGGTCGGCAACTACTCCAACGAACAAAGCCAGGTGCTGGGTCAGATCGTGATGGCGAACTTCGCCAACAACGAAGGCCTGCAGTCTGAAGGGAACAACGTCTGGTCTGCTACCCAGTCTTCGGGCGTGGCGCTGCTGGGCACCGCCGGTTCCGGTAACTTCGGTACCCTGACCAACGGCGCGCTGGAAGCGTCCAACGTCGACCTGAGTAAAGAGCTGGTCAATATGATCGTCGCGCAGCGTAACTATCAGTCGAACGCGCAGACCATCAAAACCCAGGATCAGATCCTCAACACGCTGGTTAACCTCCGCTAAGTGGCTGACGGGATAGCTTAATGGATCACGCAATATATACCGCGATGGGCGCTGCCAGTCAGACGCTCAATCAGCAGGCAGTCACCGCCAGTAACCTGGCGAACGCCTCGACGCCGGGTTTCCGTGCACAGCTTAATGCCATGCGCGCTGTCCCGGTGGAAGGCCTTACCCTGCCGACGCGTACGCTGGTAACGGCATCGACGCCGGGCGCCGACATGACGCCAGGGCAGATGGACTACACCTCGCGCCCGCTCGACGTGGCGCTGCAGCAGGACGGCTGGCTGGCAGTTCAAACCGCCGACGGCAGCGAAGGCTACACCCGTAACGGGAACATCCAGGTGGACGCGGTCGGGCAACTGACCATTCAGGGACATCCGGTTATCGGTGAAGGCGGCCCGATCGCCGTGCCGGAAGGCTCGGAGATCACCATCGCGGCAGACGGGACCATCTCGGCCCTGAACCCTGGCGATCCGCCGAACACCGTGGCACCGGTTGGCCGCCTGAAGCTGGTCAAAGCCGAAGGTTTTGAAGTGCAGCGTGGCGACGACGGGATGTTCCGTCTGACCCAGGCGGCGCAGGCCACCCGTGGCGCCACCTTACAGGCTGACCCGACCATTCGCGTCATGTCTGGCGTGCTGGAAGGCAGCAACGTTAAGCCGGTCGCGGCGATGACCGACATGATCGCCAGCGCGCGCCGTTTTGAAATGCAGATGAAGGTGATCTCCAGCGTTGATGAAAACGCCGGTCGCGCCAACCAGCTGCTGTCAATGAGTTAACAGGACACCTTATGATCAGTTCTTTATGGATCGCGAAAACCGGCCTCGACGCACAGCAAACCAATATGGATGTCATCGCCAACAACCTGGCGAACGTGAGCACCAACGGGTTTAAACGTCAGCGTGCGGTTTTCGAAGATTTGCTTTACCAGACCATCCGCCAGCCAGGTGCCCAGTCGTCTGAACAGACCACGCTTCCATCCGGTCTGCAGATCGGTACCGGTGTTCGTCCTGTCGCGACCGAACGTCTGCACAGCCAGGGCAACCTGTCCCAGACCAACAACAGCAAAGACGTGGCGATCAAAGGCCAGGGCTTCTTCCAGGTGCAACTGCCGGACGGAACCTCGGCTTACACCCGTGACGGTTCGTTCCAGGTGGATCAGAACGGCCAGCTGGTAACGGCGGGCGGTTTCCAGGTGCAGCCAGCGATTACCATTCCGGCGAACGCCCTGAGCATTACCATCGGGCGTGACGGGATCGTGAGCGTGACCCAGCAGGGGCAGGCCGCTCCGGTGCAGGTCGGCCAGCTTAACCTGACCACCTTCATGAACGACACCGGTCTGGAAAGCATCGGTGAGAACCTGTACATCGAGACCCAGTCCTCTGGTGCGCCGAATGAGAGCACGCCAGGGCTGAACGGTTCAGGTCTGCTCTATCAGGGGTATGTGGAAACCTCAAACGTCAACGTCGCGGAAGAGCTGGTGAATATGATCCAGGTTCAGCGCGCGTACGAAATTAACAGTAAAGCAGTGTCGACGACCGACCAGATGCTGCAGAAACTGACGCAACTCTAAGGTGTAGTCCGGTGCGGTTTACGCTGCACCGGCTCCCTGTTTTCGAAGATGAAGGCAATGCAAAAACTCGCGGCGATTCGTTATCCGATAGTGACCCTCCTGGCCGTTACCCTGACCGGTTGCGCCTGGGTTCCGTCTCAACCTCTGGTGCAGGGTGCGACTTCCGCCCAACCCATTCCTGGCCCGACGCCGGTCGCGAATGGCTCTATTTTCCAGACAGCGCAGCCGATTAACTACGGTTATCAGCCGATGTTTGAAGACCGTCGCCCACGTAATATCGGCGATACGCTGACCATTCAGCTGCAGGAAAACGTCAACGCCAGCAAGAGCTCTTCAGCGAATGCCAGCCGCGACGGGAAAACCAATTTTGGCTTTGACACCGTGCCGCGTTACCTCGAAGGGCTCTTCGGTAATGCCCGTGCCGATGTTGAGACCTCTGGCGGCAACTCCTTTAACGGTAAAGGCGGCGCCAATGCCAGCAACACCTTCAGCGGCACCCTGACGGTGACCGTGGACCAGGTGCTGGCGAACGGCAATTTACATGTCGTGGGTGAAAAACAGATCGCCATCAATCAGGGCACTGAGTTCATTCGCTTCTCCGGTGTGGTTAACCCTCGCACCATCAGCGGCTCCAACACCGTACCGTCCACTCAGGTGGCCGATGCGCGCATTGAGTACGTCGGCAACGGCTACATCAATGAAGCGCAGAATATGGGCTGGTTGCAGCGTTTCTTCCTTAATTTATCGCCGATGTAAGCGAGGTGACCTATGTTTAAATCCCTCTTCGGAGTCCTGTTGGTGCTGGTGGCAACCGTTGTCCACGCCGACCGTATCCGCGATCTCACAAGCGTCCAGGGCGTGCGGGAAAACTCACTGATCGGTTACGGCCTGGTGGTCGGGCTGGACGGCACGGGTGACCAGACGACCCAGACCCCGTTCACGACCCAGAGCCTGAACAACATGCTCTCCCAGCTCGGCATCACGGTGCCGGCCGGGACCAACATGCAGCTGAAAAACGTGGCGGCCGTTATGGTTACCGCCTCCTACCCGGCATTTTCCCGCCAGGGGCAGACCATCGACGTGGTGGTCTCTTCCATGGGTAACGCGAAAAGCCTGCGTGGCGGTACGCTGCTGATGACCCCGCTGAAAGGGGTGGACAGCCAGGTGTATGCTCTCGCCCAGGGTAATATTCTGGTCGGCGGGGCAGGTGCGTCCGCAGGCGGCAGCAGCGTGCAGGTTAACCAGCTTAACGGTGGCCGTATCACCAACGGGGCGATCATTGAGCGTGAACTGCCGACCCAGTTCGGGGCCGGGAACACCATCAACCTGCAGTTGAACGATGATGATTTCACCATGGCGCAGCAGATCGCGGACACCATTAACCGCGGTCGCGGCTATGGCAGCGCCACGGCGCTGGACGCCCGCACCGTGCAGATCCGCGTCTCCAGCGGCGGCAGCAACCAGGTGCGCCTGCTGGCGGACATCCAGAACATGGAAGTCAACGTCACGCCGCAGGATGCCAAAGTGATCATCAACTCCCGTACCGGCTCGGTGGTGATGAACCGTGAAGTGACCCTGGATAACTGCGCCGTGGCGCAGGGCAACCTGTCGGTCACCGTCAACCGCTCGGCTAACGTCAGCCAGCCGGATACGCCGTTTGGCGGCGGTGAAACCGTGGTGACGCCACAGACCCAGATTGATATGCGTCAGGGCGGCGGCTCGCTGCAGAGCGTGCGCTCCAGTGCCAACCTGAACAACGTGGTGCGTGCGCTGAATGCGCTGGGCGCGACCCCGATCGATCTGATGTCGATTCTGCAATCCATGCAGAGTGCAGGCTGCCTGCGCGCCAAAGTGGAAATTATCTGATGCTGACCGATAGCAAACTGCTGAGCAGCGCGGCCTGGGATACCCAGTCGCTCAACGACCTGAAAGCCAAAGCGGGCAAAGATCCGGCGGGTAATATCCGCCCGGTGGCCCGTCAGGTGGAAGGAATGTTTGTCCAGATGATGCTGAAAAGCATGCGTGAGGCGCTGCCGAAAGACGGCATCTTCAGCAGCGATTCATCGCGTCTGTACACCAGCATGTATGACCAGCAGATTGCGCAGCAGATGACCTCCGGTAAAGGACTCGGGCTGGCGGATGTGATCGTCAAGCAGATGGCGGCCGCCCAGGGCGTGCCGCCGGAAGAGGCTCCACAGCAGGTGCCGATGAAGTTCGATCTGGAAAAGGTGACCAGCTATCAAAACCAGGCCCTGACGCAGATGGTGCGCAAAGCCGTGCCGAAAGCGCCAGAAAGTAACGACGAACCGCTCACCGGGGACAGCAAAGACTTCCTGGCCCAGCTCTCGCTGCCGGCGCGTCTCGCCAGCCAGCAGAGCGGGGTGCCGCATCACCTGATTCTGGCCCAGGCGGCGCTGGAATCCGGCTGGGGACAACGGCAGATCCGGCGTGAGAACGGCGAGCCAAGCTTCAACATCTTTGGCGTGAAGGCCACGGGAAGCTGGAAAGGGCCAACCACCGAGATCACCACCACCGAATATGAAAACGGTGCAGCGAAGAAAATTAAAGCGAAGTTCCGCGTCTACAGCTCGTATCTGGAGGCGCTTTCAGACTATGTCGGGGTGCTGAGCCGTAACCCACGCTATGCGGCAGTGACCCAGGCCGCAACGGCAGAGCAGGGCGCGCAGGCGTTGCAGAACGCGGGCTACGCCACCGATCCGCAGTACGCCCGCAAGCTGACCAGCATGATCCAGCAGCTAAAAGCGATGGGTGAGAAAGTCAGCAAAGCCTACAGCAACGATATCGAAAATCTGTTCTGAAAGTTCTCAAGTCCGGCTGGGGGCTGCCGATAATCTCCAGCAGGACTCGTGTCTGAAAGTATAAAAGGAACCCCCATGTCCAGTTTGATCAACAGCGCCATGAGTGGCCTCAGCGCGGCACAGGCTGCGCTGAATACCGCCAGTAATAACATTTCAAGCTACAACGTGGCGGGTTATACCCGTCAGACCACGGTGCTGAGCGCCTCAAACAGCACCCTGACAGGCGGCGGTTGGGTTGGCAACGGCGTGTATGTCTCCGGGGTACAGCGCGAATATGATTCATTCATTACCAACCAGCTGCGCGCCGCGCAGAACCAGAGCAGTGCCCTGACCACCCGCTACCAGCAGATGTCCAAAATTGACGACGTGCTGTCCGGTAGCACCAACAGCCTGGCGACCACCCTGCAGGACTTCTTCGGCAGTTTGCAGACCCTGGTCAGCAACGCCGAAGATCCGGCGGCGCGCCAGACGGTGCTGGGCAAGGCCGCTGGCCTGGTGAACCAGTTCAAGGTCAACGATCAGTACCTGCGCGATCAGGATAAGCAGATCAATATCGCCATCGGCACCAGCGTTGAGCAGATCAACAACTACGCCAAACAGATTGCTAACCTGAACGATCAGATCTCCCGTCTGACCGGCGTGGGTGCCGGGGCGTCCCCGAACAACCTGCTCGATCAGCGTGACCAACTGGTGAGCGAGCTGAACCAGATTGTGGGTGTTGAAGTCGCGGTCCAGGATGGCGGCACCTATAACGTCTCCTTTGGCAATGGCTATAACCTGGTTCAGGGCAGCACCTCCAACCAGCTGGCGGCCGTGAAGTCCAGCGCCGATCCGTCCCGTACCACGGTGGCGTTTGTTGACGGCACCTCAGGCCCGGTAGAGATCCCGGAAAAACTGCTAACCAACGGCTCACTGGGCGGGATGTTAACCTTCCGTACCGAAGAGCTCGACACTGCGCGCAACACCCTTAACCAGCTGGCGCTCTCTTTCGCTAACGCGATGAACACCCAGCACGCAAAGGGCTTTGACACAGAAGGTGATGCCGGCGGTAAATTATTTGATATCGGTGCGCCAGCGGTGCTGGGCAACAGCAAAAATAGCGGTTCGGCCGCCGTCACCGCGACGGTAAACCCAGCAGACAGCGCTAAGGTGCAGGCCACCGACTACAAGATGGAGTTTGATGGCTCCAGCTGGAAGATCACCCGCCTGTCCGATAAAACCACGGTCACTGCCACTAATGACGGCAGCGGCAACTTATCCTTCGATGGCCTGACGGTCAACGTATCGGGCGCGGCGAATAAAAACGACAGCTTTATCGTGAAGCCTGTCGCCAATGCCATCGTCAATATGGATCTGGCGATCAGCGATGAGTCAAAACTGGCGCTGGCCTCTGACCCAACCGGCGGGGAAAGTGATAACCGCAACGGCCAGGCGCTGCTGGATCTGCAGAAGAGCAAAGAGGTTGGTGGCAACAAAACCTTTAACGATGCCTATGCCTCTCTGGTGAGTACCGTCGGCAGCAAAACTGCGACGCTGAAAACCAGCAGTACCACTCAGGCAAACGTGACGACGCAGCTGAGCAACCAGCAGCAGTCGATCTCCGGGGTTAACCTCGATGAAGAGTATGGCAACCTGCAGCGTTTCCAGCAGTACTACCTGGCCAATGCCCAGGTGCTGCAAACCGCCAGCACGCTCTTCGACGCGTTAATTAATATTCGCTAAGGCCGAGGTCAACGATGCGTATTAGCACCCAGATGATGTATCAGCAGAACATGCGTGGGATCACCGACTCCCAGAGCAAGTGGCTGAGTTACGGTGAGCAGATGTCCACCGGTAAACGTGTAAACCGTCCTTCTGACGATCCGATCGCGGCGTCTCAGGCCGTAGTGTTGTCCCAGGCGCAGTCGGAGAACAGCCAGTTCAAGCTGGCCCGCTCTTTCGCAACACAGAAAGTATCGCTGGAAGAGAACGTGCTGGGCCAAGTGACTACGGCGCTGCAATCGGCACAGGAAAAGATTGTCTATGCAGGCAACGGCACGCTGAGTGATAGCGATCGCAACTCGCTCGCCACCGATCTGCAAGGTATTCGCGATCAGCTGATGAACCTGGCAAACAGTACCGATGGTAATGGACGTTATATTTTTGCAGGTTATAAAACTGACGCGGCGGCATTCGATCAGGCCACCGGGACGTATTCAGGCGGTTCCACGCCAATCAGTCAGCAGGTTGATTCTGCACGCACCATGCAGATTAGCCATACTGGCAGCGAAGTGTTTGAATCCTTTACCAGCAATGCGGCGCCAGAACCTAATGGCAGTACGGCAGAAAAGAATCTTTTTAAAATTTTTGATAACGCGATTGCGGCACTGAAAGTGCCTGTTGAAGGCGATCAGACGAAGGCTGACCAGTTTGTAGCGGATATTGATAAGGCAAACCGCGGATTACGTAATTCGTTGGATAACGTGCTGACCGTACGTGCTGATCTAGGGACCAAACTGAACGAGCTTGAGTCACTCGATACGCTGGGCAGTGACCGTGCTTTAGGTCAATCAACCCAGATGAGTGATCTTGTGGAAGTTGACTGGAACGCAGCGATCTCCTCATACACCATGCAGCAGGCGGCCCTTCAGGCGTCCTATAAAGCATTCAGCGATATGCAGGGTATGTCTCTGTTCCAGCTCAACAGATAACAGTTTTGACCTTTGGACATGACTTGAAACTGGTTATGTTCTGTGTGCCCAATCCGTTCTCGCGGATTGGGCTTTTTTTTTCAGGAATTTTGCATTACCGAGGTGCTGGTGCGGGCGCTTTCTGCCAGACGGATAGCCAGCGCTATGCCTGCGGTCATCGTCGCCAGGGCAACCACACCTGGCCAGCCTGCCATCGTATACAGCTGACTACCCAGTGCCGAACCCAGCGCCATCCCGATAAACACGCCGGTGAAGAGCAGGGCGTTCAGGCGACCACGTGCCTGCGGCTCAAGGCCATAAACCAGGTTCTGATGGGCGACCAGGCTTGACTGCAGACCGAGATCAAAGCCGACAGCGGAGACTGCAATCAGGATCAACTGGCCGTGTACGCCGAGGGCGGGCATCAGGAACATCAGGGCGAAGGAGACGGTCACCAGCGCGGCACCAAGCTGGGTGACTTTACCGGCACCGAGTTTATCGGCCAGACCACCCGCCAGCGGCGCTGCCAGGGCACCTGCGGCACCGGCAATACCGTATCCACCGGCGACCGCACTGCCCAGCTGATAGTGTTCCATCAACATCACCGCCAGCGTGGACCAGAAGGCGCTGAAGGCAATAGAGAGGAAGCCCTGGGCCAGCGCGGCACGACGCAGTGCCGGGTAGCGACGCCACAGGTGCGCCATGGAGCGCATCAGCTCCAGATAGCGCAGGTTCGACGGCACCGCGAAGCGAGGCAAAATCAACCACATCACGGCGGCAAGGATCGCAATGCTGCCCGCGGCCAGCTGATACATGACGCGCCAGCCAAAGGCTTCACCTACCACCCCGCTTACCGTACGGGAGAGCAGGATCCCCAGCAACAGGCCGGTCATCACCGTCCCGACGGTTTTGCCCTGTTTGCCAGCCGGGGCCAGAATAGCCGCCGCCGGAACGATATCCTGCGCCATGGTGGCCGCCATCCCAATCAGCAGGCTGATCAGCAGCAGGGAGTGGATCTGCCCTGTCAGGCTACAGGCCAGCAGCAGCCCCGCCAGGGCGATACTTTTTATCACTATCAGGGTGCGACGGTCATAGCGATCGCCCAGCGGCAGCAGGAAAAGGATCCCCAGCGCGTAGCCTGCCTGGGTAAGCGTTGGCACCATCCCCATCCCTTCAATGCTGAGATGCAGATCGGCCCCCATCAGCGGCAGCAGCGGCTGAGCATAGTAGATGGAAGCGACGCTGAAGCCTGCGCCGATGGCGAGGATAAAAATGACCCAACGGCTGACGGCTGGGGTTAAGGTGCTGGTGTTCATATGCAGTTCCTCATTTCGGGTGTGTCGCTATTCTTTACCAGCCCGACTTGCGGTGGTAGCCGGCGCAGTGCTAAAACACTTATACGTGTAACGTATAACCGGATAAATCATGAAACGTTCAGAGCGTATAGACCGGGTCGAACTGATGCGAACCTTCGTGCGCATCATCGAGACAGGCTCCCTTTCTGCTGCCGCCGTGCAGATGGCAACGACCCAGGCCACCGTGAGTCGTCGCCTGCAATCGCTGGAGACGCTGCTCGGCGTACGTCTGATCCTGCGCACTACCCATGCCATGAAGCTGACCGATGATGGCGAACGCTGCTATCAGCATGCCCGGCGGGTGATTGACAGCTGGCATGCGCTGGAGGATGAAGTCGGGCAGACGGAAGATGAACCGGTAGGGGTGCTTCGCGTTCGCGCCCCGCACGCCTTCGGGCAGGAGCAACTGCTGGAGCCGTTAACGGCGTTTCTGCTGCGCTATCCGCGGCTCAACGTGGAGTGGATGCTCAATGACCGCTCGGCCGATTTCCTGAGTGACAATATCGACTGTGCCATCCGGGTAGGGGCGGAGATCGACCCGGGCACGGTGTCGGTATTACTGGCCGAGGTTCCGCGCAGTATTGTGGCCTCGCCGGAACTGCTTGCACGTCACGCCCCGGTCGAGAAGCCGGAAGATCTCTCTGCGCTGCCCTGGGTGGCACTTAATACCTTTTACCGTCAGCACGTGGAGCTGTTCCACGCGGGAGCGCCGCAACCGCTGCGGGTGGCTATTTCACCGCGGCTGAGTACCGACAGCCTGTATGTGGCGCGTAAAAGCGCTTTAACCGGGCTGGGGGTGGCGGTGGTATCAAGCTGGACGGTTGAAGCCGACATTCGTGAGGGCAGGCTGGTACATCTGTTGCCTGACTGGCAGCCGGCTGCGTTGCCGGTGCATCTGGTCTATCCGTGGTCACGGTATTATCCGGCACGTCTGCGCCGTTTTCTGGAGATGATGCGAGAGGTGATGCCTGAAATCGCCGGCATGCGCAGGCCTGAACAGAGGCAATAAAAAAGCCGACCCGAAGGTCGGCTTTTGCGCTTAAGCGGGCTTATTCAGCCGACTGTGGACGCGTGGCAGGCGCTGTGGCCTGATGCGTTGCGCTGTGACCACCTGCAGAACCTTTGCCGTCAAAATCAAACGCCGGACGTACCCAGTCGCTGTGACGCGGTGCTTCCGGAACGTATTCCGGTGCCGGGGCGCGGGTCATAGGCGCAGTGGCGTGGTGAAGGTCAGCATTAACCTGTGCGGCTGGAGCTGGCTTCACTTCCGGCGCATTGACTTCCGCAACGTCAGATTTAACTTCAGCCACTGCAGGTTTCACCTCAGCGACTTCAGGTTTCACGTCAGTAACAGGTTCAACCTCAATTTCAACTTCAGGCTGAACGTCAGTTTCCACTTCAACTTCCACGACCGGCTGTGGCTCAACCGCTTCCCCGGTGATTTCAACCGGCTCGGCAGCCTTCGCTTCTTCAACTACCTGCTCTGCGACAACCACATCTTCAGGCGCGATAATCTGCGGCTGTTCTGTCACAGGTGCGGCAATCACTTCCGGATGTGAAGTTTCGACTTCAGCAACCTGTGGCTCAGGGATGACCACTGCCGCCGCCTCGGTGATAACCTCATCAACAACTGGCGCGACAGGGGCAACCGCGTCAACAGCAACGTTCTGCTCGTCAAACTGCTGCTCCTGAGGACGGGTAACCGGATAACGGATCCAGGCTTTGCCGGAGGCCATTTCTGGTGACGCACAGGCGATAGCCAGCGGCATTGGTGACTGCAGCGGGTAACGCTCGTCACGATAACGGCGACGACGTTGACCGCTCACGCGCAGGTGGCGCGGAGAGCGACGTGAACGACGCGGCATGCCAGCGTTGTCACGGCCTTCGCCGGTCTCTTCCTGCTCAGGGGCATTTTCGATGACCGCAGGCAGGTCGACTTTCGCCAGCTCGGTGCTCTGGGCTGGTTCAACCTGAGGCGCGACCGCTTCAACAACGGCTTCTTCGGTCTGAGACTCGAAACGCACTTTCTGGTTGAGCTGACGCTGCTTACGGCGTGGCATGACCTGAACGCGTTCTTCCTGATCCGCATCCTGCACGGTTTCTTCTTCACGATTCAGAACTTTAACTTCCTGCTGCGCCTGGCGCTTGTCATCATTACGACGACGGCTGCGCTCGCGGCGTGGCTGCTGTTCATCACGCTGTCTGCCTTTGTCGGCGTCTTCGCTGACCGGCTGACGAATTTCACGATCTTCCGTGTTCTGCTGCGGCTTCTCGCGGCGGTTGCGACGGTTATCGTCACGTCCTTCACGGCGCTCACGGCCTTCGCGGTTGTCGCGACTCTCACGGTTATCACGATTGTCACGGCTTTCGCTGCCTTCACGACCTTCGTTATTCTCGGAACGGTTATCGCGGCGCTCGTTGCGGTCACGACGGTTGTTCTGACGTTTACGACGATCCGGTGAACGTTCCTGCTTCTCTTCTTTTTTCTCAACCGGGGCCGGAGCTGGCTGTGGCTCTTCGCCGGCAAACATTTTCTTCAGCGCGCTGATGAAACGGCTCAGCAGGCCAGGCTGTGCGGCCGGTTGGCTGACTTCTGCCGCCGGTTTAGCTGCTGCGGGTTGAGCTACCACGCTCTCCTGCGCTGGCGCAGGTGGCGCTTCTGGCATCACAAATGCGGCCAGGGCTGGCTGCTCAGGAAGTTTACGCTCGGCGTACTCTTCTTCAGACGGTAGAGCCATCTCCTCTTCATGCAGCTTAGGCAGCATGTAGCTGAGGGTGGAGGTCTCTTCGCCTTTGCGCACACGCAGTACGGAGTAGTGCGGGGTCTGCATCTGGTCGTTAGGGACGATCACGCAGCGTACGCCGCTCAGACGGGCTTCGATAGCCGTTACCGCCGCACGTTTTTCGTTCAGCAGGTAGGAGGCGACGGGTACAGGCACAATGGCGTGTACTTCTTTGGTGTTCTCTTTCAGCGCTTCTTCTTCGATGAGACGCAGGATAGAGAGCGCCAGAGATTCGTTGTCACGCACGGTGCCGGTGCCGCTACAGCGTGGGCAGACGTGGTGGCTGGATTCACCGAGGGACGGGCTCAGACGCTGACGGGACATCTCCAGCAGACCAAAACGGGAGATATGGCTGATCTGAATACGCGCACGATCCTGACGCACCGCTTCACGCAGGCGGTTTTCCACCGCGCGCTGGTGACGAACTGGCGTCATGTCGATGAAGTCGATAACGATCAGGCCGCCCAGGTCACGCAGACGCAGCTGACGCGCAATCTCATCGGCCGCTTCGAGGTTGGTGTTGAACGCCGTCTCTTCGATATCGCCGCCGCGAGTTGCACGTGCGGAGTTGATGTCGATAGCGGTCAGCGCCTCGGTGCTGTCGATAACGATAGAGCCACCGGACGGCAGACGGACTTCACGCTGGAAAGCGGATTCAATCTGCGATTCGATCTGGTAGTGGCTGAACAGCGGGATCTCACCGGTGTACAGTTTGATTTTGCTGGTGAAATCAGGACGGCCCAGCGCGGCAATGTGCTGGCGAGCCAGCTCAAGCACTTTCGGGTTATCAATCAGAATTTCACCGATGTCCTGACGCAGGTAGTCACGGAAGGCACGCACGATGACGTTGCTTTCCTGGTGGATCAGGAAGGGAGCAGGGCGGCTTTCAGCGGCTTTCTGAATCGCTTCCCAGTGCTTCAGGCGGAAGCCGAGGTCCCACTGCAGCGCTTCGGCAGATTTGCCTACGCCTGCGGTACGGACAATCAGGCCCATGCCGTCTGGCAGTTCAAGACTGGCCAGCGCTTCTTTCAGCTCGGTACGGTCATCGCCTTCAATCCGGCGAGAGATACCACCCGCACGCGGGTTGTTTGGCATCAGCACCAGATAGCTACCCGCCAGACTGATAAAGGTGGTCAGTGCGGCACCTTTGTTGCCACGCTCTTCTTTATCGATCTGAACGATAACTTCCTGACCTTCACGCAGCACATCTTTGATGTTCGGACGGCCATGGGCGTTATAGTTAGACGGGAAGTATTCGCGAGCGATCTCTTTCAGGGGGAGGAAACCATGACGCTCGGCACCGTAATCAACAAATGCGGCTTCAAGGCTTGGTTCAATGCGGGTGATTTTGCCTTTGTAAATGTTCGCTTTTTTCTGTTCGTGTCCAGGACTTTCGATATCCAGATCGTACAGACGCTGCCCATCCACAAGGGCGACACGCAACTCTTCTTGCTGAGTTGCGTTGATTAACATTCTTTTCATCGTAACTTACTCATTATTCTTACATTGACGACTAAGCTGCGGGCAAGGTGACGCTTTCCGGGGTATGAACCGATGGCCTCGTGTCTATTCACGTCGCCAACCTCACGGTTGTCGCTCGCTTAAGAGGCGCAAAGTGTCGGTTGCCTGTATTTCATACGGAAATACAGCGCGATTATCAGGGGAATAGCCTGGGTAAAACTCTCCAGAGAAGATTCCATTTACCGGTAAGTACTGCAACCCGCAGCCCGCTAACTGTCTGAAAGATCAATACGTCTTACGCCATTGCTGCGTGGATGATCGGTCAGACAAAATTGGTCATTCCGTCGTAATCCTTACAAACCCGGATTTAACGCGGAAAACAACAGCATTATTCCATTGCTCACCGGGTTATAGCAAGATGACTTTTACCAATTATCACCCGGTTACTCACAGTTTCTTCACTTCTTTCGAATGATTGGTTTAATAACCACCAAATCGATTGCGTAAATGAAACCCTGACCGGGTAGAGGTAAATATAAGCACAGAAAAATGAGTGGCGCTAATGGCTGACGATAATTAGAATCGCCCCCCATGAAAACAGAGACTCCAGCCGTAAAAATGGTTGCCATTACCGAAGATGAAGCGGGGCAACGTATTGACAACTTTTTGCGCACCCAACTGAAGGGCGTGCCAAAGAGTATGATTTATCGCATCCTGCGTAAGGGTGAGGTGCGGGTAAATAAGAAACGCATTAAACCTGAATACAAACTTGAAGCGGGTGATGAAGTGCGTATCCCGCCCGTGCGCGTAGCCGAGCGAGAAGAGGAGGCGGTATCGCCGCATCTGAATAAGGTCGCCGCGCTGACGAATGTGATTTTATATGAAGACGATCATATTCTGGTGCTGAACAAACCTTCAGGTACGGCCGTACACGGCGGCAGCGGGTTAAGCTTCGGGGTGATTGAAGGTCTGCGCGCGCTGCGCCCGGAAGCCCGCTTCCTTGAGTTGGTTCATCGTCTCGACCGCGATACCTCCGGCGTGCTGCTGGTCGCTAAAAAGCGTTCGGCGCTACGTTCGCTGCACGAGCAGCTGCGTGAGAAAGGTATGCAGAAGGATTACCTCGCGCTGGTGCGCGGGCAGTGGCAGTCCCATGTCAAAGTGGTGCAGGCGCCGCTGCTGAAAAACATTCTGCAAAGCGGTGAGCGTATCGTTCGCGTCAGTCAGGAAGGCAAACCCTCTGAAACCCGATTCAAGGTGGAAGAGCGTTATGAATTTGCCACCCTGGTGCGCTGTAGCCCGGTGACCGGGCGTACCCACCAGATCCGCGTTCACACGCTGCATGCGGGCCATCCTATTGCCTTCGACGATCGCTATGGTGACCGTGAATTTGATAAGCAGCTGGCCGGGACGGGATTATCGCGTCTGTTCCTGCATGCCGCCGCGCTGACGTTTACCCATCCGGGTACCGGCGAGGTGATGCGCATCGAAGCCCCGATGGACGAACAGCTGAAGCGCTGTCTGAAAGTTCTGCGCGGTTAAGTGCCCGGCGGCGCTACGCTTGCACAGGCCTACGGTCTTGTAGGCCGGGTAAGCGTAGCGCCACCCGGCATAAATCACGCCATCAGCGGGTTATACTCCTCCCGGCGCAGCATCTGGCACAGCGCAATCAATGGTAACCCCACCAACGTGTTCGGGTCACGTCCGTCCAGCCTGTCAAACAGCGCAATTCCCAGCCCCTCGCTCTTAAAACTGCCCGCGCAGTTTAACGGCCGCTCTTTTCGCACGTAGTCGTCAATCTCGTGTTCACTGAGATGGCGAAAGTGAACGTCAAAGGGCTCGCATTCGGTCTGCAAATGGCCCGTAGATGAATTATAAAGGGCCAGGCCGGTGTAGAAGGTGACGATACTGCCGCGTGCTTTCAGCAACTGCTGGCGGGCAATCTCTTCGGTGTGCGGTTTACCGGTGATCGTCCCATCCAGGACGCAAACCTGATCGGAACCTATAATCAAATGATCGGGGAATCGTGCTGCCAGACTTTTCGCTTTCTCCTGAGCCAGACGGACCACCAGATGGCGTGGCGATTCACCGGGCTGTGGGCTTTCATCCACGTTCGGCGCGGCACATTCGAAGGGTAGGCCCAGCTTTTCCAGCAACACGCGGCGGTAGGGTGACGTGGAGGCGAGAATGAGATTCGGCATATTTTTTTCACCAGATATAGCGTATCGATGCCAGCCATTTTAAACTACAGGCCGCAATGTGTGCGAATAATTGGCAAAAGGCAGCCTGAGGTTGCCTTTTTCTTTGACTCTATGACGTTACAAAGTTAATATGCGCGCCCTATGCAAAAGGTAAAATTACCCCTGACTCTTGATCCGGTTCGTACGGCTCAAAAACGCCTTGATTACGAAGGTATCTATACTCGTGATCAGGCTGAGCGTATCGCCGAATCCGTAGTCAGTGTGGACAGTGATGTGGAATGCACCATGTCGTTTGAGATCGATCCCCAGCGCCTTGCCGTGATTACCGGTGATGCAAAGGTGTCGGTCACGCTCGAGTGTCAGCGTTGCGGGAAACCGTTCCCACTTCATGTTCACACAACATATTGTTTTAGTCCGGTTCGTTCAGACGAGCAGGCTGAAGCACTCCCGGAAGCGTATGAGCCGATTGAGGTTAACGAATTCGGTGAAATCGATCTGCTGGCGCTGGTTGAAGATGAAATCATCCTCACCTTGCCTGTGGTTCCGGTGCATGATTCTGAACACTGTGAAGTGTCCGAGGCGGACATGGTCTTTGGGGAACTGCCTGTTGAAGCGCAAAAACCAAACCCATTTGCCGTATTAGCCAGTTTAAAGCGTAAGTAATTAAGGAGTAAGGTCCATGGCCGTACAACAGAATAAACCAACCCGTTCCAAACGTGGCATGCGTCGTTCCCATGACGCGCTGACTGCAGTTACCAGCCTGTCTGTAGACAAGACTTCTGGTGAACAACACCTGCGTCACCACATCACCGCTGACGGTTTCTACCGCGGCCGCAAGGTTATCACTAAGTAATCACGCGTCAGCGTGATTAGGCTTAGTGAGGGTTTCCCCGTGCAAACGGGGATATACCGAACCAGGCTGCGACGATACCTTGACACGTCTAACCCTGGCGTTAGATGTCATGGGGGGCGATTTTGGCCCTTCCGTGACAGTGCCTGCAGCATTGCAGGCACTGAACTCTAATTCGCAACTCACTCTCCTTTTAGTCGGCAATCCCGACACTATCACGCCATTACTTGCAAAAGCTGACTTCGAACAACGTTCACGTCTGCAGATTATTCCTGCCCAGTCAGTTATTGCCAGTGATGTCCGCGCCTCGCAGGCGATCCGCAGCAGTCGCGGAAGCTCAATGCGCATTGCGCTGGAGCTGGTAAAAGAAGGACGCGCCCAGGCGTGCGTCAGCGCCGGCAATACCGGTGCGCTGATGGGGCTGGCAAAATTACTGCTCAAACCCCTTGAAGGGATTGAGCGCCCGGCACTGGTGACGGTACTGCCGCACCAGCAAAAGGGCAAAACGGTGGTGCTGGATTTAGGCGCCAACGTCGACTGCGACAGTGTTATGCTGGCGCAGTTTGCCGTAATGGGCTCGGTGCTGGCAGAGGAAGTGGTGGGGATCTCTCATCCCCGCGTGGCCTTGCTGAATATCGGTGAGGAAGAGACTAAAGGTCTCGACAGCATCCGTGAGGCGGCCGAGCGGCTAAAAAATGAGCCGTCCATCAACTATATTGGATATCTCGAAGCCAACGAATTATTGACCGGAAAAACGGATGTACTGGTGTGTGACGGGTTTACAGGAAACGTTACATTAAAAACCATGGAAGGGGTGGTGAGAATGTTTCTTTCTCTGCTTAAATCGCAGGGAGAGGGGAAAAAACGGTCCTGGTGGCTGATTATATTGAAGCGTTGGTTACAAAAGAGCCTGGCGCGGCGATTCAGTCACCTCAACCCCGACCAGTATAATGGCGCCTGTCTGTTAGGATTGCGCGGCATTGTGATTAAGAGTCACGGTGCGGCCAATCAGCGAGCCTTTACCGTCGCGATTGAACAGGCAGTGCAGGCGGTGCAGCGACAAGTCCCACAGCGGATTGCCGCTCGCCTGGGATCTGTATTAGCAAAAAGTGACTGAGCGTACATGTATACGAAGATTTTAGGTACCGGCAGCTATCTGCCAAAGCAAGTGCGAACCAACGCCGATCTGGAAAAAATGGTCGATACCTCTGACGAGTGGATCGTCACGCGTACAGGTATCCGCGAACGTCGTATTGCCGCGCCAGATGAAACAGTTTCCACCATGGGCTACGAAGCCGCACAACGCGCGCTGGAGATGGCGGGTGTTGATAAAGACGACATCGGCCTGATTATCGTTGCCACCACCTCTGCGACGCATGCCTTCCCGAGCGCAGCGTGCCAGGTTCAGAACATGCTGGGCATTAAAGGCTGCCCGGCATTTGACGTTGCTGCTGCCTGCGCAGGTTTCACCTATGCGCTGAGCATTGCCGATCAATACGTGAAATCTGGCGCCGTTAAGCACGCGCTGGTGATCGGTGCTGACGTGCTGGCGCGTACCTGCGATCCTGCCGATCGCGGGACGATCATTATTTTTGGTGATGGCGCAGGGGCTGTCCTGTTAGGACAATCTGAAGAGCCGGGCATCATCTCGACGCATCTGCATGCGGACGGTAGCTACGGTGAGCTGTTAACGCTGCCAAACGCCGATCGGGTTAATCCGGACAATGCTATCTATCTGACCATGGCCGGTAACGAAGTCTTTAAAGTGGCGGTGACCGAGCTGGCACATATCGTTGACGAGACGCTGGCAGCGAACAATCTGGAGCGTTCTGCTCTCGACTGGCTGGTGCCGCATCAGGCGAACCTGCGCATTATCAGCGCCACGGCTAAGAAACTCGGCATGTCTATGGATAACGTTGTGGTGACGCTGGATCGTCATGGCAATACGTCTGCAGCATCCGTGCCCTGCGCCTTTGACGAAGCGGTGCGCGATGGACGAATTCAACGAGGCCAACTGGTCTTGCTCGAAGCCTTCGGCGGCGGTTTCACCTGGGGTTCTGCGCTGGTTCGTTTCTAGTATAAGGATAAAAAAATGACGCAATTTGCTTTTGTGTTCCCCGGTCAGGGTTCTCAGGCCGTTGGAATGTTGTCCGGCTTAGCGGAGCAGTATCCGGTCATCGAAGAGACCTTCCGTGAAGCGTCGGATGCCCTGGGTTACGATCTTTGGGCGCTGACCCAGCAAGGGCCAGCCGAAGAGCTGAATAAAACCTGGCAGACCCAGCCTGCACTGCTGACCGCATCGGTCGCACTGTGGCGCGTCTGGCAGCAGCAGGGCGGTAAAACGCCAGCACTGCTGGCCGGTCACAGTCTGGGTGAATACTCTGCGCTGGTTTGCGCCGGGGTGATTGCGTTTGCGGATGCCGTGCGTCTGGTTGAACTGCGCGGCAAATTTATGCAGGACGCGGTGCCGGAAGGCACGGGCGGCATGTCGGCCATTATTGGTCTGGATGATGCGTCCATTGCCAAAGCCTGCGAAGAATCTGCAGAAGGTCAGGTGGTTTCTCCGGTAAACTTCAACTCGCCGGGCCAGGTGGTTATCGCCGGTCATAAAGAAGCCGTTGAGCGTGCAGGCGCAGCGTGCAAAGCTGCAGGCGCCAAACGTGCGCTGCCGCTGCCGGTAAGCGTACCGTCGCATTGCGCACTGATGAAGCCTGCTGCCGACAAGCTGGCGGTTGAGCTGGAAAAAATCACTTTCAACGCTCCAGCCATTCCGGTTGTGAATAACGTTGATGTGCAGTGTGAAACCGCGCCAGAGGCGATCCGCCATGCGCTGGTTCGTCAGCTGTACAGCCCGGTTCAGTGGACCAAAACCGTTGAGTTTATGGCGTCACAGGGCGTTGAGCACCTGTATGAAGTGGGCCCGGGCAAAGTCCTCACCGGTCTGACTAAACGTATTGTTGATACCCTGACCGCGTCGGCCATTAATGAGCCGGAAGCACTGTCAGCGGCACTCGCGCAGTAACAAAGAGGAATACCATGAGTTTTGAAGGAAAAATCGCACTGGTCACCGGTGCAAGCCGCGGTATTGGCCGTGCTATCGCTGAAACCCTCGTCGCGCGTGGCGCGAAAGTGATCGGCACCGCGACCAGCGAAAGCGGCGCGCAGGCGATCAGCGAGTATTTGGGTGCGAACGGTAAAGGTCTGATGTTGAATGTGACCGATCCTGCATCTATCGAATCTGTTCTGGGAAATATTCGCGCAGAATTTGGCGAAGTGGATATTCTGGTCAATAATGCCGGAATCACTCGCGACAACTTACTGATGCGAATGAAAGATGACGAGTGGAGCGATATTCTCGAAACCAACCTGTCATCTGTGTTCCGTCTGTCAAAAGCGGTAATGCGAGCTATGATGAAGAAGCGTCATGGGCGTATTATCACTATCGGTTCTGTGGTTGGTACCATGGGAAATGCTGGTCAGGCTAACTACGCTGCGGCGAAAGCAGGTCTGATCGGTTTCAGTAAGTCGCTGGCACGCGAAGTTGCGTCCCGCGGGATTACTGTAAACGTTGTTGCTCCGGGCTTTATTGAAACGGACATGACGCGTGCGCTGACCGATGAGCAGCGTGCGGGTACGCTGGCGGCAGTTCCGGCGGGTCGTTTAGGCGACCCTAAAGAAATCGCCAGCGCGGTTGCATTTTTAGCCTCTGACGAAGCGAGTTACATCACTGGTGAAACTCTCCACGTCAATGGCGGGATGTATATGGTTTAATCACGTTAGAAAATATTTGCGTTATTAGGGCCAATGGCCTCAAAATAACGTAAAATCGTGGTAAGACCTGCCGGGATTTAGTTGCAAATTTTTCAACATTTTATACACTACGAAAACCATCGCGAAAGCGAGTTTTGATAGGAAATTTAAGAGTATGAGCACTATCGAAGAACGCGTTAAGAAAATTATCGGCGAGCAGCTGGGCGTTAAGCAGGAAGAAGTTGTGAACTCCGCTTCCTTCGTTGAAGACCTGGGCGCAGATTCTCTTGACACCGTTGAGCTGGTAATGGCTCTGGAAGAAGAGTTTGATACTGAGATTCCGGACGAAGAAGCTGAGAAAATCACCACCGTTCAGGCTGCCATTGATTACATCAACGGTCACCAGGCGTAAGTGAGCATCTCCAGGCGGTCATTCGACCGCCTGTGTTTTTTCTTTTGTAGTCCCTCGATTTTCTTTTTTTATCCCTCCCTGGAGGACAAGCGTGTCTAAGCGTCGTGTAGTTGTGACCGGACTTGGCATGTTATCTCCTGTCGGCAATACCGTAGAGTCTACCTGGAACGCTCTCCTTGCCGGTCAGAGTGGCATCAGCCTAATCGACCATTTCGATACTAGCGCCTATGCAACGAAATTTGCTGGCTTAGTAAAGGATTTTAACTGTGAAGAGATCATCTCGCGCAAAGAACAGCGTAAGATGGATGCCTTCATTCAATATGGAATTGTCGCTGGCGTTCAGGCCATGCAGGATTCTGGCCTTGAAATTACGGAAGAGAACGCAACCCGTATCGGTGCCGCTATCGGCTCCGGGATTGGTGGTCTTGGCCTGATCGAGGAAAACCATACCTCTCTGGTAAATGGTGGTCCACGTAAAATTAGCCCGTTCTTTGTTCCGTCAACGATTGTTAACATGGTGGCAGGTCACCTGACCATCATGTTTGGCCTGCGTGGCCCAAGCATCTCGATTGCTACTGCCTGTACCTCCGGTGTGCACAACATCGGCCAGGCGGCGCGTATCATCGCTTATGGCGATGCCGATGCAATGGTTGCAGGCGGTGCAGAAAAAGCCAGTACCCCACTGGGTGTGGGCGGTTTCGGCGCAGCGCGTGCCCTGTCTACCCGCAACGATAACCCGCAGGCGGCGAGCCGTCCGTGGGATAAAGACCGTGATGGTTTTGTGCTGGGTGACGGTGCCGGTATGGTCGTGCTGGAAGAGTACGAGCATGCGAAGAAACGCGGTGCGAAAATCTATGCAGAAATTATCGGTTTCGGCATGAGCAGCGACGCTTACCACATGACCTCTCCGCCGGAAGACGGGGCAGGTGCTGCGCTGGCAATGGTTAACGCGATCCGCGATGCGGGTATCGAACCAGGCCAGATTGGCTATGTGAATGCGCACGGTACTTCCACGCCAGCAGGCGACAAAGCTGAAGCGCAGGCCGTTAAGTCTGTCTTTGGCGATGCAGCCCGTCGCGTGATGGTGAGCTCGACCAAATCCATGACCGGACACCTGTTAGGTGCGGCGGGTGCAGTAGAATCCATCTACTCCATCCTTGCGCTGCGCGATCAGGCTGTTCCGCCGACCATCAACCTGGATAACCCGGATGACGGTTGCGATCTGGACTTCGTTCCACACGAAGCGCGCCAGGTCAGCGGTCTGGAGTACACCCTGTGTAACTCCTTTGGCTTTGGCGGCACCAACGGCTCTCTGATCTTCAAAAAGGTCTGAGGCTGATTGCCGGGGCGGATAATTACCTTCCCGGCACATCGATAAAAAAGGTCCGCTTGTCGGGCCTTTTTTATTCGGTTTTATTCCCTTGTCCACGGCCCACCTTCCTGCCAGACTATTCGACCATTCATAAGGAGCCATCATGTTCTTGATCAATGGCATACCGCAGGAAACGCTCCCGGCGAGCGACAGGGCTATTCAGTTTGGTGATGGCTGCTTCACAACGGCACGCATTGTAGCGGGCCAGGTCTGTCTGCTGGATGCTCACCTGCAACGCTTGCAGCAGGCCTGTGAAAAACTGCTCATCCCCTTTGTTGAGTGGGCAGCGTTACAGCGTGAAATGGTTGAGCTCGCCCGCGGGAACGATCGTGGCGTGCTGAAGGTCATTATCAGCCGGGGAAGCGGCGGCAGAGGATACAGCGCGGCGAACTGCCTGCATCCAGCCCGACTTCTCTCAGTATCGGCCTGGCCTGTTCATTACGATGGCTGGCGTCGTGAAGGCATCACCCTTGCATTGAGCCCGGTGCAGCTGGGACGTAACCCGCAGCTGGCCGGGATCAAGCATCTTAACCGGCTTGAGCAGGTGCTGATCCGTACCCATCTTGAACAGACCGATGCCGACGAGGCGCTGGTTCTTGACAGCGAAGGGTTCATTACGGAATGCTGTGCGGCGAATTTATTCTGGCGTCAGGGGAAGGACGTTTTTACCCCCCGCCTGGATCAGGCTGGCGTCAACGGCCTGATGCGCCAGTTTTGTCTGCAGCAACTGGCACACTCCGGGTATCGCGTTGTCGAAGTGCATGCCCGCGAGGCCGCGCTGGCTGAGGTCGACGAGATGGTGGTCTGCAATGCGCTGATGCCCGTCGTGCCGGTTCGTCAGTATGGTTCTCAACGTTTTTCATTGCGTGAGTTGTACGCATTTTTAGCCCCTCTGTGTGAGCAAACCAGATAGTCATGAAGAAAATGTTGCGCTTTATTCTCCTCATCCTTGTCGTGCTGGGCATTGCCGCAGGTGTGGGGATGTGGAAGGTTCGCCAGCTGGCGAGCAGTCAAATTCTGATCGCTGAAGAGACGATCTTTACTCTGAAACCGGGCACCGGACGGCTGGCGCTGGGCGAGCAGCTGTATAGCGAGAAGGTGATTAACCGTCCGCGCGTGTTCCAGTGGTTATTACGCGTGCAGCCGGAGCTGTCCCATTTCAAAGCCGGGACATACCGCTTTACGCCGGGGATGACCGTCAAAGAGATGCTGGAGCTGCTTGAGAGCGGCAAAGAGGCGCAGTTTCCGCTGCGTTTCGTGGAAGGGATGCGCCTGAGCGACTACCTGAAACAGCTGCGCGATGCCCCATACATTAAGCACACCCTAAAGGACGACAGCTATGCCACCGTCGCTCAGGTGCTGAAGTTTGAGCATCCCGAATGGGTAGAAGGCTGGTTCTGGCCGGATACCTGGATGTATACCGCGGGCACCACGGACGTGGCGTTGCTCCAGCGCGCGCACAAAAAAATGGTCGACGCAGTGGATAAAGCCTGGGAAGGGCGGATGGAAAACCTGCCGTATAAAGATCAAAACCAGTTCGTCACCATGGCCTCGATCGTTGAGAAAGAGACGGCGGTGGCGAGTGAGCGGGATCAGGTTGCCTCGGTATTTATCAATCGCCTGCGCATCGGTATGCGTCTGCAGACCGACCCGACGGTGATTTACGGTATGGGTGAGAATTATAAGGGCAAGATTTCACGTAAAGACCTGGAAACCCCAACCGATTATAATACCTATGTCATTAGCGGCTTACCCCCGGGGCCAATTGCCACGCCGGGTCAGGCATCGCTGAATGCCGCCGCGCATCCGGCAAAAACGCCGTATCTCTATTTCGTCGCCGACGGAAAGGGTGGACATACTTTTAACACCAATCTTGCCAGTCATAATCGTTCGGTCCAGGACTATCTGAAGGCACTTAAGGAAAAAAATGCGCAGTAATTACATCGTCATTGAGGGGCTGGAAGGCGCCGGGAAAACGACCGCACGTGACGTAGTGGTCGAGACGCTCAAACAGTGTGGCATCGACGAGATGATCTTCACCCGTGAACCGGGCGGCACCCAGCTTGCTGAAAAACTGCGCAGCCTGGTGCTGGACATCAAATCGGTCGGGGATGAAGTTATTACCGATAAAGCCGAAGTGATGATGTTCTACGCCGCGCGCGTTCAGCTGGTGGAAACCGTGATCAAGCCTGCGCTGGCGCGGGGATGCTGGGTGATTGGCGATCGTCACGACCTCTCCACCCAGGCCTATCAGGGCGGTGGACGCGGTATTGACCAGCAGATGCTCGGCACGCTGCGCGACGCGGTGCTGGGTGATTTCCGTCCGAACCTGACGCTCTATCTCGACGTAACACCTGAAGTGGGTCTGAAACGCGCCCGCGCCCGCGGCGAACTGGATCGTATCGAGCAGGAGTCGCTGGACTTCTTTAATCGCACTCGCGCTCGTTACCTCGAGCTGGCCGCCCAGGACAGTTCAATCCGCACCATCAATGCGACACAGTCGCTGGAAGAGGTGATGAACGACATTCGCACAACGGTCACTGACTGGCTGAAGGAACAACAGGTATGAAATGGTACCCATGGTTGCGCCCGCACTTTGAACAGCTGGTGAACAGCTATCAGTCCGGTCGGGGGCATCATGCGTTACTGATCCAGTCGCTGCCGGGCATGGGCGACGAGGCGCTGATCTACGCTATCACCCGTTTTCTGATGTGCCAGCAGCCCCAGGGGCATAAAAGCTGCGGCCAGTGCCGCAGCTGCCAGCTGATGCAGGCGGAAACGCACCCGGATTATTACGCGCTGGAGCCGGAGAAGGGCAAGACCACGCTGGGTATCGATGCGGTGCGCACGGTCAGTGAAAAGCTCTACGAACGCGCCCGGCTCGGCGGAGCGAAAGTCGTCTGGCTGAAGGATGCCGCCCAGCTTACCGAGGCGGCGGCCAACGCGCTGTTAAAGACCCTCGAAGAGCCGCCGGAAAATACCTGGTTCCTGATGGCCTGCCGCGAACCCGGACGTCTGCTGGCGACCCTGCGTAGCCGCTGTCGGTTGCACCATCTCAGCGTGCCGCAGGAAGCCTGGGCTATCAGCTGGCTTGCGCGTGAAGTGACAACGTCACAAGAGGCGGCACTGAGTGCGCTGCGCCTGTGCGGCGGGGCACCTGCGGCGGCGCTGGCCCTGTTACAGCCCAACGTCCAGACGCAGCGGGAACAACTCTGTCAGGCCCTCGGCGCGGTGCCGGACAGCGGCGACTGGCTGAGCCTGCTGCCGATCCTGAACCATGAGCAGGCTCCGGATCGTCTGCACTGGCTGGCAGCCCTGCTGTTGGATGCCCTTAAAATTCAGCAGGGTGCGACTCTGCTTACCAATGCCGATGCCTGGCCGCTCGTCAGTAGCCTGGCGCAGCGCCTGCCGGGTGTGGCATTGCGGGCTATCCTTCATGATGTCTGCCAGTGCCGTGAACAACTACTCAGCGTGACGGGGCTGAATCGGGAGCTTGTCCTGACCGACCTGTTACTCACTATTGAGCACTACCTGCAACCGGGCACGACGCTGCCTGTATCCCCTCTCTGAGAGACACATTATGTTTTTAGTCGACTCACACTGCCATCTTGATGGCCTGGATTATCAATCCCTGCATAAAAACGTCGATGACGTGCTGGCGAAAGCCGCCGCCCGCGATGTGAAATTTTGTCTGGCGGTCGCCACAACGTTACCTGGTTACAAATCCATGCGCGAGCTGGTGGGCGTCCGCGACAACGTGGTCTTCTCCTGCGGCGTGCATCCTCTGAATCAGGATGAGGCGTACGACGTGGAAGATCTGCGCCGTCTGGCGGCGGAAGAGGGCGTGGTGGCGATGGGTGAAACCGGGCTGGATTATTTCTACACCCCGGAAACCAAAGCCCGCCAGCAGGAATCGTTCCGCGACCATATCCGCATTGGCCGGGAGCTGAACAAACCGGTGATTGTCCACACCCGCGACGCGCGCGCCGATACGCTGGCGATCCTGTACGAAGAAAAGGTGACGGATTGCGGCGGCGTACTACACTGTTTCACTGAAGACAGAGAAACAGCGGGTAAGCTGCTGGATTTGGGTTTTTATATCTCGTTTTCCGGGATCGTGACGTTCCGTAACGCCGAGCAGCTTCGTGATGCTGCGCGCTACGTGCCGCTCGATCGCCTGCTGGTGGAAACAGATTCCCCTTATCTGGCCCCGGTACCGCATCGCGGCAAAGAGAACCAACCCGCGATGACACGGGACGTGGCCGATTATATGGCCGTTTTGAAAGGCGTCGAGGTTGAAGAACTGGCACGCATCACCACTGATAACTTTGCCAGCCTGTTTCACATCGATCCCTCCCGCCTGCAATCTGCCTGATTAATCTATTTTTTTATGGCTCGTAATTAATAGCCAAAACGAGTAAAGTTCACCGCCCTTGTGGGGGCGGTGAAGCACTTTTTGGAAACATTTGGCAATTAATTTTGTAAAAATCTGAAAGTTTTTCAGCTACCCTGCGCTGAAACGTGATAGCCGTCAAACAAAGATACGCGGATTTATTTTACTCTGTGTAATAAATAAAGGGCGCTTAGATGTCCTGTCCACGGCACGGTTCTCCCCCCGGGCCAATGCGTGAAAACGTAAAAAAAGCACAAATACTCAGGAGCACTCTCAATTATGTTTAAGAATGCATTTGCTAACCTGCAGAAGGTCGGTAAATCGCTGATGCTGCCGGTATCCGTACTGCCTATCGCAGGTATCCTGCTGGGCGTCGGTTCTGCAAACTTCAGCTGGCTGCCAGCCGTAGTTTCTCATGTGATGGCCGAAGCAGGCGGTTCTGTTTTTGCTAATATGCCACTGATCTTCGCCATCGGCGTTGCGCTTGGCTTCACCAATAACGACGGCGTATCTGCGCTGGCCGCTGTAGTTGCATACGGCATCATGGTTAAGACCATGGCTGTGGTTGCACCTCTGGTCCTGCACTTGCCACCTGAAGAGATCGCGTCAAAACACCTGGCTGATACCGGTGTTCTGGGCGGTATTATCTCGGGTGCGATTGCGGCATATATGTTTAACCGCTTCTATCGCATCAAGCTGCCTGAGTATCTGGGCTTCTTTGCAGGTAAGCGTTTCGTTCCAATCATCTCTGGCCTGGCGGCGATCTTCACCGGTGTGATCCTCTCCTTCATCTGGCCACCGATTGGTTCCGCAATCCAGACCTTCTCCCAGTGGGCTGCATACCAGAACCCGGTTGTGGCGTTCGGTATCTACGGCTTCATTGAGCGTTGCCTGGTGCCATTTGGTCTGCACCACATCTGGAACGTTCCTTTCCAGATGCAGATCGGCGAATACACCAACGCAGCAGGTCAGGTCTTCCACGGCGACATCCCTCGCTACATGGCAGGCGACCCAACTGCAGGCAAACTGTCTGGCGGCTTCCTGTTCAAAATGTACGGCCTGCCGGCTGCTGCGATTGCAATCTGGCACTCTGCTAAACCAGAGAACCGTGCAAAAGTGGGCGGTATCATGATCTCCGCCGCGCTGACCTCGTTCCTGACCGGTATTACCGAGCCGATCGAGTTCTCCTTCATGTTCGTTGCGCCGATCCTGTACATCATCCACGCGGTGCTGGCTGGCCTGGCATTCCCAATCTGTATCCTGCTGGGTATGCGTGACGGTACCTCCTTCTCGCACGGTCTGATCGACTTTATCGTTCTGTCCGGTAACAGCAGCAAACTGTGGCTGTTCCCAATCGTGGGTGCGTGCTACGCGGTGGCGTACTACACCATCTTCCGCGTGCTGATCAAAGCACTGGACCTGAAAACACCAGGTCGTGAAGATGCATCTGACGACGTAAAAGCGACCGGCACCAGCGAAATGGCTCCGGCACTGGTTGCAGCTTTTGGCGGTAAAGAGAACATCACTAACCTGGACGCGTGTATCACTCGTCTGCGTGTGAGCGTTGCTGATATCGCGAAAGTTGACCAGCCGGGTCTGAAAAAACTGGGCGCAGCGGGCGTAGTTGTTGCAGGTTCCGGTGTACAGGCTATCTTCGGTACTAAATCCGATAACCTGAAAACCGAAATGGATGAGTACATCCGCGGCAACTAAGTTGTGACCTGGGGAGACTAAGGCAGCCGAATGGCTGCCTTTTTTATTGCCTGTGGTTGGGGAAATGCCGGGTGGCGGCTGCGCCTTACCCGGCCTACAAAAGCTCAGACCGTAGGCCGGGTAAGCGTAGCGCCACCCGGCACAAAAAAGGGAGCCATTTGGCTCCCTTTGGTAACGGATGATTTATCAGAACTGATAGCTTGCGGTCAGGCTCACGTTACGCGGTTCGCCATACACAATTTCGCCTTCAACGTTGGTGTCGTAGGTCTTATCGAAGAGGTTATTCAGATTACCCTGCAGGGAGAAGTTCTTCGTGACCTGGTAACGAGTGAAGAGATCCACCAGCGCGTAGCTGCCCTGCGATGCACGCCAGGTGCCGTAAGGCGTGTCCTGGTAGGTATAGACGCTGTTCTGCCAGTTAACCCCACCCCCAACGGTCAGCTCAGGCATCGCCGGCAGACGGTAGCTGGTAAACAGTTTTACGGTCGTGCGCGGCAGCTGTGGGTTTACCGCCTTGCCGTTGTTATCTTCAGCAACATAACGCGTTGCACCAAAGGTCATCTGCCAGTTATCCGTCAGCGCGCCGTTGATTTCAAACTCAACGCCTTTACTCACGGTACCGTCTACGCTCTCGTAAGCCACATCCGTGGAGCCCTGAATGGTCCGGCCGGTGCTTTGTCCCAGATTATCCTGCTCAATGCGGAATACGGACAGCGTGGTGGTCAGACGGCTATTCATCCAGTCGGATTTCAGGCCCGCTTCGTAGTTATTCCCGGTGATCGGGTCAAGATATTTGCCCGAGCTGTCGCGGTAGTTCTGCGGCTGGAAGATAGAGGTATAGCTGGCGTAGGCAGACCAGTTGTCATTGATGTCGTAAACCAGACCCGCATAAGGCGTGGTGTGGTTTTTCTCCATGCCGTAGGTGAGGGTGTCAACGCTCCAGTTGGTATAACGGGCGCCAAGGATCAAATGCAAAGGATCGGCCAGTGAAATGCGCGTCGCGGCATACAGCGATTTCATATTGGTGGTGTCATCCTGAGCCAGCGATTGCGATCCCCAGTTGGTTTCCGGGAAGTTACCGTTATAGTCGTAGAAGCTACCGAACTCATCCGGGTAGACGTTAGCCCATGAGTTGGTGTAACGGTTGGTCTGACGACTGAAGCTGCCGCCAATCATCATGGTGTGCTGGCGACCCAGCAGCTCGTAGCCGCCGTCAGCAAACAGGTCTACCGCATCGACTTTACGTTTGCCGCTGTTCCAGCCGGTGCCGCCAATGTAATCATAACCTGCACCATAGTTCGAATAAGGGCCTTCCAGCATGCCGGTGCTCTTATTCACAAAGGCATCGATATACATCGCTTTGCTGTCGAATTTCGCTTCGGTATGGGTCGCATTCAGGGTGGCCTGCCAGTCGTCGGCAAAGCGCTGCTTCAGGGTGAAGAAGACCTTATTGAACTCTTTGTCGTTGTAAGCCCAGTCTGGAGAGGTGCTGTGCGCGCGATCGTAATGTTTGGTGCTGCCATCGGTGTTCCAGCGCGGCAAACCACCCCAGGTCTGGTTATTGATGTCGATGCGCTGATATTCGTAGCCAGCGGACAGCGAGGTGCTGGTGCCCAGGTCAGCGTCCAGAATACCGGAGAAGAAGGTGCGCTTCTGATTGTAGTTGTCGAGCCAGGAGTCGCTGTCCTGATAACCCGCCACGATGCGGCTGCGCAGATTGCCGTCTTCCGTCAGCGGGCTTTGCATATCCATGACGTAACGTTGTTTGTTCCAGCTGCCGTATTCTGCCGACAGATTGGCCTTAAATTCGCGGCTGGTGGCATGCTTACGCACCATATTGATGGCTGCGGACGGGTTGCCTGTGCCGGTCATCAGGCCGTTGGCGCCGCGTACCACTTCCACCCGCTCAAACAGCGCGGTGTCAGACTGAGTATCACCCAGATTCCAGCGTGATTCGAAATAGGTCGGGATGCCGTCGACCATGTAGTTGTCGATTTCGAACCCACGGGAGTAAAAATTGCTGCGATCGGAGTCCGTGGTGCTTTTGCTGATCCCCATCGTGTTATCCATCACGTCGCCCAGGGTCTGCAGCTGTTGGTCTTCCATGCGTTGTTCGCTGACGATCGTGACCGACTGCGGAATATCACGCTGCACCATCTGCATTTTGGTGCCCGCGGTGGTGGTTTTTACGCTGTAGTCCTGGCTTTCGTCAGCGGTACCCGACGGCGTGGAACCGTCAACAATAACGGTCTCTTCAGCCGGCGCGGCAAAACTGGCAACAGGAGTCAACGCGAAAGCAATACAGGCTGCCAGCAGCGAGGGTTTAGCGACAGGCTGGCGTTGCCCGTCCCTGGTATAATTCATGAAAGACATCAACAAACCTTTCTGAGTGAAGTGTGAATGTGATGCCCCAGATCCGTAAACACAGTCTGAGGTCGTTTTCTATGTATAAAATGCGCATGTAAATGCAAATGCGAAATATACGCATTGTGATTAAACCTGTAAACAGACGTTTCAGGCGTATCTGAAATTATGTTTTAAGATTTAAGGGGAGGGCGCGGCGAGCGGCAGCGTATAAATTGCACTATAAGGAAAGAATTCGAGGGATAAGGTTGAAAGGATTAGAGAAAGTCGCTCATACTCTTAAGTCGCGTCACATAATATTGCGCCTGCGCCGAGGGTGTTGTCTCCGGGCACGTCGCCAGATTAAATGAACAAGGAAAATCTCATGGCTGAAGAAACCATTTTCAGTAAAATTATCCGTCGCGAGATCCCGGCGGATATCGTCTATCAGGATGAACTGGTTACCGCTTTTCGCGATATTTCTCCCCAGGCACCCACCCACATCCTCATTATTCCTAATATTCTGATTCCGACGGTAAATGACGTGAAAACTGAGCATGAACTGGCTTTAGGCCGTATGCTGACAGTAGCCGCGAAAATTGCTGAGCAGGAAGGCGTGGCAGAAGACGGTTATCGTTTGATCATGAACTGCAACCGCCACGGTGGTCAGGAAGTTTATCATATTCATATGCATCTGCTCGGCGGTCGCCCGCTGGGACCGATGCTGGCGCATAAAGGTCTTTAACATGCCTGCAGGACGGATTGCGATGCTGTTCATGGTGATGGCTCTGGTGGGATGTAAATCTCAGCCAGCGATCCCTGTCAATGATGAGCAAACGCTGGTAATGGAATCATCAGTGCTGGCGGCAGGAATTACTGCCGACAAGCCTTCGCTAACGATCAGTGAAATTCAACCATCCGCTTCCTCTGTGCTGTTCAATGAAAGAGATGAGGCGATTACCGTCCATTACCGTTTTTTCTGGTATGACGCCCGTGGCCTGGAAATGCATCCACTTGAGGCACCGCGCAGCGTGACAATCCCGGCGAATTCGTCGGTCAAACTTTACGGCAGCGCAAACTATCTTGGCGCGCATAAGGTCAGACTTTATCTATATCTCTAAGGGGTGAATTTTGATTAAAAACATCAGTCGTTACACGCTTGTCACGGCTTTTGCACTGTTCCTGTCGGGCTGTATCAGCCGCACTGAGCAACCACCTGCACCGGTAGAAGAGGTGAAACCGGGCGTTGAGCAGCCGGTTCAACCGACCCAGCCTGTGCCAACCGTGCCTACTGTGCCGTCTGTCCCTGAGCAACCAGGCCCGATCGAGCATCAGGAACCCGCTCAGCCTGCACCGCGTGAGCGTCATTACGACTGGAACGGGGCGATGCAGCCGATGGTCGGTAAGATGTTGCAGGCCCAGGGCGTCAACGCTGGCAGCGTGCTGCTGGTGGACAGCGTCAACAACCGTACCAACGGCAGCCTGAATGCCGGGGAAGCTACCGAAACGCTGCGCAATGCGCTGGCGAACAACGGCAAATTTACCCTGGTGTCCGCGCAGCAGCTGGCGGTGGCCAAGCAGCAGTTAGGCCTTTCTCCGCAGGACAGCCTGGGCTCGCGCAGTAAAGCTATCGGCATTGCCCGCAACGTAGGGGCGCAATATGTCCTCTACTCAAGCGCGACCGGCAACGTCAACTCGCCAGCGCTGCAGATGCAGCTGATGCTGGTTCAGACAGGTGAAATTATCTGGTCGGGTAAAGGTGCAGTTCAGCAACAGTAATCTGACGCGCGACACACTGCTGTCGCGCTTTTTCCCGCACTATCGCCTTATCGCGCCGCAGACCCACGCCGGGTTGAGCGGCGCGAGTTGCATTATTGAGCACGCCGGACAACGCCTGGTGCTGCGTCAGTATCATGCCGCGCTGGCCACGCCAGCCCATTTTCGCCGCCAGTACCATGCGCTCCGCCATCTTCCCGCCGACATTGCCCCTCAGCCGCGCTTTTACAGTCCTGGCTGGATTGCGGTCGATTATCTGACCGGTGAGATCAAAACCAGGTTGCCCGCCGCATCCCCGTTGGCTGCGATGCTGTATCATCTGCATCAACAGCGCCGATTCGGATGGCGAATCACTCTGGCCCCGCTGCTGGAGCAGTACTGGCTGCAGGCCTCGCCGTCCCGACGCACGCCGCTATGGCTACGATGGCATAAGCGGCTGCGTAAACGGGGTGAGCCCCGTCCGCTGCGACTGGCGCCGCTGCATATGGACGTTCATGCAGGTAATATCGTGCATATGGCCAACGGCAGTCGGCTGCTGGACTGGGAATATGCCGGAGACGGCGACGTTGCCCTGGAGCTGGCCAGCGTCTGGACAGAGAGTGACGCCCAGCGTCAGCAGCTGCTCACCGCCTACAGCGAGATCGCGCGGCTTGATCTCTCCCGGCTGCAACGCCAGGTGAATCGCTGGCGCCCCTGGGTGCTGATGCTGATGGCAGGCTGGTTTGAGCTGCGCTGGCAACAATCACAAGATAAACAATTTATTACGCTGGCCGATGAGATCTGGCGCCAGCTTGAAACGACAGAATAAGAGAGGTTTGTGTGGGTCCGGTCATGTTGGATGTGGAAGGTTATGAGCTGGATGCGGAGGAGCGCGAGATTCTGGCGCATCCGCTGGTGGGCGGCCTGATCCTGTTTACGCGCAATTATCACGATCCGGCGCAGCTGCGGGAGCTGGTACGCCAGATCCGCGAGGCTTCTCATCACCGTCTGGTGGTGGCGGTGGATCAGGAGGGAGGCCGCGTGCAGCGTTTTCGCGACGGGTTTACCCGTCTGCCCGCAGCCCAGTCCTTTGCAGCGTTGCTCGGCCTGGAAGAGGGCGGCAATCTGGCGCAGGAGGCCGGCTGGCTGATGGCCAGCGAGATGATCGCCATGGATATTGATATCAGCTTTGCCCCGGTACTGGATGTGGGCCATATCAGCGCCGCCATCGGGGAGCGTGCTTATCACGAGGAGCCGCAGAAAGCGTTGCAGGTCGCCACCCGCTTTATCGACGGGATGCACGAGGCTGGTATGAAAACCACCGGCAAACACTTCCCGGGTCATGGTGCCGTTACGGCGGATTCTCATAAAGAGACCCCGCGCGACCCGCGCCCAGAGGCGGAGATCCGCGCCCGGGATATGTCGATTTTCAAATCGCTCATTACCGACAACAAGCTCGATGCCATCATGCCTGCGCATGTGATCTACACCGATGTTGATCCGCGTCCGGCCAGCGGTTCACCGCACTGGCTGAAAACCGTCCTGCGTCAGGAGCTGGGCTTCAACGGCGTGATTTTCTCTGACGATTTGTCCATGGAAGGGGCGGCGATCATGGGCAGCTATGCGGAACGCGGTCAGGCGTCGCTGGATGCGGGTTGCGATATGATCCTGGTCTGCAATAATCGTAAAGGCGCAGTGAGCGTGTTAGATAACCTGTCGCCGATCAAGGCTGAACGTGTTACACAATTGTATCATAAAGGTTCTTTTAGCCGTCAGGAGCTGCGGGATACAGCACGCTGGAAATCGGTGAATGCGCAGCTTGAGGCGCTTCATGAGCGCTGGCAAGCGCATAAAGCGGGGCAATAACCCCTCCTGGCAAGCGTAGTGTGGCGAGGATACGATGATCATCTATTTGCACGGTTTTGATTCGAACAGTCCCGGTAATCACGAGAAGGTCCTGCAGTTGCAGTTTATCGACCCGGATGTGCGGCTGATTAGCTACAGCACGCGTCATCCGAAGCATGATATGCAGCATCTGCTGAAGGAAGTGGACAAAATGTTGCAGCTGAATATCGACGAGCGTCCGTTGATCTGCGGCGTCGGCCTGGGAGGATACTGGGCGGAGCGGGTTGGTTTCTTGTGTGATATTCGCCAGGTGGTGTTCAATCCAAACCTGTTCCCGAACGAGAACATGGAAGGCAAGATCGACAGGCCGGAAGAGTATGTCGATATCGCCACCAAGTGTGTCAGCAACTTTCGCGAGAAGAACCGCGATCGCTGTCTGGTGATCCTCTCCCGCAACGATGAGGCGCTAAATAGCCCGCGTGCCGCGGAGCTGCTGCACCCTTACTACGAAATTGTCTGGGATGAAGAGCAGACGCATAAGTTCAAGAATATTGCCCCCCATCTGCAGCGCATCAAAGCGTTCAAGACCTTAGGTTAATTCCTGATTTCACCTCAAGCCCGGCCACGTGACGTGAGCCGGGCTCTCTTTTTGCTAAGCTTGAGTGAATTTTAAGCGGCAAAACTTGATGCACATCAATTTTGGTATGACCAATGCACCGAACATGTTATTCTCATGACAGTTGAATGGTTTCAGTGATGTAACTTGTTGTTAACTAAAGGTTATTTTCATAACTTTTAGTTAACAATTGGTTAATAATTTAGGGGGTCACGTTGACTACACCATTGAAAAAGATAGTGATTGTGGGTGGTGGTGCTGGCGGTCTGGAACTGGCTACGCAGTTAGGTAAGAAGCTTGGACGCGGTAAAAAAGCCAAGGTTACGCTGGTCGATCGCAACCACAGCCACCTGTGGAAACCGCTGCTGCACGAAGTGGCTACCGGTTCACTGGATGAGGGCGTTGACGCGCTGAGCTATCTGGCGCATGCACGCAACCACGGCTTCCAGTTCCAGCTGGGCTCGGTGATGGATATCAACCGTGAAAGCAAAACCATTACCCTGGCTGAGCTGCGCGATGAGAAGGGCGAGCTGCTGGTACCGGAGCGCAAGCTGGCGTATGACACGCTGGTAATGGCGCTGGGCAGTACCTCTAACGACTTCAACACCCCGGGCGTGAAAGAGCACTGCATCTTCCTCGATAACCCACACCAGGCGCGTCGTTTCCATCAGGAGATGCTCAACCTGTTCCTGAAATACTCCAATAACCTTGGCGCAAACGGCAAGGTGAACATCGCCATCGTTGGCGGCGGGGCGACCGGCGTGGAGCTCTCTGCGGAGCTGCATAACGCGGTCAAACAGCTGCACAGCTACGGCTACAAAGGGTTAACCAACGACGCGCTGAACGTGACGCTGGTGGAAGCCGGTGAACGTATTCTGCCTGCACTGCCGCCGCGCATCTCCGGCGCAGCTCACAGCGAGCTGACCAAGATGGGCGTACGCGTTCTGACCCAGACCATGGTCACTAGCGCCGATGAGCAGGGTCTGCATACCAAAGATGGCGAACACATCAAAGCCGATCTGATGGTCTGGGCCGCGGGCATCAAGGCACCTGATTTCATGAAAGAGATTGGCGGTCTGGAAACCAACCGCATTAACCAGCTGGTGGTTGAGCCGACGCTGCAAACCACCCGCGATCCGGACATTTACGCTATCGGTGACTGCGCCTCCTGCGCGCGTCCGGAAGGCGGGTTCGTACCACCGCGCGCTCAGGCCGCTCACCAGATGGCCAGCCTGGCGCTGCATAATATTCTGGCGCAGGCGAAAGGCAAAACCCTGAAGAACTACGTCTACAAAGACCACGGTTCCCTGGTGTCGCTCTCTAACTTCTCCACCGTCGGCAGTCTTATGGGCAACCTGATGCGCGGTTCGATGATGGTAGAAGGGCGTATCGCACGCTTCGTCTATATCTCGCTGTACCGTATGCACCAGGTTGCGCTGCACGGTTACTTCAAAACCGGGCTGATGATGCTGGTTGGCAGCATCAACCGCGTGATCCGACCGCGTCTGAAACTGCACTAAGAACCAAGCCCCTCCGCGCTCGCCGGAGGGGCTTTTTCAGCATATCACACTGCTAATTCCCCCTCAGAAGCCTAAGAGTTCTCCTAATCAGGCTGTTTTCCCGCTTCTTCCCACATTTTTACTCCCTTATCTGATTTGCTAACGACCTGCTTTGGTTGCAGAATTGTTACTAATAGCAATAAAAAGGAGGTTGTCCCATGAATAAATCCATGGTGGCAGGTATAGGGATTGGCGTGGCTGCCGCGTTAGGCGTGGCGGCAGTTGCCAGTCTCAATGTCTTTGAACGTGGCCCACAGTATGCGCAGGTCGTTTCGGCAACACCGATTAAAGAGACGGTTAAAACACCCCGTCAGGAGTGCCGGAACGTGACCGTGACGCACCGTCGTCCGGTGCAGGATGAAAACCGCATCGCGGGTTCCGTACTGGGTGCAGTAGCGGGCGGCGTGATTGGTCATCAGTTTGGTGGCGGACGCGGCAAAGATGTCGCCACGGTGGTGGGCGCGCTGGGCGGTGGTTATGCCGGCAATCAGGCGCAGGGCGCACTGCAGGAGCGTGATACTTACACCTCGACGCAGCAGCGTTGTAAAACGGTGTATGACAAGTCAGAAAAAATGCTCGGCTACGATGTGACGTACAAAATTGGCGATCAGCAGGGCAAGATCCGTATGGATAAAGATCCCGGCACGCAAATCCCCCTTAACAGTGATGGTCAGCTGGTACTGAATAACAAAGCATAAAAAAATCTGTTCTCTGCGTTTAGCTCCCCATTCGCTCAGGCTGGGGAGCTTTTTTTGCGCATAAAAAAGACCTTAGCAGCCGCGCGACTCACGGCAGGAATAAGGTCTTTCCGGGGTAGTGACTGGGCTACAGGGGTTACAGGTCAAACTCGTTATATTGTCTCAGTAATAAAAATCCTGTTATCAGGACAGACAAGAAAGCAAATAAAACTGACCCACCACATAAGACCCAGAGACCGAATAACAATGTGATCACCATTAACACCTTGAAAAATGGTAATAGCAAAATCATTTTTATTCTCCTTCTGAATGTGAATAGCCAGAACAGCTCCGTTATGACCTATGCGCCTAACCATTAGCACATCAATAATCACCCGTTAAGGATAGCAAGCGGCAGAGATGCGGTGATAGATTTTACCTATCTTTAAGCAGATTTGTCTGAAAGTGGGGCGGGAGCAGGGCGGAAAACCGCCCTGCGGATCAAGCTTTCAGGAGTTCAGGCCACAGGCGCAGGGTGATCTGCGTGATGGTCTGCAGTTTTTCCAGGCTGGCACCTTCCCGGGCGCTGATCGACATTCCCTGCAAAATGCAGCTCAGGTATTGGGCCAGTTTTTGCGGATCGCAGTGTACGGGGATCTCACCGCGCTGCTGGCGCTGTTCGAGGAACCGGCACAGCGTCTCCTCCTGCATCGCATGGCGCGATTTAACCGTGTGGGCAATCTCTTCTGATGACGCCGCCAGCGTGGCTGACGTGTTAATCATAAAGCAGCCTGCGGGCGTCTCTTTGCTGGTAAAACAGGTCGCCACCGCGGTGAAGTAGTCTTCCAGCGCATCTTCGACACGCTTCTCTTCGCAGAACAGCTGCGCTTCATGGCGGGCGGCGAAACGGCTGATATAACGATCCAGCACCGCGCGGAACAGCCCCTCTTTATTGGTAAATTCTGCATACAGCGTAGGCGCTTTAGCCCCGGTCGCTGCGACCAGGTCGGCCAGCGATGTGGCTTCATACCCATGCTGCCAGAACAGCGTCATGGCCTTATCCAGCGCCGCTTCCCTGTCGAACACTTTTGGTCGGCCACGGCTTTTCTTTGCGCAACGCGTGTCATCGGTTGTCATGAGCCGTTGTACCTCTGTTGGTTTGTTGAACGACCATTATAAAAATAATCCCTCTTTGCAGCCAGCGCTGAATTCATAAAATTAATTTCATTATATCAATATGAATTTTAAAGGTTTTAAATTTATTTTAACGATCGTTATAAAAAGAATTTGACCGTGATGCAGATCACATTTATCATTTAGTTATCGATCGTTAAGTTAATGCTTACGACATCCTATCACTTGCATAAGGTTCTTATCATGAAAAATGTAAAAACACTGATCGCCGCTGCCGTACTAAGCTCACTCTCGTTTGCCAGCTTCGCCGCTGTACAGGTTCAGTCTACCCCTGCCGATCAACAAAAAGTGGGTACGATTTCCGCGAATGGTGGGACTAACCTTGGCTCTCTGGAAAGCCAGTTAGCGCAAAAAGCGGAAGAGATGGGTGCTAAATCTTACCGTATCACCTCTGTTACCGGCCCGAACACCCTGCACGGTACTGCGGTGATCTACAAATAAGCATGGCTTAACCCTCATTAATGCCACTGCGAAAAAAAGCTCTGCGATTGCAGAGCTTTTTTTTATCTCTAAGGCTTACAGAGCCTGAACCTCCGAATGGCGAGTAACATCCACCGGCATTCCCGAGCGGGCTTCCATCGCACGCTCCATCACCGTTTCGTCTGCGCTGGCTTTAAAGCCCTGCTGGGCACCATTCAACACAATCGGCAAGGTCTGCGGATCGTCATTCAACTGTTTCGACAGGGGTTGATGTACCTCCACCAGCCGCACGCCGCCGGGCTCTTCCGACACCTTAATCGGCGTATTCATGATATTCACTTTGGTGCCAGGCTGGATGACGCGGAACAGCGTCTCGATGTCATTGTCACGCAGGCGAATACAGCCTGAGCTAACGCGCATGCCAATGCCAAAATCGGCGTTGGTGCCGTGCAGGAGATAAACGCCACCATAGGCCGCAAGGCGGATCGCATGATGCCCCATCGGGTTTTCCGGCCCGGCAGGCACTACCGCAGGCAGGTCAATGCCCTGGGCTTTATAGCGGGCACGGATATTGGCGGTCGGGGTCCAGGTGGGGTTAGCGCGTTTATCCGACACCGTGGTCACCATGGTTGGCGTCAGCGTATCGCCCCCCAGTTGGCCAATGCCGATGGGGTAAACCGTAACCTCATTTTTACCCGGCGGGTAGTAGTAGAGACGCAGCTCGGCAAGGTTAATCACAAGTCCTTCCCGCGGCGCATCGGGAAGCAGGGTCTGCAGCGGAATGGTCAACACGCTGCCCGCGCGGGGTACATAGGGATCCACGCCGGGGTTAGCCTGCAGCAGCGCCAGAAAGCCGACGTTATATTTTTTGGCAATCGCTTCCAGCGAGCCGCCGTCATTTTCCACCACATGAAAGCGGTTTTCGCCCACCAACCGGCTGCCCGCCGGGGGCAGGGGCCAGGTATTGGCCTGCACAGGCAGAGCAAGCGCCAGGGCCGAGAGCAGCGCAACCATCGATATCCAACGGGTAAAACGCGAAGTCGTCATCATCACCAGAATCCATAGCAATAAAGATTATTGTTATCTGAAAGTTAATCGATAATTATGGCGAATAGTCGTGTCGGGAAATCCAGGTGGATTGCAAAGAGTTGTAAATTGCGCGGGAAATAAGGCCGGGCGATCGCAGGATCGCCCGGGAGGGGTCAGGCGACGGCGTTCTCTTCCAGCTGTCGCATAAAGTTACGCACCCAGTCCATACGGATTTTCCGTTCCGCCAGGTCCTGGGTGAATTTCAGACGCGTCGGGCCGTCCAGGCGATAATGCTGAGGCTGTTTCTGCAGCAGGCCGATCAGCCACATCGGATCGACATGGTTCTTTTCAGCAAACTCAATCATGCCGCCTTTGTCATTCCCTTCCAGCTTGCGGATCCCCAGCTTCTGCGCCTGTTGGCGTAAACGGGCAATATCCAGCAGGTTGCGCGCCGGATCCGGCAGTAAGCCAAAGCGGTCAATCAGCTCCACCTTGATCTCGTTGAGGCTGGCTTCATCTTTGGCGCTGGCAATGCGTTTATAGAACGACAGACGCGTATTCACATCCGGGATAAAGTCATCCGGCAGCAGGGCAGGCATCCGCAGTTCCACCTCCGTTTGCTGGTTGGTGAGATCTTCCAGCGACGGCTCGCGCCCTGCCTTCAGGGCATCGACGGCGTTTTCCAGCAGCTCCATATACAGCTGGAAACCGATGGTCTCCATCGAGCCGCTCTGATCTTCCCCGAGCAGCTCGCCCGCACCGCGGATCTCAAGGTCGTGGGTCGCCAGCGCAAAGCCGGCACCCAGATCTTCCAGCGAGGCGATGGCTTCAAGACGTTTTTGCGCATCGGTGGTCATCGCTTTCGGATGCGGAGTCATCAGCCAGGCATAGGCCTGATGGTGTGAACGCCCGACGCGACCGCGAAGCTGGTGGAGCTGAGCCAGGCCAAAGTGATCCGCCCGCTCAATAATGATGGTATTGGCGGTAGGAATATCGATCCCGGTTTCGATGATCGTGGTGCAGACCAGCACGTTAAACCGCTGGTGGTGGAAGTCGTTCATCACCCGCTCCAGCTCGCGCTCGCGCATCTGCCCGTGACCGATGGCGATGCGTGCTTCCGGCACCAGCTCAGCCAGTCGGTCGGCCGCTTTCTGGATATTCTCCACGTCGTTGTAGAGATAATAGACCTGGCCGCCGCGCAGGACTTCACGCAGGATCGCCTCGCGCACCACCAGGTTATCGTATTCGCGCACGAAGGTTTTCACCGCCAGACGACGGGCCGGTGGAGTAGCGATAATCGACAGATCTCGCATGCCGCTCATCGCCATGTTTAAGGTACGCGGGATCGGCGTGGCGGTGAGGGTCAGGATATCGACATCGGCGCGCATCGCTTTGATCCGCTCCTTATGACGCACGCCAAAGCGGTGCTCTTCGTCGACAATCAACAGGCCGAGATCTTTCCACTTCACGTCGCTCTGCAGCAGCTTGTGGGTGCCGATCAGAATGTCGATTTTACCCTCGCTGGCCTCCTCGAGGATCTGCGCCTGTTCTTTGGCGCTGCGGAAACGGGACAGCATCTCAATGCGCACCGGCCAGTTGGCAAAGCGGTCGCGGAAGTTATCGTAGTGCTGCTGCGCCAGCAGGGTAGTGGGCACCAGCACCGCCACCTGTTTGTGGTTTTCTACCGCGAGGAAGGTGGCGCGCATCGCCACTTCGGTTTTGCCGAAGCCCACGTCGCCGCACACCAGTCGGTCCATCGCCAGGGGCTGACACATGTCGCTGAGCACGGCATTGATCGCCTGAGCCTGATCCGGCGTGGTTTCAAACGGGAAGCTGTCGCAGAACAGCTGGTACTGCTCTTTATCGTGTTTAAAGGCATAGCCGGTCTTCGCCGCGCGCTGAGCGTAGATGTCCAGCAGCTCCGCCGCCACGTCGCGTACTTTTTCCGCCGCTTTCTGCCGCGCCCGCGCCCAGGCGTCGCCGCCCAGTTTATGCAGCGGGGCATTGTCTTCTGCGCCGCCCGCGTAGCGGCTGATCAGGTGCAGAGACGACACCGGCACGTAGAGTTTGGCGTCGTTGGCGTACATCAGCATCAGGTATTCGCCCTTGATGCCGCCCGCTTCCAGGGTGGTCATCCCTGCGTAACGGCCCACGCCATGCTCGAGATGGACAATCGGCTGGCCGGGGTGCAGTTCCGCCAGGTTGCGGATCAGCGTGTCCGGGTTGATGGTGCGGCGGCTGTCCTGACGACGGCGCGCCACGCGTTCCCCCAGCAGATCGCTTTCACAGATCAGTGCCAGGTTATTGAGCGTATCAATAAAGCCATGCTCGGCGGCACCGATCATCAGATAGCGCCCGGTACCGCTGGCTTCGTCCAGACGCAGGATGCGTTTCGGCGCCACTTTGATGCGGCTGAGCAGTTCGCCCAACGCTTCACGGCGGCCTTCGCTTTCCACCGAGAAGATCACCGGCCCGGTAAAGGCCTCGAGGAACTTACGCAGGTTATCCAGCGGGGATTTATTCTGCGCCTGCACCGCAAGGTCCGGCAGCGGCTGATACGCCAGATTGGTGTTGGCGGCTTTGTCCGGCAGGTTGTCGGTTTTCAGCTGCACCCGCGGCCAGCGTTTCAGCTCGCTGAACAGCTCGTCGGTACGCAGCCACAGCAGCTCAGGCTCCAGCAGCGGGCGCATCGGATCCACGCCACGGTTCTCAAAGCGCGCCCGGGTTTCACTCTCAAAACGGTTGGCGCTGGCTTCCAGATCGCCGGTGTTGAGCACCAGGGTATTGGCCGGGAAGTAGCTGAACAGAGGAGGCAGTGGCTCGCTGAAGAACAGCGGCTGCCAGTATTCGATCCCCGTTGGCAGGGTGCCTTTACTCACCTGCTGGTAGATATGCTCCGCGTCGCGTTTAACCTCAAACTTATCGCGCCACTGGCTGCGGAACAGTTCAATGGCGGTTTTGTCGGTCGGGAACTCATGGGCCGGCAGCAGGTTGATGGCCTCCACTTCCTCCAGCGTGCGCTGGGTGTCGGCGTCAAACAGGCGCAGGCTGTCGATTTCGTCATCGAAGAAATCGAGACGGTACGGCAGCGCGCTGCCCATCGGGAAGAGATCCAGCAGGGCACCGCGGGTGGCGTACTCCCCGTGCTCCATCACCTGATCCACATGGCGATAGCCGGCGCTGTCGAGCTGGACACGCAGGGCATCCCGCGACAGGCGCTGGCCCTTTTTCATCACCAGCGCATGCCCGTGCAGATAGCTGTGCGGGCAGACGCGCTGCATCAGGGTATTTACCGGCACAATCAGCACGCCGCGCTGCATGGTGGGCAGCTGATAGAGCGTGGAGAGGCGCGAGGAGATAATCTCCTGGTGCGGCGAGAAGCTGTCGTAGGGCAGGGTCTCCCAGTCGGCAAGACTGGTGACCAGCTGATCGGTAAACTGGCGGATCTCATCATGCAGGCGCAGGGCGTTTTGCATGTCCGGCGCGACCAGCACCACCGGTCCCTGATGGCGCTCGGCGATCTCTGCAACCAGCGTGGCGCAGGCTGCCCCGGTCAGTTCACCCAACTGGCGTTGGTCGCCCGCTTTGCCGGGCAGGGAAAAACGATATTGTTCAGGCATGGCTTTGTCAGGATCTCTTATTGGGCATATCACTGATACACAATGTCTTTATTATCCTTGATCGTTTTACATTAGCAAATCGTAACCGCACACAGCGTGAAAAGCCCCTTCAGGGGCGCTAGCGCGTGGCCTCAGCCGGGGTCAGACGGGCAGGCGGCGTAAAGAAGAAATCCCCGGTCAGCGCAGTGGAGAGTTTACGCGCCCCCAGTCCTACCAGGGTGCAGACCAGCAGGCTGGCAAACGGGTAGATCAGCACCAGGGTCAGCTCTGCCCACACCGGCCAGGTTCCGCTGTTCAACTGGTGGATCATAACCAGGCTGACCCCTTCGATCAGGATGCGGTGGGTGGTGTAGATGGCAATGGTGTTCGAGCCCACCACGTTCAGCAGGTTGTCAGGCCCCACGGTGAAACGCTGCTCAAGGCGGTAGAACAGGGCCATGATCAGCAGAATCGACAGCAGCGACAGCGGCAGGGGAACGCCGACGAACCACAGCACGACGGAGACCACCCCGAACGCCGCCACCGCCAGCGCGTCACGGCGCCAAACCCGGGTCTGCATCCACGCCATCAGCTGCACCCCGTACCAGGCCCCGAGGCTGTAATAGATCATATTGCGCACCACGCTGTTCATCCCCCACCACGGCAGCGGCAGGAAGTTGATCGCAATGCTGACCAGGGCCAGCAGCCCGATGAGCGGCAGCTTCCAGCGGCTCAGCAGCTTGCAGAGGGTGAAATAGACCACCAGGGCGTAGAGATACCACAGGCTGGTGCTGGCGGTGAGCATCCCGGTGATAAAGCCGGTCAGCGAGTCGGCATAGGCGGCGTTCGAGGCGGTGTTCAGGTCCCGCTCCGGTGCCAGCCAGGCATTGAGATGGGTTAGCGCCTGCCACTGCAACACGCCCCACAGCGCCAGCACCCAGATGATGCTCCAGAGCCGTTTGTCGAGGCAGGTTTTCCAGTCCACCTCATCAATATAGCGTCGGACCAGATACCCCGAGATAAAGAAGAACACCGGCATGCGGAAGGGGGCGAGATAAAGATTGAACGTCACCCAGCATTTAGCGAGCAGCACCGAAAGCGGAGCGTGCAGCGACTCAAGGTGGGGATAAAAGGTGATCACCGAGTGGTAGATCACCACCAGGCAGATGCACAGCCCTTTTATCTGGTTAATCCATAGTGCTTTTTGTTTCATCGCTTACCGGGTCCTCTGTTTTTATCGTCATCGAACGGGTAAGTGTGTTGAGCGGCTGACAGGATGTAACGGGTAAGAGTCTGTAAGCGGATGATTTTCAGAAAAACTGCAAAGGACGCGGTATTGAAGGGAAGGGTCAGTCAGCGGTTACTGCCTTGATTTAACCTGTTTTTTCGGATAATTGATTAGCAAAGCTTCGGGTATCAGTCATTTACCCTCAGCGGATTCGCTTATATACTCGTGGGTCTGCTACCAGCAAACAGACGGATTTCATGTACCAACCTGTCGCACTATTCATAGGCTTACGTTATATGCGTGGGCGCGCCGCGGACCGCTTCGGTCGCTTTGTCTCCTGGCTTTCAACCATTGGCATTACGCTAGGCGTGATGGCGCTGGTGACGGTGTTATCCGTCATGAACGGCTTTGAGCGCGAGCTGCAAAATAATATTCTGGGGCTGATGCCGCAGGCCATCCTCTCATCCAGCAACGGGTCGGTGAATCCGCAGCAGCTGCCTGAAAGCGCCGTTAAGCTGCAGGGCGTGAGCCGCGTGGCGCCGATCACCTCCGGTGATGTGGTGCTGCAGAGCGCACGCAGCGTAGCGGTCGGGGTGATGCTCGGCATCGACCCGGCACAAAAGGACCCCCTTACGCCATTCCTGGTTAACGTCAAGCAAAGCGATCTGGCTCCCGGTCAGTACAACGTGATCCTCGGTGAACAGCTTGCCGGACAGCTCGGCGTTAACCGCGGCGATCAGCTGCGGGTGATGGTTCCTTCCGCCAGCCAGTTCACCCCGATGGGGCGTCTGCCAAGCCAGCGCCTGTTTAACGTTATCGGCACCTTCGCCGCCAACAGCGAAGTGGACGGCTACCAGATGCTGGCCAATATCCAGGACGCGTCGCGCCTGATGCGCTACCCGCTCGGCAATATCACCGGCTGGCGTCTGTGGCTCAACGAGCCGCTGAAAGTGGATGTCCTGAGCCAGCAAACCCTGCCGGAAGGCACCAAGTGGCAGGACTGGCGCGAACGTAAGGGCGAGCTGTTCCAGGCCGTGCGTATGGAAAAGAACATGATGGGCCTGCTGCTGAGCCTGATCGTGGCGGTCGCCGCGTTTAACATTATTACTTCCCTGGGCCTGATGGTGATGGAGAAGCAGGGCGAAGTGGCAATCCTGCAAACTCAGGGCCTGACGCCGCGGCAGATCATGGCGGTATTTATGGTCCAGGGTGCCAGCGCCGGGATTGTCGGTGCGCTGCTCGGGGCGGTGCTCGGCACCTTGCTCGCCAGCCAGTTGAACAACCTGATGCCGATCATTGGCGCGTTGCTTGACGGCGCGGCGCTACCGGTAGCCATTGAGCCGCTGCAGGTCGTGGGTATCGCCCTGGTGGCGATGGTCGTTGCCTTACTCTCTACGCTTTATCCTTCATGGCGCGCTGCCGCCACCCAACCCGCTGAGGCTTTACGTTATGAATAAGATCCTGTTGCAATGCGACAACCTGTGCAAACGCTATCAGGAAGGCACGGTGCAGACGGACGTCCTGCACAATGTCAGCTTCAGCGTCGGGGAAGGGGAGATGATGGCCATCGTCGGCACCTCCGGCTCCGGGAAAAGTACCTTACTGCACCTGCTCGGCGGGCTGGATACCCCGACCTCCGGGGATGTGATCTTCTCCGGCACGCCGCTGAGTTCGATGTCCTCGAGCGCCAAGGCCGATCTGCGTAACCGCTCCCTGGGCTTTATCTACCAGTTCCACCACCTGCTGCCGGACTTTACGGCGCTGGAAAACGTGGCGATGCCGCTGCTGATCGGCAAAAAGAAACCGGCTGAAATTAACGCCCGTGCCAGCGATATGCTGAAAGCGGTCGGGCTCGGCCATCGCGGCAATCATCGCCCGTCGGAGCTCTCCGGCGGTGAGCGTCAGCGTGTGGCGATTGCCCGTGCGCTGGTCAACAATCCGCGCCTGGTGCTGGCAGACGAACCAACCGGTAACCTCGACGCCCGTAACGCCGACAGCATCTTCCAGCTCCTCGGGGAGCTGAACGCTTCTCAGGGCACCGCATTTCTGGTGGTGACCCACGACCTGCAGCTGGCAAAACGCATGTCCCGCCAGCTGGAGATGCGTGACGGTCATCTGAATACCGAGCTGACGCTGATGGGAGCGGATTGATGGCTTCACCGTTATCGTTACTCATCGGCCTGCGTTTTAGCCGGGGTCGTCGTCGCGGCGGCATGGTGTCGCTGATCTCTGTTATCTCCACCATCGGTATTGCACTGGGGGTGGCGGTGCTGATCGTCGGCCTCAGTGCCATGAACGGCTTTGAGCGTGAGCTGAATAACCGCATTCTGGCAGTGGTGCCGCACGGTGAAATTGAGCCGGTGAACCAGCCGTGGAATAACTGGAACGACGCGCTGAATAAAGTGGAAAAGGTGCCGGGCATCGCCGCCGCTGCGCCATACATTAACTTTACCGGGCTGGTGGAGAGCGGGGCGAATCTGCGCGCTATCCAGGTGAAAGGCGTTAATCCCCGTCAGGAAGAGAAACTCAGCGCGCTGCCGCAGTTTATTCAGAAGGATGCCTGGGCCAACTTTAAAGCCGGTGATCAGCAGATCATTATCGGCAAGGGCGTGGCCGATGCGCTGAAAGTGAAGCAGGGCGACTGGGTGTCGATCATGATCCCGAACGCCAGCGCCGATCATAAGCTGCAGCAGCCGAAGCGCGTGCGTCTGCACGTGACCGGTATTCTGCAGCTCAGTGGCCAGCTGGATCACAGCTTTGCCATGGTGCCGCTGGAAGATGCACGTCAGTATCTCGATATGGGCAGCAGCGTCAGCGGGATCGCCCTTAAGGTTAACGACGTCTTTAACGCCAACAAGCTGGTGCGCGATGCCGGGGAAGTGACCGACAGCTATGTCTACATCAAGAGCTGGATCGGCACCTACGGCTATATGTACCGTGATATTCAGATGATCCGCGCCATTATGTATCTGGCGATGGTGCTAGTGATTGGCGTGGCATGCTTCAACATCGTCTCCACCCTGGTGATGGCGGTAAAAGACAAGAGCGGCGACATCGCGGTGCTGCGTACGCTCGGGGCAAAAGACGGTCTTATTCGTGCCATTTTCGTCTGGTATGGTCTGCTGGCAGGGCTGTTTGGCAGCCTGTGCGGCGTGGTCATCGGCGTGGTGGTGTCGCTACAGCTGACGCCGATTATCAACGGCATCGAGTCCCTTATTGGCCATCAGTTCCTGTCGGGCGATATCTATTTTATTGACTTCCTGCCATCCGAATTACACTGGCTGGACGTTTTTTATGTGCTGGTTACAGCACTTTTACTGAGTCTGCTGGCAAGCTGGTATCCGGCGCGTCGCGCAAGCCGAATTGATCCGGCGAGGGTATTAAGTGGCCAGTAATTACGTCATGGTGTAGCGGTCGTAAGGCCGCTATATCAGAAAGAGGAATGCACTATGTATTACGGATTTGATATTGGCGGCACTAAAATTGCGCTGGGCGTATTTGATACCAACCTGAAATTGCAGTGGGAAACCCGGGTTCCCACTCCGCGCGAAAGCTATGATGAATTCTTAACCGCCATTGCCGCGCTGGTGGCCCAGGCCGATGAACGCTTCGGCGTGAAGGGCTCGGTGGGTATTGGCATTCCGGGAATGCCGGAAACCGACGACGGCACGCTGTATGCTGCCAACGTCCCTGCCGCCAGCGGTAAGCCGCTGCGCGCCGACCTGACCAGACTCCTCGGGCGCGACGTGCGCCTCGACAATGACGCCAACTGTTTTGCCCTCTCCGAAGCCTGGGATGACGAGTTCCAGCAGTATCCGCTGGTGATGGGGTTGATCCTCGGCACCGGCGTCGGTGGCGGGATCGTTGTTGATGGCAAACCGGTTACCGGGCGCAGCTATATCACCGGCGAGTTCGGCCATATTCGCCTGCCGGTGGATGCTCTGGAGGCGGTCGGACGCGATTTCCCGCTCCTTCGCTGCGGCTGCGGCCAGCACGGCTGCATCGAGAATTACCTCTCGGGCGGCGGATTTGCGTGGCTTTATGAACACTTCTATCATCAAAAACGACAGGCGCCAGAGATCATTACGCTGTGGGAGCAGGGTGATGAACAGGCCATTGAGCACGTGGAACGCTATCTCGATCTGCTTGCCGTGTGTCTGGGCAACATCCTGACCATTGTCGATCCTGACCTGCTGGTGATCGGCGGGGGATTATCGAACTTTACGGCCATCGCCGAGCGGTTATCCGGTCGGTTGCCGCGTCATCTATTGCCGGTCGCCCGCGTGCCGCGCATTGAGCGCGCGCGCCATGGCGATGCCGGGGGGATGCGCGGTGCCGCGTTCCTCCATCTCACCCGCTAGTCTTACGAGGTTACTATGCTGTCGCGCCGGTCACATCGACTCAGCCGTTTTCGTAAAAACAAACGCCGCTTGCGTGAACGCTTACGCCAGCGAATTTTCTTTCAGGATGGGGCGCTGCCAGAATTGATGGAAAAGCCAAGAGTGTTAGTCCTGACCGGGGCGGGGATCTCCGCCGAGTCGGGCATTCGAACCTTCCGCGCGACAGACGGGTTGTGGGAAGAGCATCGGGTAGAAGATGTGGCGACGCCGGAAGGCTTCGCCCGTAATCCGCAACTGGTGCAGGAGTTCTACAACGCCCGTCGCCGTCAGCTGCAGTCGCCGGAGATTGCCCCTAACGCGGCGCATCTGGCGCTGGCCAGGCTGGAGGAGGCATTGGGGGATCGTTTTCTGCTGGTGACGCAGAACATTGACAACCTGCACGAGCGCGCGGGCAACAAGAACGTGATCCATATGCACGGCGAACTGCTGAAGGTGCGCTGTTCCGGCAGCGGCCAGGTGTTCAACTGGCCGGGCGATGTCACCCTCGATGACAAATGCCACTGCTGTCAGTTCCCGTCTCCGCTGCGTCCGCACGTGGTCTGGTTCGGCGAAATGCCGCTGGGGATGGACGAGATCTACAGCGCCCTGGCGATGGCGGATGTGTTTATCGCCATTGGCACCTCCGGGCATGTCTATCCGGCGGCGGGATTCGTCCACGAGGCGAAGCTGCACGGGGCGCACACGGTGGAGCTGAACCTTGAGCCGAGCCAGGTAGGCAGCGAGTTTGAAGAAAAAAATTATGGGCTGGCGAGCGAAGTGGTGCCGGAGTTTGTGGATAAATTATTGAAGGGATTATGAATTCGTCGGTTTAGTAGGCCGGGCAAACGCAGTGCCGCCCGGCGTTTTTGCCCGGTGGCGCTGCGCTTACCGGGCCTACAATTGTGCGGTGTAAAATTAACGACCCGCCTTCAACTTCTGGTAATACTCTTCATACAGGCGGCTGGCGTCGCCCACGTCGTTCTGCCACTCGCCTTTGCTGACGGTTGCCGCATCCGGGTAGAGCGACTTGTCGTTCGCCACCTCCGGGCTCAGCAGTTTGCGGGCGGCCAGGTTTGGCGTCGGGTAGCCGATGGTTTCCGCCACCTGTTTTGCCACATCCGGGCGCAGCAGGAAGTTAATCAGCTGCATTGCACCGTCCACATTTTTGGCATTGGCCGGAATCGACAGGCTGTCCATCCAGAAGATCCCGCCCTCTTCAGGCCACACCACTTCCAGCGGCGTGCCGGCCTGGCGCGCCACGTACGCCGAACCGTTCCACACCATCCCCAGGTTGACTTCCCCTTCCATATACGGATTAGCCGGGTTATCGGAGTTGAACGCCGCAACGTTTGGCATCAGCTTTTGCAGCTCGTGATAGGCCGCTTCAATCTCTTTCGGATCGGTAGTGTTGCCGGAGTAGCCCAGCTTACGCAGCGCCACCTGGAACACTTCGCGCGCGTCGTCGGTCAGCAGCAGTCCACCTTTGTATTCCGGTTTCCACAGATCTGCCCAACGGGTCACCGTTTTAGGATCCATCTCGTCGCGATTGATGCCGATAGCCGTCGCACCCCAGATGTACGGAATGGAGTAGTCGTTATTGGGGTCAAACGGCTTGTTGAGCATCTCCGGATCGAGGTTTGAAAAATGGGTTAGCTTCGATTTGTCGATCTTCTGGATCATCCCCTCTTTACGCATCTTGTCGACAAAATAGGTCGACGGGACCACCAGATCGTAAGCGCCCTCTTTATAGGTCTTGAGCTTGGCGTACATGGTTTCATTCGACTCGTAGGTGGAATAGATAACCTTGATGCCCGTCTCTTTGGTGAACTGCTCCAGCAGGCCCGGCGGCACATACTCGGTCCAGTTGTAGAAGTAGAGCGTTTTACTGTCGTCCGCGTGCGCAGCGCTCATACCCAGCACCAGCGCCGCAGCGGCAAGCATTTTTTTCATTTCACTGTCCCCTGAGATTTTGTTTTATCACGCGCAATAAGCTGGCTGGCGATCACCAGAACCAGCGATAACATCAACAGAATGGTCGCCAGCGCGTTCACCTCCGGTGAGACGCCGACTTTTACCATTGAATAGATCTTCAACGGCAGAATTTCATAGCTCGGGCCAGTGACAAACGACGACACCACCACGTCATCCATCGACAGCGTAAAGCTGAGTAGCCATCCTGCGGCCACGGCGGGCATCGCCAGCGGCAGGATAATTTTGCGCAGGATGATCATCTCGCTGGCGCCCAGATCTTTTGCCGCTTCCAGCATCCGCACATCAAAGCCCTTCAGACGGGAGTAGACCGTCACCACCACAAACGGTAGACAGAAGGTGATGTGCGAGAACAGCAGCGACCAGAAGCCCAGTTGCACCCCCAGCAGCATAAACAGCACCAGCAGCGAAATGGCCATCACGATGTCCGGGGACATCATCACCACAAACAGCATCCCGCTGACGAAGGGCTTACCGCGAAAACGGTAGCGGTAGAGCGCCACCGCGGTCAGGGAGCCAATCAGGGTGGCGAAGGTGGCCGAGAAGATCGCCATCGTCAGCGAGTGCTGCGCCGCCTGCAGCAGGCTGTCGTTATTCATCAGCAGGCTGTACCACTGGGTGGTGAACCCCTGCCAGTTGATGCCAAAGCGCGAGCTGTTGAACGAATTGACGATCAGAATAATGATCGGAATGTAGAGATACGCATAGATGGCGGTCATAAAACCGCCGCGAAGCAGTCGACCGATCATCCGAGTTCACCCTTATTGTTAAGCAAGCGCGAGGCACGCCAGTAGACCAGCAGCATCAGGCCCATCACCACCGTCAGGGTGATGCTGGTCGCCGAGCCGAACGGCCAGTCGCGAATGTTCAGGAACTGACTCTTGATGACGTTACCGATCAGCAGATTTTTTGCGCCGCCCATCAGGTCGGAGACGTAGAACAGCCCCATCGCCGGCAGCATCACCAGCAGACAGCCAGCAATGATCCCCGGCATGGTCAGCGGGATGATGATGCGGATAAAGGTCTGCAGCTTGCTGGCACCCAAATCTCGCGCCGCTTCCAGCAGGGGTTTATCCAGCTTCTCGATGCTGGAGTAGAGCGGCATGACCATAAACGGCAGCAGGATATAGACCAGCCCGACGATCACCGCCCCGGGTGTAAACATAATGCGGATCGGGGTGTCGATCACCCCCAGCCAGAGCAGAAACGCGTTCAGGTAGCCTTTGGTGCTGAGAAAGATCTTCAGGCCGTAGATGCGGATCAGGGAGTTGGTCCAGAAAGGCACAATCAGCAGAAACAGCAGCAGCGGACGCACCTTCGACGGCAGCTTCGCCAGAAACCAGGCGAATGGGTAGCCGAGCACCAGACAGGCGACGGTGGCGATCAGCGCCATATTGAGGGAATGGAGCAGCACCTGGAAATAGAGCGGATCGAGCAGGCGCGCGTAGTTGTCCAGCGTAAAGACCAGCGAGAAGAAATGCACATCGTCGCGGGTCAAAAAGCTGGTGGCAATGATCATCAGGTTGGGTAAAAAGACAAATAACACAAGCCAACCGACGATAGTGGCGATCACCCCATTCTGGAATCTACTTGTGTTCTTCATCAGCCAGCACAACCTCCCAGCTCTCTACCCAGTTAATGACCATTTTCTGATTGAGCGAGTGGTCAAAGTCAGGATCGTCCTCGTTAAAGAACTCACTGACGATCACCATTTTGCCGTTTTCCAGTTCGACCACCGATTCAAGCGTCATCCCTTTGTAGTTGCGCTCGCGGATATAGCCGATCAACCCTTCCGCTTCGGTCTCGTCATGGATCTCATCGACGCGCAGATCTTCCGGGCGCAGCAGGACGTTAAGCTGTTGCCCGGGTTCCACGGCAAAGTTGACGAAGATATTGCAGGCGCGGCCTTCGACGTTAGCTAACACCCGCTGGTCATCGAGGCGTTCAATAACCGTAGCACTGAAGATATTGATTTCGCCAATAAAGCTGGCGACAAACAGGTTTTTCGGCTCTTCGTAGATTTCTCGCGGGGTGCCGTCCTGCTCGATTTTGCCGTCGCGCATCACCACGATGCGATCGGACATGGTCAGAGCCTCTTCCTGATCGTGGGTGACAAACACAAAGGTGATCCCGAGCTTACGCTGCAGCGCCTTTAACTCGTTCTGCATCTGCTTGCGCAGCTTGTAATCCAGCGCGGACAGGGACTCATCCAGCAGCAGCAGGCGCGGCTTATTGACCACCGCGCGGGCGATGGCAACGCGCTGTTGCTGTCCACCTGACAGCTGGTGCGGCTTGCGCTGGGCGAACGTCTCCAGCTGCACCATGCGCAGGGCATCGGTGACGCGGGGCGTGATTTCACTGGCCGGGGTTTTTTGCATCCGCAGGCCAAAGGCGACGTTTTCGAAAACCGTCATGTGCGGGAAAAGGGCGTAGCTTTGAAAGACGGTATTGACGTGTCGGTGTTCAGCAGGAACCTGAGTGATGTCCTGATCTTCAAGATGAATATGGCCGTGATCGACGTTTTCCAGCCCGGCGATAAGGCGAAGCACTGTCGTTTTACCGCAGCCCGATGGGCCAAGCAGCGTAAGAAATTCGCCGTTGTTGATCGTCAAATCGAGGTCGGAAATGACGGTTTTTCCGTCAAAGCTTTTACGAATTCCGGCCAGTTGCACCAACGGTGACAGTGAAGCTGGTTGTGTATTCAATTTTTGATTCAGTCCCATATCGACGCTGCAAATGCTTATCGCAGCGGGGTTTGTGGTTAGCCACCTTGGTGATACGTAATGAGGGCGGACATTCTACGGGAATACGCTGTAATCGCCAATCCTTGTTACCCATTGATAAGCTACATTTATTATCGAAAGCGGCGAAAAACGGAAATATTCTCGTTTACGGGATAAAAGTGACCTGACGCAATATTTGGGTTTTGATGCTTACTGATAATGTTGTCACGAAAAGTGAGGGTGACTGCATGGATAAATTACTTGAGCGTTTTTTACAGTACGTATCGCTGGATACCCAATCTAAACCGGGTGTCCGTCAGGTACCGAGCACCGAAGGACAATGGAAACTGTTACAGCTGTTAAAGACGCAACTGGAAGAGTTGGAGCTGGTCAATGTCACGTTAAGTGAAAAAGGGACGGTGATGGGGACGCTCCCCGCCAGTGTGAGCGGCGATATTCCGGCCATTGGTTTTATTTCCCATGTTGATACCTCACCGGATTTTAGCGGTAAAAACGTCAATCCGCAGATTGTTGAGAACTATCGCGGCGGCGACATTGCGCTGGGTGTGGGCGACGAAATATTGTCCCCGGTGATGTTCCCGGTGTTACACCAGCTGCTCGGCCAGACGCTGATCACCACCGACGGCAAAACGCTGCTCGGGGCCGATGATAAAGCCGGGGTAGCAGAGATCATGACCGCGTTGGCGGTACTGAAGCACAACAAGGTGCCGCACGGGGATATCCGCGTCGCCTTTACCCCGGATGAAGAGGTAGGCAAAGGGGCGAAGCATTTCGACGTTGAGGCGTTCGATGCCCGCTGGGCCTATACCGTTGACGGCGGCGGCGTGGGTGAGCTGGAGTTCGAAAACTTCAATGCGGCGTCGGTGAATATTCGCATCGTCGGCAACAACGTCCACCCGGGCACAGCGAAAGGGGTGATGGTAAATGCACTGTCGCTGGCGGCGCGCATTCATGCCGAGGTTCCGGCAGACGAGAGTCCGGAAAAAACCGAGGGCTATGAGGGCTTCTATCACCTCACCAGCATCAAAGGGACGGTTGATCGGGCGGACATGCACTACATCATCCGCGACTTTAACCGCGACGGGTTTGAGGCGCGTAAACGCAAAATGATGGATATCGCCAAAAAGGTGGGCAAAGGGCTGCACCCGGATTGCTACATTGAGCTGATCATTGAAGACAGCTATTACAATATGCATGAAAAGGTGATCGAGCATCCGTACATTCTGGAGGTAGCGCAGCAGGCGATGCGCGACTGCGGTATCGAACCGCAGCTCAAACCGATCCGTGGCGGCACCGACGGCGCCCAGCTCTCCTTTATGGGATTGCCGTGCCCGAATCTGTTTACCGGTGGCTACAACTACCACGGCAAGCACGAGTTCGTGACGCTCGAGGGAATGGAGAAAGCGGTGCAGGTCATCGTGCGGATTGCGGAGCTCACTGCGAAGCAGCAGTAATTGCCCGGTGGCGCTACGCTTACCGGGCCTACACCCAGGCCGGGCAAACATCGTGCCGCCCGGCATTTCCACACATGGGGAGGGAACCTCATATGTCAAACTACCGTCGTCATTATCTACCGGGTGGAACCTGGTTTTTCACCGTTAACCTGCAAAACCGGCGCAGCGATCTGCTGACACGTCATATCGATACGCTTCGCGTGGCAACCCAATGCGTTAAACGCGCAAAACCCTTTCTGATTAACGCATGGGTGATCCTGCCGGAACATATGCACTGCATCTGGACGTTACCCGAAAACGATACCGATTACTCGGGCCGCTGGCGGGACATCAAAAAAACCTTTACCCGTAAGCTTGGGATGTCAGGCATCTGGCAGCCGCGGTTCTGGGAACATACCATTCTGGATGAAAATGACCTGCGGCGGCATACGGATTACATCCATATCAACCCATTGAAACATGGCTATGTGACGCGCGTTAAAGACTGGCCCTATTCCACCTTTCATCGTGATGTAAGGGAGGGGTTGTATCCGGAGGATTGGGCAGGGGTGGTGGAGAGTTTTGACACTGGGGAGCGCCGGTAAAAACGCCGGGTGGCGGCTACGCCTTACCCGGCCTACGGTACGGTTTTGTAGGCCCGGTAAGCGGAGCGCCACCGGGCAATCGACAACCGACTTAGTCCTCGAAGAACCAGTACCCGCTGTTGACCAGTGCCGCCAGCATCGCGAGGAAGGAGGGATCTTCCAGCGCATCACCGAACAGCGCGGCGGTCAGCACCGTATGGCTGGCCAGCGCTTCCAGCGCCGGACGGTGCGGGGAGTCCAGCTGCTCGCCGTTGACATACACCTCTTCGCCAATGCGCAACACGCGTAACCCACCCAGTCGCGCCAGCTTGTCACCCTGCTGCAGCGCATCGTAAATCTCATCCGGCTGATACGGTGGCTCCGGCAGGGAGACGTCCAGCTCGTGGCGGGACTGGCTGATAAACTCCCCGAACCACTGGTTGAAATGCTGAGGCTGGTTGATCATCTCCAGCATCATCCCGCGCAGCTTATCCAGCTCCTCGGGCAGGATATCGGCCGGGTGCTCACGGGCCGGCACGTCCGGATCGCTGAAGCGATGGCTGCCCAGCTCGCGCTGCAGAACGTAATCGGCAAATCCGCTGATCATCTCGCGACCGCTTGGGGCACGGAAGCCCACCGAATAGTTCATCGAGTTCTCAAGAGAATAACCCTCGTGCGGGAAGCCTGGCGGGATGTAGAGAATATCGCCCGGCTCCAGCTCTTCGTCGATGATGCCGACGAAAGGATCCACCTGCAGCAGGTCAGGGTGCGGGCAGTGCTGCTTCATCGGCACCTTCTCACCCACGCGCCAGCGGCGGCGACCGGTACCCTGAATGATAAACACGTCGTACTGATCCAGATGCGGGCCAACGCCGCCGCCTGGCACGGAGAAGGAGATCATCAGATCGTCCATCCGCCAGTCGGGCAGGGCGCGGAACGGTTGCATCAGGGCTGCGGCGGGCTGGTGCCAGTGATTGACCGCCTGCACCAGCAGGGACCAGTTGCTCTCGCCCAGGTGATCGAAGCTTTCAAACGGACCGTGGCTGACCTGCCATTTTCCCTCGTTATGGCTGACGAGGCGGCTGTCGACTTCGCTCTCCATGGCCAGGCCGGCCAGCTCATCGGGAGAGATCGGATCGACGAAATTGGTGATGCCGCGTTTCAGAACTACCGGGCGTTTCTGCCAGTAGCGTTCGATAAAGTCGGGCCAGTTAAGGGCTAATTGATAATCCATATTTATATTCCGCAGGCTTTTACTGACTCGGATTATAACGGAAGCTCAGCGCCTGCGTGTGAGAATCACGCTTTTTTCACCCGGACGCTTTACTCTCGTCGCTTGTCAGATGCTGGCGGGCAAAAATTGCCTCCATCCGCGCGCCACCCAGCAGACTGTCGCCGGTGTCGATCCGGCCGTCATACTGCTCAACAATATCGCGCGCAACCGACAGGCCAACCCCCTGACCGGGGCGTAAGGTGTCGGCACGCTGACCGCGATCGAACACCTGGTCACGCTTGCCCTGCGGGATCCCCGGGCCGTCGTCCTCAACGATAATGTGCAGCTCATTTTCACCCTGGCGGGCGGAGACTTCGACGAATTCCAGACAGTATTTACAGGCGTTATCGAGCAGATTGCCCATCACTTCCATAAAGTCGTTCTTTTCGCCGACAAAGCTGATTTCCGGCGAGATATCGAGGGTGATGTTCACCCCCTTGCGCTGATAAACCTTATTCAGGGCTGAGGTCAGGCTGTCCAGCAGCGGGGCGACGGGGTGCAGCTCCCGGCTCAGCAGGGTGCTGCCGGTTCGCATGCTGGCGCGGTGCAGGTAGTAACCGATCTGCTGGGAGATACGGCTGATCTGCTCCAGCATCACCGGTTCCGCCTCATCGGCGCTCAGCTTCGCGCTGCGCAGGGATCGCATCGTGCTTTGCATCACCGCCAGTGGCGTTTTCAGGCTGTGCGTCAGATCCGTCAGGGTGGTGCGGTATTTGTCGTAACGTTCACGCTCGCTTTTCAGCAGCCGGTTCAGATTGCGTACCAGGCTGGTAAGCTCCCGCGTGGTGTTGGGGTCGAGCTTCTCGCGGTGATGCTCTTCCAGTTCGCGCACCTCTTTCGCCAGCGACTCGATGGGTCGCAGGCTCCACCAGGCGGCCAGCCACAGGAGGGGGATCACCAGCAGCAGGTTGGCGGCCAGCACATACACGAACCAGTTCCACACCGTATAAGAGCGTTTCAACTCCACCGGAATGGTGTCGATGACCACAATGGTCAGCTGCGGCATCTGCATGGTGGCGGGGTAGATATTGACCGCCACCGAGTGGGTCAACTCGCTGTCGTCGTCGTCCTCGCGGATCTCGGCCAGCTCTTTCTGCATGTTCCGGTCGTTACCCACCAGCAGGCTGGTGGCGTCCACATCCGCTTCCAGCTCGTGAAAACCGTTGGATTTTAACCATTCCGGGCGGATAGTTTTTATCAGCCAGGGGACATCGCGCTGGGCCCACAGCAGCTTGCCTTTCTCATCGTAAATCAGCGACATAGTCGGGCTCTGGCGATCCAGATGCTCCGGCATATCGATAGTAATTTTATTGTCTTCCCATTTTGCGAGGGTATAGAACAGATTGCTCTCCCCGCGCAGCAGGCGAAAGGTGGTTTTGTCGAAGCTGACGCTGTAGCCCACCAGCGCCACCATCCCGTAGGCCAGCGAGAGCACCAGCACCACCACCGCCGTGGCCAGCAGAAAACGAAACCGCAGCGACAGAGGCAGAAAGTGACGAAAAAGTTTTTTCATTTAGCGTAATTCGAACAGATAGCCCTGACCGCGCACGGTGGTAATGACATCCTCCGGGTACTGCGCCTGAATTTTCTTGCGCAGACGCCCCATCAGCACATCGATGGTATGGCTTTCGCGCAGCTCGGCATCGGGGTAGAGCTGGAGCATCAGAGAATCTTTGCTCACCACTTTGCCGCTGTTGCGGATCAGCGTCTCCATGATGGTGTATTCAAAAGCGGTGAGTTTAATCACCTCATCATGGATGGCCAGTTCGCGGCGGGAGAGATCCACCTGAAACGGTGGAATGGAGATCACCTGCGAGGCCAGACCGCTGTTGCGGCGCATCAACGCCTGCATGCGGGCGGCGACCTCTTCAATATGGAACGGTTTGGTGACGTAGTCATCCGCGCCGGCGCTCAGCACTTCAACCTTATCCTGCCAGCCTTCGCGGGCGGTCAGGACCAGCACCGGCAGGGAGACATCGTGGCTGCGCCAGCGGCGGATCAGCGACAGGCCATCTTCATCAGGCAGACCGAGATCAACGATGGCGATATCGGGCAGATGTTCATTGAGATAGTAGTCGGCTTCTTTGGCATCTTCGGCATCGTCCACCTGATGCCCCATTTCCTGAAGCTGAACCTTCAGGTGATGACGTAGCAACGCATTATCCTCAACAACCAGTACGCGCATCATCGCTTCTCCCTAATATGAATGGTCTGAATAGTTTAAGCTGATTATGTTGCGACAGGGATAAACATTTCGTAAACCGGAGGGGAGGGAACCCTCTTTCCGGGCGGAAAGAGGGCAAAAAGCGTTATTTCAGTTCGTCAACCATCGCAATGGCGCGGCCGATATAGTTGGCCGGGGTCATCGCTTTCAGGCGGGTTTTCTCGTCTTCTGGCAGTTCCAGACCGTCGATAAACTGTTTCATGCCTTCGGCGTCAACGCGCTTGCCGCGGGTCAGCTCTTTCAGTTTTTCGTACGGCTTTTCGATGCCATAGCGGCGCATCACGGTCTGGATCGGCTCCGCCAGCACTTCCCAGTTGTGATCCAGTTCGTCGAGCAGGCGCTCGCGGTTCACTTCCAGCTTGCTCACACCCTTCAGGGTAGACTGATACGCAATCAGCGCATAGCCAATGCCCACGCCAAGGTTACGCAGCACGGTGGAGTCGGTCAGGTCGCGCTGCCAGCGGGATACCGGCAGTTTGCTGGCCATGTGTTGCAGCATAGCGTTTGCCAGACCCAGGTTGCCTTCGGAGTTTTCGAAGTCGATTGGATTAACCTTGTGCGGCATGGTGGAAGAACCGATTTCACCAGCGATGGTCTTCTGCTTGAAGTGGTTCAGGGCGATGTAGCCCCACACATCACGATCGAAGTCGATCAGGATGGTGTTGAAGCGCGCGATGCAGTCAAACAGCTCGGCGATGTAGTCGTGTGGCTCGATCTGCGTGGTGTACGGGTTCCACTGGATACCCAGAGAAGTAACAAACTCTTCGCTAAACTGGTGCCAGTCCACTTCCGGGTAGGCGACGATGTGGGCGTTATAGTTACCGACGGCACCGTTGATTTTGCCAAGAATCTCCACCTGCTCCAGCTGGCGGTACTGACGCTCCATACGGTAGGCGACGTTAGCCATCTCTTTGCCGATGGTGGACGGGGTGGCTGGCTGACCATGGGTACGGGAGAGCAGCGGGATATCGCGATACTCCACCGCCAGGGCTTTCACCGCGTCGATGATTTTGCGCCAGTACGGCAGAACCACTTCCTCACGCGCGGTAGAGAGCATCAGTGCGTGGGAGAGGTTATTAATATCTTCAGACGTACAGGCGAAGTGAATAAATTCAGATACCGCGTGCAGCGCCGGGACGCTGGCCACTTTTTCTTTCAGGAAATACTCAACCGCTTTCACGTCGTGGTTGGTGGTGCGCTCGATGGTTTTAATGCGCACGGCGTCTTCTTCGTTGAATTCCGCAACGATTTTATCAAGGTAATCGTTTGCCTGGCTGTGAAAAGCAGGAACTTCCGCGATCGCTGCCTGCGCGGCCAGCTTTTGCAGCCAGCGTACTTCAACCTGGACACGGAATTTCAGCAGACCATATTCGCTGAAGATCCCGCGCAGCGCGCTGACTTTATCGCCGTAGCGTCCATCGACAGGGGAAACGGCGGTCAGTGAGGATAATTCCATAGTTCGCAACTCCGGGAGGTTAACAATGAGCAAGAATTTGTTTTGCCTGGGTCGTCAGGCGATTACGATAAAACATTAACTGCAGGCGGCCACCGCCGACCTGTTGCCACAGCACTGCGGCACGAATACCGGCCAGCAGCGAAGCACGCACTTTGGCCTGTACCTGCGGGCTTTGCAGGACGGCAGGGGATCCGGTGACCTGGATCCGCGGCCCCAGTGGACTGATAACATCCACATAAATACCGGCCATGGCGCTGAGTAACGTCTCTGACTGCAAATCAAAATGATCGAGCTGACGCTGAAGACCTGAAATGCGATCGCCCAGGGTGTCCATCGCCCCTTTGGCGGCATTCAGTTTGCGCTCCAGCACCATCATGCTGAGGGTGTAACGCGTCAGTTCCGCATTCAGTCCCTGACGATTGCTGGCATTTAACACACCGAGTAAGGTTTCCAGACCGAGGCGAAGATTCGCTTCGCTACCACCAAAGACGCCGAGAGTTGAACTGGGGTTCAGATCCACAACGCTGTTGAGCGAAACGTGCAGCGCGTCAGCATCGCAATGACCCTGATGCGCCAGCTGTTGCACCAGACGGGCAGACTGGCAAATTCCCGCCAGCGCCAGGGTGATGTCATAAAAGTTCTTCGCCACACTGGCTCCTTTCTGTGTGTAATCGCATTAAACCGCGGTCAGCGGCAGGCGTTGTTCGATAATACCGCCGCCGAGGCAGATCTCACCGCTGTAGAAGACGGCAGACTGGCCCGGCGTTACGGCAGAAACCGGCTCGTCGAAACGCACGTCAATGCGTTCGTCGTCCAGCGCGGTAATAGTGCAGGGAATATCGGTCTGACGATAACGGGTTTTCACCGTGCAGCGCAGCGTGCCTTTCAGCGGCTGGCGATCGACCCAGTGCAGCTGTTGAGCAATCAGGCCGATGGACATCAGACGCGGATGGTCATGGCCCTGGGCCACAATCAGAATGTTGTTTTCAATGTCTTTATCAACCACGTACCACGGATCTTCGCTACCCTCTTTGGTGCCGCCGATCCCCAGCCCTTTACGCTGGCCTAAGGTGTGGTACATCAATCCCTGGTGTTCGCCAATCACATCGCCATCCACGGTGACGATTTTGCCCGGCTGGGCAGGCAGATAGCGGCCAAGGAATTCACGGAATTTGCGCTCACCGATAAAGCAGATACCGGTAGAGTCTTTTTTCTTGGCGGTGATCAGATCCAGTTCTTCAGCGATTTTACGCACTTCCGGTTTTTCCAGCTCGCCCACCGGGAACAGGCTTTGGGCAATCTGTTCGTGGCCGAGGGTATAGAGGAAGTAGCTCTGATCTTTGTTGCCGTCGAGACCGCGCAGCAGCTGGCTTTTGCCGTCGACATCGGCGCGGCGAACGTAGTGGCCGGTCGCGATGTAGTCAGCACCCAAATCTTCAGCAGCGAATTCGAGGAAGGCTTTGAATTTGATCTCTTTGTTGCAGAGGATGTCCGGGTTCGGCGTGCGGCCGGCTTTGTATTCAGCCAGGAAATGCTCGAACACGTTATCCCAGTACTCTGCCGCAAAGTTGACGGTGTGCAGTTCAATGCCGAGCTTGTCGCAGACCGCCTGCGCATCAGCCAGATCTTCAGCCGCGGTACAGTATTCCTCGCCATCGTCCTCTTCCCAGTTCTTCATGAACAGGCCTTCGACCTTATAGCCCTGTTGCAGCAACAGCCAGGCAGAGACGGAAGAATCGACGCCGCCGGACATGCCGACGATCACTTTTTTTTGGCTTTCAGACATTGGAATACTCACGACATTGAACTTCAAGGCGGCGTATTCTATCACGCGCCCCCGGCATTGACACCCTCTGTAAACGGCCAGTTAAATTCGCCGATCGTCTCCAGCGGCAGACGATTGCCGGTGAGGTAGCTGCGAATACTCTCCGCAACCAGCGGCGAACGCAGATTGGTGGCGGTCAGGATCGTGTCGGCATCCACCCACAGGCAGCGATCGATATCGCTGTCGTGCGGCTCAGTGGCGCACATTTCGCTAAGCTCGATGGCAAACAGGAAGCGCAAAAACGGGGTCTTATCCGGGGCGATCCACTGATGTAAGCGGATGAAGTGCTGCGGTTCGGCATGAATGCCGGTCTCTTCCCACAGTTCACGACGCGCGGCCTGAACCAGCGTCTCATCGGCTTCAAGATGGCCCGCAGGCTGGTTCCACAGCGCGTTACCCTTAATGGTCTCTTCCACCACTAAAAATTTGCCCTCGGCGTGGACAATCGTGGCCACCGTGACGTGCGGCTTAAACATGATGTTCTCCTTGTTCGGTAACGTCCCGCCACTCACCGTTGGCGAGGCTATCCAGCGTGTAACTGCCCATCGCGTAGCGAATCAGACGTAATGTCGGATGCCCGACATGGGCCGTCATGCGACGCACCTGGCGGTTGCGGCCTTCATACAGGGTGACTTTTATCCACGAAACGGGAATCGATTTGCGTTCACGGATGGGGGGATTGCGCGGCCAGAGCCACTCAGGCTCGCTGACCAGCTCAATGCCCGCAGGCAGGGTAGGGCCGTCATTCAGCGTGACGCCGTTACGCAATGCGGCCAGCGCGTCGTCATCCGGAATGCCCTCAACCTGCACATAGTAGATTTTGCCGGTGCGTTTCCCGGGCTGAGTGAGCCTGGCCTGCAGCTCACCGTCGTTGGTGAGCACCATCAGTCCTTCGCTGTCGCGATCGAGTCGGCCTGCGGCATAAACCCCCTGAATGGGGATGTATTCCTTCAACGTACTGCGTCCGGCTTCGTCGGTAAACTGCGGCAGCACATCGTAGGGTTTATTGAACACTATGACGCGTGTCGCCTCGCGCGGTTTGCGCGGCCTGGCAGCTTGTCGTGTGCTGAATCGTTCAACCCGGTGATTTCTAAAAGAAGTTTTCTGCATGGTATTTTCAGACGTTATCAATTGCCGCATTATAGCCTAATAACGAATGCCTTTCATGGCGCCAGACATTCAGGTACTATCGAAGGGCTCATTACAAATTATTAACATAAGATCAGTAACAACCAGAAGCGCCCGAAGGAGAGGTTAATGGAAAGCAAAGTAGTAGTTCCGGCGGAAGGTAAAAAGATCACCCTGCAAGACGGCAAGCTGAACGTCCCACACAATCCGATTATCCCGTTCATCGAAGGTGACGGTATCGGTGTTGACGTAACCCCAGCAATGCTGAAAGTGGTGGATGCCGCTGTTGAGAAAGCCTATAAAGGCGAGCGTAAAATTTCCTGGATGGAAATTTACACCGGTGAAAAATCTACCCACGTTTATGGCCAGGACGTCTGGCTGCCAGCTGAGACGCTGGATCTGATCCGTGACTACCGCGTTGCCATCAAAGGCCCACTGACCACGCCAGTCGGTGGCGGTATTCGCTCCCTGAACGTTGCTCTGCGTCAGGAACTCGACCTGTATGTGTGCCTGCGCCCGGTGCGTTACTACCAGGGCACCCCAAGCCCGGTTAAACACCCTGAGCTGACCGACATGGTTATCTTCCGTGAGAACTCCGAAGATATCTACGCGGGCATCGAGTGGAAAGCTGACTCTGCCGACGCAGAGAAAGTGATCAAATTCCTGCGCGATGAGATGGGCGTGAAGAAAATTCGCTTCCCTGAACATTGCGGTATCGGTATCAAGCCATGCTCCGAAGACGGCACCAAGCGCCTGGTTCGTGCAGCGATTGAATACGCGATCACCAACGACCGTGACTCTGTGACCATCGTTCACAAAGGCAACATCATGAAGTTCACCGAAGGCGCGTTCAAAGACTGGGGTTACCAGTTGGCGGCGGAAGAGTTCGGTGGCTCACCGATCGACGGCGGCCCGTGGCAGAAGATCAAGAACCCGAACACCGGCAAAGAGATCATCATTAAAGATGTGATCGCCGATGCGTTCCTGCAGCAGATCCTGCTGCGTCCGGCTGAGTACGACGTTATCGCCTGTATGAACCTGAACGGTGACTACATCTCCGACGCCCTGGCGGCGCAGGTTGGCGGTATCGGTATCGCACCAGGCGCGAACATCGGTGACGAGTGCGCCCTGTTCGAAGCAACCCACGGTACAGCGCCTAAGTACGCTGGTCAGGATAAAGTGAACCCAGGTTCCATCATCCTGTCCGCAGAAATGATGCTGCGTCACATGGAATGGTTCGAAGCCGCAGACCTGATCGTTAAAGGTATGGAAGGCGCGATTAACGCCAAAACCGTAACTTACGATTTCGAACGTCTGATGGAAGGCGCTAAACTGCTGAAATGTTCAGAGTTTGGTGACGCGATCATCGAAAACATGTAATCCGGATTTCGGGTTGTATGAGAACGGGAGCCGATGGGCTCCCGTTTTTTTTATTCATAGCCCTCAAACGGTTATCAACATCAAGATAGCTTCAGGGACGATGGGTTCGAAAATATTTTAAACAGGATCATCTAATGCGTACCGCAAATATCCGTGCAATGATCGGAGGAACTCTTTTACTGATGTCAATCTTAGTCCCGGCGTCCGCCGCTCAGTCTCCCACCAGGGCTTCAGAACAACCAAACTCGCAGCGCATCTCTGTACAGACCGAAGGCACAGGAACGGATGTCATATTGATTCCGGGGCTGGCGTCGTCTCGCGACGTTTGGGCCGATTTAGCCTCAGGTTTACGTACGAGCCACCGCATTCATCTTGTCGAACTTGCGGGATTTGCGGGTACACCTGCTATTTCCAACCCGGAAGGGAAGGTCATCGCTCCGGCAGTTGATGCCATCGCGGAATATATCAACACCCAGCACATTAAAGCCCCTGTGATCATTGGCCACTCTCTTGGGGGGGAGATCGCCTTGATGCTGGGGGCCCGTTATGCCGACCTGGTCGGTCGCTTGATGATCGTCGATGCTTTGCCGTTCTATACGTTGACGATTAACCCTGCGGCGACCAGCGAAACGGCGGTCCCGCATGCAACCGCCATGCGGGACTGGCTACTGTCCCAGTCGGCGGAGCAATTCGTAGCGTTTCAGAATACCTCCATTGCCCGTTTAGCCAGGACCGAGGCGGTGAGACCTGCTCTGGTGGCGGCGGGGATCAATTCTGATCGCAAAACCGTTGCGGATGCAGTGTATGAACTAATGGTTACTGATTTGCGTCCCGAGCTTGGCCGCATTCGGGCGCCTATTGAGATCGTGTATGCGTATGACCCTTTATTCGGGATACCTGCAGCCAGCGTGGAGACGATGTACCGTCAAGCCTATGCCGCTGCATCCGAAATCCATTTCACGCGTATCGATGACAGTTTTCATTTTGTCATGCTCGATCAGCCAGAACGGTTCTCCAGCGCGGTTGCGTCATTCTTAAATCAATAAAAGATGACAAATGAAAAATACCTTCTAAGATTCTCAAGGAACAAACCTGAGGACATGGAGTTTCTTATGACAATTGCGTTGCTGGCAGCCTTATCCGCGCTTCTGATTGTGTCGGGGCTTATCTACGTTTTGAGGCAGTTAATGAATGCCTGGTGTGAACCGGAACGCCACTAGGCTACCCACTCTATTCCTCCTCACTTCCGTACACGATCTGCCCTACGCCGCGGTGGGTTCCGTCTCTGGAACCCGTCCTGCGTTTAGTGATGCTAATATCCAGGAGGAGGGACCATGATTGACGACACATGTCTTCATCGCCTCACTACAGGCGACATATCCGCACCAACGCCTGCCACTCTTGCAGATCTTGCCGCCGAACTGCTCTCCCTTCGCCAGGAGAACGCCCGGCTGAAACAGCAGCTCGCCACAGAAGTGAAGCTCCCTTATACCAGCGCCAGCCCGGTGTGCGATATCGAAGCCGGATATGCCGCAGGCGTCACAGACTGCAAGGAGGCGATACGTCGCGCGGGATTCTTGATCGAAGGGGATGATTAAGGCGAAGAACCCGGCGGGGTGCCGGGCCTGCTCACATTAAAACCAGTTAAATTTGTCAGAAAGAATCAACAACAACGAACTGGCACAAACAAGGTTAATACAGATCACGAATCGACTGGTTACGTTCATGTTATCAACACCATTCTGGCTATGAATGAATTGTGCTGATAAGCGTAATAGCAAATAGCGGAACGATCAAATCACGCGGGCAGGGCAAAAAAAAGCCCACGTAACGTGGGCAAGAAATACTGGAAGCAATGTGAGCAATGTCGTACTGAATACCTGAGTGATTTGCTCAACTATTCAGTATTGAGAAAGATAATGTTTCTCATTAACGAATGCAACCCCATCTTTTGTACGGAAGTGCGTTTATCGACAAATTCTTAAAATTTTCACGTGATGGCTATCACAAACTTGCTTTTCTGAATCCTGTGCTAAGCTTTGTGTGTATTTGATTTGACGACAAAAACCATACAGAGAGGAAAGCAGCTATGGGAATCATATCCTGGATTATCTTTGGGCTTATCGCGGGTATTCTGGCTAAGTGGATCATGCCGGGCAAAGATGGCGGTGGATTCATCGTTACGGTCATACTGGGGATCATCGGTGCCGTCGTTGGGGGCTGGATCAGTACCCTTTTCGGTTTCGGCAGAGTCGATGGCTTCAACTTCGGTAGCTTCATGGTAGCGGTGGTTGGCGCACTGGTAGTGCTGTTTATCTACCGTAAAGTGAGAAGCTAAACCGACGCTTCAGACAAAAAGACCGCCATTATCGGCGGTCTTTTTGCATCTCTTACCACCAGCCCAGTTGGCTTCCGGCAACGGCCGCGATGGCGACAATCAGCATAATAATGGTCGTTTTTCTCACTTATCCCCCGGGCGCAGCGTAACCGCCGACAAAAAACCACGTTAAAAAGATGACCGCCGTGATAAAAATCACAATCGGGAACAGAATACCAAGCCGCATGCTACCACCTGTCAGTAAATGCAAAACCCGTCGAGTTTACGGGGTTAGTCGATATTGAGAAAGGGCGTTTTAAGTTTGCCTTTCTTATTGCTGTACATGGCAGCATCGGCTGCCCGCAGCGCGCTGTCGGCATCAAGTTCAGCAGGATCCACCTCAATCACCCCGAGGCTGGCACCCGGATAGACAAGGTGCACATCCCCCAGCCAGTATTCACCGGCAATTTGCGCACTCAGCTGCGTTTTCACCAGGCTTAATGAGGTTTGCTCGTCGCTCTCGCGATCCTGACAGAGGCAGGCGACCAGGAATTCGTCCCCACCCAGTCGGCCCACGATCTCATCGTCGCCGCGCCCATCGTTCAGGCGCTTGCCCACCTCAACCAGAAACTGGTCGCCCGCCTCATGACCAAAGCGATCGTTAATCAGCTTAAAATCATCCAGATCGATGTAGGCGATAATGGCGTTGCGGTTCAGATGGCGCGCCAGCGAGAAGAGGGTGGTGAGATTTTCAAAGATGGCGCGGCGGTTTGGCAGACCGGTCAGGGCATCGGTATAGGAGTGTGCGATCAGGGCGGCATTGGCTTCGCGCAGCTGCCTGACCAGCGACTCTTTCTCGATGTTCTGGGCGATAAGCCCGGCGAAGAGTTTCAGGACGTGCTCGCCGCGTTCGCTCAGGGGATGTTTGCTGGAGCTGGCGGCGCACAGGGTGCCGTACAGGGAACCATCCGTCAGATGAATCGGTATGTTCATGTAGGTGGTGATGCCCAGCGATTTTGCCGCATCACAGTCACCCCAGTGCTCGGCCACGTTATTGCTGAAGAAGCAGTCAGAATCGATCGCCCGCTTGCACAGGGTCTCGCCCCAGGGAACGCTCAGCCCTTCCGGGATCTGCATCTGTTTGCTGTTTCGGGCGTACAGAATATGCTGCAGGCGGGCATTAATATCGATTTTAGTGAGGTAGGTCGACTCCATGTCGGTGACCACTTCAAGCATTTCGAGCAACTGACGCACCAGGCTCTCAAGTGATTGCTCCGTGCTAAGTGTTTCTGAAACACGGGCAAGAATAATATCCGACATGACGCTGCTCAACTCCCCTACAGAAGACCTCTGTACCTGTCTGTTTTGCTGAAAGATTCGACTGCGGGTAGTAGAACATGAATTGACGACATTTCATATATTCTGGCGTGGAACAGTAAATTCGGGCGGATAAAAAAATCCCCGGCACGCGCCGGGGAAAATAGATCTTGATTACGGAATGATGTTCTCTGGTCAAGTGAGAACAGCGCCACTCTAGCAAGGAAACTTGTCGGCATGATGAAGAAATCATGGAGAACAGATCACCCCTTCACCCTGGTGACAGGGCTCGTTGGCTGAGATACACTTTGCACTAAGATTATTCCTAAGTATTCAGCAGCCACATTCGAGGAAATATGTTTCAGTTAAACCCGGGCAACCTGGCGATGATTATCGGTGCCCGCACGCCAGCAGGGCGTCGCAATATCGGAAAATCCGTTGAGTTATTCAGCCTCTGCCAGCCGGGGCAGCGCTTTCTGAACCCCGTCAACGGGATCGTGACAGAACTGCCGCCGGGTGCAGAACGTGCCCTGTGGCTGGTGACCGGCGACGTATTTTCGTTTGATAATCAGATGGGGTTTGCGTTTGTGCGCCCGGAACATCTGATGCCGATCTCCCCTGAACAGGCGCCGGAAACCCTTGACGCCCTGATGCTGGATTGATTTAAAGCTGACGCAGCCAGTCGGCTAACACCAGAGCGTGATTCTGCTGCCGGTCTTTCGCCCCATACAGCAGCGTCACGGTCTGCTTGTCCGCCAGGCGGGCAATCCGCAGCCCCTCATTCTGATGCCGCGCCAGCTCCTGACGATAGGCCTGGCTGAAACTGGCAAAGTCGATCGTCTCGCTGTGAAACGCCTTGCGCAGGTCATTGGAAGGGGTCAGCGTTTTACACCACTCATCGTACAGTAGCGCCTCCTTTTTCATCCCCCGCGGCCAGAGCCGGTCCACCAGGATCCGGTATCCATCCTCTTTACTGGCCTCATCATACAGACGTTTGCACTGAATCATTTTTTGCTCCTTCTCCCTGCCACGCTATAGCGCTTCAACGCTATCACATTCTGCCCACGTATTTTAAGGTGTTGTGATATCAACGAAAGATCGGTAGTCTGAGGTTCCTTATGTTATCTGATATTTGTCTGGCATAAGGATCACTCTATGGAACTCTCCGCGGTAAAAAATACCCTCCGAATTGCACTGGTTGGCGACTACAATCCTGACGTACTGGCTCACCAGGCGATCCCGTTGGCCATTGACGATGCCGCAGCGGTGCTGGACATCACGGCCGACTACGACTGGCTGGCAACCACCGAATTAACCAGCCCGGAAGATCTGGTCGGCTACGACGCTATCTGGCTGGTTCCGGCCAGCCCCTATAAAAATGCTGACGCTGCGTTTATTGCCGCACGCTACGCCCGTGAAAACAGCGTCCCGTTTCTTGGCACCTGCGGCGGCTTCCAGCATGCATTGATTGAATATGCCCGCAACGTCCTGGGCTGGCAGGATGCGGCCCACGCCGAGACGGATACCGAAGGCCGGATGGTGATTGCCCCGTTGACCTGCTCGCTGGTTGAGCAAAGCGACACCATTGAACTGCGCGCCAATACCCTGATTGCCAAAGCCTATGGCCAGGAAGAGATCGAAGAGGGTTATCACTGCAATTACGGCGTTTCGCCTGAGTTCGCGCAGGCGCTGGAGAAGGGCGATATGCGCGTCACCGGCTGGGACGCGCAGGGTGAGATCCGTGCCGTAGAGCTGGTGACGCACCCGTTCTTTATCGCCACGCTGTTCCAGCATGAGCGCGCCGCGCTGGCAGGCCGACCGGCCCCGCTGGTGCACGCTATGCTTCGCGCAGCACAGAATTACTGAAGGCTGATTTAGCCGGACGTGATCTCCCGGTCACGTCCGGCCAGCATCCCGCAGAGGGCCATCACCACTGAAACCAGTGCACAGGCCAGCAGCGGGATCCGCCAGTCGCCGTTGGCATCGTGGATTTTCCCCATCAGCGGGGGACCACAGGCAGCCAACAGATAGCCCACCGATTGCGCCATCCCGGAAAGGGCCGCGGCCTGATGCGCCGAGCTGGCGCGCAGGCCAATAAACGTCAGGCCGAGGATCATGGTGGCCCCGGAACCGAAGCCAAAAATCAGCGTCCACATCACCGCCAGATCTGGCATAAACCACAGCCCGGCGGCACTCACCGCACACATCATTGCCGACAGTCCGGCCACGCCACGTTGATCCTTCAGCCGAAGCAGGAGCAGCGGCACCACAATCCCCGGTGCGGCGGTTGCCAGCTGTAACAGCCCGTGCAGGGACCCGGCTTCGGTTTCGCTGTAGCCGTGGCTCTGCAGGATCGCCGGCAGCCAGCCAATAATCACATAGTAGATAAGCGAGTTGATCCCCAGGAACAGCGTCACCTGCCAGGCCAGCGTTGAGCGCCAGATCCCCCGGCTATGCAGCGCCCGCGCGCCGCTCAACGACCCGACAGGGCGCTGGCGCCACTGCGGCAGCCACAGGAGCAGCGCCAGCAGGGGAAACACCATCAGCATCAACAGCGCACCGTGCCAGCCTGCACCGCTGAGGGCGACGGGCACCACCAGCGCCGAACCGAGCGCCGCCGCGGCCCCCATCGTCAGGGAGTACGCCCCGGTCAGTTTCGCCACCTGGCCGGGGAAATCACGTTTAATCAGCCCCGGCAGCAGCACGTTGCCGAGCGCAATACCGCAGCCAATCACCGCCGTGCCGCCAAACAGCAGCATTGCGGAGGGCAGGGAGCGCAGGGCGATCCCGGCGATAATTAGCAGCAGGGCGATAAACAGGCTGCGCTCCATGCCGATGCGGCGGGCGAGACCGGCCGCCAGGGGCGAGATCAGCGCAAAGGCCAGCAGGGGGAGCGTAGTGAGCAGTCCGGTCTGGGCGGTAGTCAGGCCATAATCGTCGCGAATAGCGTCCAGCAGCGGCGCAGCGCCGGTAAAGGTCACCCGCAGCGAGGTGGCAATTAGCAGGATCCCGGCAATCAGCAGCGCCCGCTGCTTGCCGGTAGTCGGAAGGGCTATGGTCATTGTTATCTCTTACGTCGAAATGAGGCTACAGGATACGCATTTTCAGGACAGTTGAAATCAAGCTAAAATGACAGATTATCGCTAATATCGGACAAGATTATGATCGGTCTGGGCCTTGAAGGGTACGATCCCGACAGCCAGCATGACGCCGCAGTGGCGTTTCACGTGCGCGTGGTGGCGGACGAGCAGCGTATTCCCCGACATCAGCACCGTAAAGGGCAGCTGATCCTGGCCCTGCATGGGGCGATCACCTGTGAGGTGGAGAACGCCATGTGGATGGTGCCGCCGCAGTTTGCGGTCTGGATCCCCGGCCAGCTGCCGCACAGCAACAGAGCCACCCCCAGCGCCCGGCTCTGCTTTTTATTTATCGAGCCCGGGGCCGTGGCTATGCCGGATCGCTGCTGCACGCTAAAAATTTCGCCGCTGGTGCGGGAGTTAATCCTGACCCTGGCGGTGCGCAGCCCTGAAAAGCAGGAGCCCGCTACCCGGCGGCTGGTGGAGGTGCTGTTTGATGAACTGCCCCGCCAGCCTGAAGAGCAGCTCCAGCTCCCGGTCTCTCCGCACCCTAAAATCCGCCTGATGAGTGAGACCATGGCCGCCTCCCCGGCGCAATGGCAGACGTTGCATCAGTGGGCAAGCCATTTCGCAATGAGTGAGCGCAACCTTGCCCGGCTGGTGGTGAGTGAGACCGGGCTCAGCTTTCGCCGCTGGCGGCATCAGCTCCAGCTGATTGTGGCCCTGCAGGGGTTGATCCGCGGCCAGTCGGTGCAGCAGGTGGCCCATAATCTGGGCTATGACTCCACCACTGCCTTTATCACCATGTTCAAAAAGGGGCTGGGTCAGACCCCGGCGCGGTATATCGCCAGTCTGGCTACGACTTCCCGATAAACAGCGACACCAGCCCGGCGGCAATCAGCGGGCCGACCGGCACGCCACGGAACAGCGCCACCCCCAGCACCGTGCCTACCAGCAGTCCGGCCACCAGCGTCGGCTGGGAACTCATCAGCGTGACACCGCGTCCGCCAAGCCACGACACAAACACACCTACAGCGATGGCAATCAATGATTTCCAGTTCATAAAGGCGTGGATCAGCGTCGAGGCGGGCAGGGTGCCGCTGGCGATCGGCGCCATCACGCCGATGGTGAGGATGATAATCCCGACGGTCAGCCCTTGCTTTTCAATCCACGGGAAAAAGGTGTTGAGCGGCGTGACCCGCACGATGATCAGCACCAGAATGGAAATGGCGACGGTGGTGTTATGGCTGACAAAGCCCAGCGCAGCGAGCCCCAGAAGAATAAGCAGAGTTGGGTCAATCATATTGTTATCCTTGCAAAAAAGTTAGCCTGCTTACTTTACGCTGTTACCGGCGGGTAAAAAGTCTTATCCCACAAAAAAACGGTAATCGGGTGTGGTACTGGCAGGGCGCTAATCACTGGCCGTATGATTTTTCAACCCCTTTCTGCACTTCTTATTCTCTTCAGTAAACGTTGTTCCGCATGGCACGCCCCGGCAGAATTTCGGCCTGACTCATGTGCCTGCTCGTTACGGTAATTCTCTGAACAAAGGGATTCGTTCTTTGTAGCGGTACACACCGACACTTTTAGCCAGGTACCGTAATGAATAAAGTAAGATTTTCACCCCATCCGCTGGCATGGTCGTTGCTGGTCGCGCTCTCCTGTACTGCGTCTGGCGCCGAGCAAAACGCCGCGCCACAGCTTAATGATGGCGACGTGATCACCGTGACCGCCCCGGTTCTCTCGCCGCTGGAGATCGTGACCTCGCCAAAAACGCCGCGTCAGCCGGTCCCGGCCAGCGATGGTTCCGATTACCTGAAAACCATTCCCGGCTTCAGCCAGATCCGTAACGGCGGCAGCAATGGCGACCCGGTGTTTCGCGGCATGTTCGGTTCCCGTCTGCGCCTGCTGACCAACGACAGCGAGATGCTCGGGGCATGCCCGTCGCGAATGGATGCCCCGAGCTCGTACATCTCGCCAGAAAGCTACGATCTGCTCACCGTGACCAAAGGGCCGGAAACCGTGCTCTGGGGGCCAGGCAACTCCGCCGGGACGGTGCGCTTCGACCGGGAACCGCCACGTTTTGACAGCGCGGGCGTCAAGGGCGATGCCAGCTTCCTCGCCGCCTCCAACGATCGTTTCGATGAGAACGCTGACGTCAGCTTTGGTAATGACCAGGGCTATGTCCGCCTGAACGGCAATAAATCGAAATCCGGCGATTACAAAGATGGCAATGGCGATCGCGTGGCCTCGAAGTGGGACAAGTGGAACACCGACCTCGCCATCGGCTGGACGCCGGATGCCGACACGCTGCTGGAGCTGACCGCCGGGCAGGGTAACGGGGACGCCAGCTACGCCGGGCGCGGGATGGATGGCTCCCAGTTCAAACGCGAAAGCCTGGGCCTGCGCTTTAAGAAAGAGCATATCGGTGAAGTCTTCGACTCGCTGGACATGAGCATCTACTACAACTACGCCAACCACATCATGGATAACTACTCCATGCGCTCTGCGGGCACCATGGGCGGGGGTATGTCCATGGGCTCGATGGACATGTCGATGCCGATGGAGAAACAGGTCGATCGCCGTACCGTCGGCGGCCGAATGATGGGCACCTGGCTGTGGTCTGATTTCCAGCTGCAAAGCGGGGTGGACATGCAGACCAACACCCACCGCAGCAATGAAGATGACCAGGATGCTGGCTGGCAGGAAGATGCCCGTTTCCACGATTACGGCGCCTTTGGTGAGCTGACGTGGAATGCCACCGATCTGAGCAAAGTTATCGGCGGCGCGCGTCTGGATAAGGTTGAGGTGGATAACTACACCGGCATCGGCAGCGACAGCCGGGAAGATACTCTCCCGGCGGGCTTCCTGCGCGTGGAGCATAACCTGGGCACTCTGCCGGCCATGGTCTACGCCGGGCTGGGCTATACCGAGCGTTTCCCGGACTACTGGGAGCTGTTCTCCCCGACCTACGGGCCGGATGGCACCTCGGACGTGTTTGACAATCTGAAGCCGGAGAAAACCACTCAGCTCGACATCGGGGCTCAGTACAAAGGCGAGCGCACCACCGGGTGGATCTCCGCCTACGTCGGGCGCATCAACGACTTCATCCTGTTTAGCTACGATCCGAACGACAGCCACGTCAGCCAGGCCGACAACGTGGACGCCACCACCATGGGCGGCGAGATGGGCGCCTCGTATCAGCTGAGCGACCAGTGGAAAACCGACGCCACGCTTAACTACTCCTGGGGCCAGAACACCGACGATCACCAGCCGCTGCCGCAAATGCCGCCGCTGGAAGCGCGTCTTGGCCTGACGTGGGAGCAGGGCGACTGGAGTTCCACCGGCCTGCTGCGTATGGTCAGCCCACAGCACCGGGTGGCGATGAACGAAGGTAACGTGGTCGGGAAAGATTTCGATCAGAGCGCCGGGTTCGCGATCCTCTCTGCCAACGCGGCGTATAAGGTGAATAAGTTCCTGAAGCTGAGCACCGGCGTCGATAACCTGCTGGATAAAGACTACAGCGAACACCTTAACCTGGCGGGGAACAGCAGCTTTGGTTACTCCTCCGATACCCCGGTGAATGAGCCTGGCCGCACCGTCTGGGCGAAGATGAACGTCACCTTCTGAGGCAATCGTAACACCGCCGGTCAGTGACCGGCGGTGGAGTTAACTGTTGCTGGTGGCTGATTGCTTGTGGAACAGCTCCCGGAAGACCGGATAGATGTCGTCCTGATCGCGAATGTGCTGCATCGCGAAGTTATCAAACATGGATTGCAGATGTTCATATTCACGCCACAGCGTCTGGTGGGCGCGGCGGGTGATCTCGATATAACTGTAGTAACGCACCACCGGAAGCAGTTTTTTCGCCAGTATTTCATGGCACAGCGGGGAATCATCCGCCCAGTTATCGCCATCCGACGCCTGCGCCGCATAGATGTTCCACTGCGCCGGGTCGTAACGCTCCTTCACCACCTCATCCATCAATTTCAGGGCGCTGGAAACAATGGTCCCGCCCGTCTCCTGCGAGTAGAAGAACTCATGCTCATCCACCTCTTTCGCCTGGGTGTGATGGCGGATATAGACCACATCCACGTTCTTATAGGTTCGGCTCAGGAACAGATAGAGCAGAATATAAAAGCGCTTGGCCATATCTTTGGTGGCCTGATCCATCGAGCCGGAAACGTCCATCAGGCAGAACATCACCGCCTGGCTTGAGGGTTCCGCACGTTTTTCGTAATTCTTGTAACGCAGGTCAAAGGTGTCGATAAAGGGCACGCGCTCAATTTTGGCGCGCAATTCGGCAATCTCTTTGCGCAGACGCTCCTCTTCCAGCAGCTGCGCGGGCTCGCTGTTTGCCACGGTCTCCAGGCTGGCTTCCAGCTCGCGAAGTTCACGCTTTTTCCCCGCCGTCATCGCCGTACGGCGCGCCAGCGAGTTCTGCAATGAACGCACCACGCTGATGTTGGCCGGTACGCCGTTGGCAGTAAAACCGGCCCGGTGCGTTTTATACTCATTCAACTGACGATGCTGATTTTTCTTCAGATTCGGCAGGGCCAAATCCTCAAACAGCAGATCCAGATACTCATCCTTGGAGATCTGAAACACAAACTCGTCCTGACCTTCTCCGTCCTGACTGGCCTGGCCCTGACCACTCCCGCCACCACCGCCGCCCCCGCCTTGCGGACGTTCGATACGGTCGTTCTGGATGAAGTGGTCGTTACCGGGATGAACGCGATGGCGCAAACCGCCGCGCCCCTGATGGAACATCGGTTCGCTAATGTCGTCCGTCGGAATGGAAACGGACTCCCCACTGTCTACGTCGGTGACCGAACGCTTATTAATGGCCTCGGAGATCGACTGTTTGATTTGCGCTTTATAACGACGCAAGAAGCGCTGGCGATTCACCGTGCTCTTGTTTTTGCCGTTAAGACGCCGGTCAATAAACCAGGTCATATGCCCCCCGTACTGCATTTGCCAACTTTCAGTGCCCGTAAGTGCCGGACGGCAGTAACGCTTATCCGGCCTACGGAACATTGTAGTAGGCCCGGCAAGCAACGCGCCGCCGGGCTTTTCGGGCTATTAAGACGATTTACGCACGCGCAGGTACCACTCGCAGAGCAGGCGAACCTGTTTGCGGGTGTAGCCTTTCTCCATCATGCGATCGACAAAATCGTCGTGTTTTTTCTGCTCGTCGGTTGAGGTTTTGGCATTAAAGGAGATGACCGGCAACAGCTCCTCGGTATTGGAGAACATTTTCTTCTCAATAACCGTGCGCAGTTTTTCATAGCTGGTCCAGTTCGGATTGCGTCCGCTGAAGTTCGCTCTGGCGCGCAGCACGAAGTTGACGATCTCATTGCGGAAGTCTTTCGGATTACTGATCCCGGCAGGCTTCTCGATTTTTTCCAGTTCCGCATTCAGTGACTCGCGGTCAAACAGTTGGCCGGTATCCGGGTCGCGATACTCCTGATCCTGGATCCAGAAGTCAGCATAGGTGACATAGCGGTCAAAAATGTTCTGCCCGTATTCGGAGTAAGATTCCAGGTAGGCGGTCTGGATCTCTTTGCCGATAAACTCGGCGTATTTTGGGATCAGATAGCCTTTCAGGAACTCCAGGTAACGTTCAGACTGCTCCTGCGGGAACTGCTCACGCTCAATCTGCTGCTCCAGGACGTAGAACAGATGTACCGGGTTAGCGGCCACTTCGGCGTGGTCAAAGTTAAACACGCGGGAGAGGATTTTGAACGCAAAGCGCGTGGAGAGACCGTTCATCCCTTCGTCGACACCGGCGTAGTCACGATACTCCTGGTAGGATTTCGCTTTCGGGTCAGTATCTTTCAGGCTCTCACCGTCATAGACGCGCATTTTCGAGTAGATGCTCGAGTTTTCTGGCTCTTTCAGGCGCGACAGGATCGAGAAGCGCGACAGCGTTTCCAGGGTCCCCGGAGCGCATGGGGCATGAACCAGCTCACTGTGGTTCAGCAGTTTTTCATAAATCTTGATCTCTTCGGAGATCCGCAGGCAGTAAGGCACTTTGACGATATAAACACGGTCAAGGAAGGCCTCGTTGTTTTTGTTGTTACGGAAAGTGACCCACTCAGATTCGTTGGAGTGCGCCAGAATAATACCGTTGAACGGCAGGGCAGAGATCCCTTCGGTACCGTTGTAGTTCCCTTCCTGGGTGGCGGTCAGCAGCGGATGCAGCACCTTGATCGGCGCTTTAAACATCTCGACGAACTCCATAATCCCCTGGTTGGCGCGGCACAGCGCACCGGAATAACCATAAGCGTCAGGATCGTTTTGCGCGTGGTTTTCCAGTTTACGGATATCCACTTTACCCACCAGCGCAGAGATATCCTGGTTGTTCTCGTCACCCGGTTCGGTTTTAGCAATCGCGATCTGTTCCAGAATAGACGGCCAGGCTTTCACCACGCGGAATTTGGTAATGTCGCCGCCAAACTCATGCAGGCGCTTCGCCGCCCACGGCGACATGATGGTGCCGAGATAGCGACGGGGAATACCGTACTCTTTATCCAGGATCTGCGCATCTTCCTGCGGATTAAACAGACACAGCGGATGGTCGTTGACCGGGCTGCGTTCGCCGTTGGCGCTCAGCACGTAAATCGGCACGCGCTGCATCAACGCTTTCAGCCGTTCAGCCAGCGAGGATTTACCGCCGCCAACGGGACCCAGCAGATACAGGATCTGTTTCTTCTCTTCCAGACCCTGAGCAGCGTGTTTCAGGTAGGAAACAATCTGCTCGATGGCATCTTCCATGCCGTAAAATTCTTCAAACGCAGGATATCGGGCGACGACCCGATTCGAAAACAGACGGGAAAGCCGTGGCTCCTGGGCAGTATCAACCATATTCGGCTCACCAATAGCCATCAATAGTCGTTCTGCCGCATTGGCATAGGCACTGCGATCCTGCCGACAGATGGCAAGAAATTCCTGCAGTGTGAACTCTTCGTCCTTGGCAGCTTCATATCGCTGGCGATAGTGATCGAATATATTCATGGCATGCCGTCCTTTCGTTTTTTAGCACAGGAAGAGAGCCGTTCATATGAATAGTAGAGGCTCCCGGAAGCGGGACCCGTTGCACCTCACTGCAAGAGCAGCAACCCGTGTGCCAGGTCGGGCGCTAAAACCGCGGGGTGATCCGGTATTCAGCTTCTTAAAATTAAGCGTAGATGGCATTTGCAAAACTTGCCTGCACGCAAAATCTAATTTCAATGACATATCAATAACTCATCCAGAAATTCAGCCAAATATTTTTAGATAAACCTCCTTCCTTCACTGAACGGTAATCTGACTGACAGCGTTCCGTCATTTGTCGCACACAAAATAAAGGGTTACTCAAATTGATTAGTTGACAAAAAATTTTGAGAAATGGGGGGAATGACGGTTACACTTCACCCGCTGATTATTTGACTACAGGAAAGAATGGATTGTGACCAAACTCAAACTTCTGGCACTGGGGATTATCGTTGCCACCTCAGTGAGTACAGCATACGCGGAGAATCAGTGGTCAGTTGGTGCTGGTGTCGGCGTAATCAACAGCCCTTATAAACAATATGACCGTGATATCTATCCGGTACCGGTTATCACCTATGAAGGGGATAATTTCTGGTTCCGCGGGCTGGGCGGTGGCTACTATCTGTGGAACGACCAGACCGACAAACTCTCCATCATGGCCTATTACGACCCGACGCACTTCAAGCCAGGCGACAGCGATAACTATCAGCTTCGCCAGCTCGATAAACGTAAGAGCACCATGATGGCGGGGGTTTCCTGGGTCCATAACACCGAATACGGTTTCCTGCGCACCGCCCTGGCGGGGGATACGCTCGATAACAGTAACGGCTATATCTGGGATCTGGCGTGGTTGTACCGCTACACCAACGGCGGGCTGACGCTCACCCCGGGTATCGGTGTGGAATACCACAGTGATAACTACAACGACTACTATTATGGCGTGTCCCATAAAGAGTCCCGTCGCAGCGGCCTGAACAGCTATGATGCAGACGATGGCTGGAACCCGTACCTGGAGCTGACCGCGAGCTATAAGTTTGCGCCTGACTGGAACGTCTATGCCACTGGCCGCTATAACCGCCTCAGCGATGAGGTAAAAGACAGCCCGATGGTCGACAAGTCCTGGACCGGGCTGATGTCGGTGGGGCTGACCTACAGTTTCTGATTGTGCATCTTTACTGTGCAATTTGTGCATTACAACGGAGCGCTTGCGCTCCGTTTTTTTTAGGGTGATGCAATATGTGCATCATGACGGAGCGCCTGCGCTCCGTTTGTCCTGGGGTGATGCAGATAAACAGGAGAGTGTGATGAGCGAAAAAACCATTAACGTTGGCAACAATATCGTGCTGCCGGCCATCGGGCAGGGCACCTGGTATATGGGTGAAAAAGCGGGTCAGCGCCGCCAGGAAGTGGACGCCCTGCGGGCAGGCATTGAGCGAGGGCTGACGCTGATTGATACCGCCGAGATGTATGCCGACGGCGGTGCGGAAGAGGTGGTCGGTGAAGCCATCAAAGGCCTGCGCGACGAGGTGTTCCTGGTCTCCAAGGTCTACCCATGGAATGCTGGCGGACAAAAAGGTATCGCCGCCTGTGAAGCCAGCCTGCGCCGTCTCGGCACCGAGTATATCGACCTCTATCTGCTGCACTGGCGCGGGAATTATTCCCTCGATGAGACCGTCCGGCTGATGGAGACATTGCAACAGCAGGGCAAAATTGGCCGCTGGGGAGTGTCGAACCTCGATTATGCGGATATGCAGGAGCTGTGGCAGGTGCCGGGCGGCCAGGCTTGTGCCGCCAATCAGGTGCTGTACCATCTCGGCTCACGCGGGATCGAATACGATCTGCTGCCGTGGTGTCAGCAGCAGTCGATGCCGGTGATGGCTTACTGCCCGCTGGCGCAGGCCGGGCGGCTGCGTACCGGGCTGTTTAATCATCCGGTAGTGAATGCGGTGGCGAAAGAGTACAACGTCACGGCGGCGCAGGTGCTGCTGGCATGGGTGATACGTCACCGCGGGGTCGTGGCTATCCCGAAAGCGTCGTCCATTAAGCATGTGGAAGAGAATGCGGGCGCACTGGCTATTTCACTCTCTGCGGAGGCGTTAACGCAGTTGGATGCGGCCTTCCCGGCACCGAAACAGAAAACGGCGTTGGATGTAGTGTGAAGTGAGCGTCATGCCCTCTCAGCGTGGAGAGGGCAAGGGCAGGGAATTAACGCTTCACAATGTGAATGGTCTGTCCCAGACGGGAAGGTTTCTCTTCCGACGCGGTTTGCGGTTCGCTGACGCAGGCGGTTTCCACGCAGACGAACGTCTTATAGCCGTCATCCGGAACGTCACCCATGCTGACTGAGAGCGCCGGGCCCGGGTTCCAGCCCACCACGTTGCTGTGGTGATGATGGATAACTTCGATAGCGCGATTCAGCGCGGTATCTTCGATGACGCTGCAGGCTTCCGGGTTCAGGTAGACGCGGTCGGTACGATCCGGGAAGGTCTGTGAACCGTCGTTCAGTTTGCCCTCTTTCGCATTATCCACTTTGTCGATAAAGCTATCTCCCAGGCCATTCACCGTGACGGCAGCGATATCGCCGACGTTGAAATAGGTGTGCAGGGCAGAGGTGGTTTCAAACTCACCGTGCGCTTCCAGTTCGATCTCACAGGTGTTACCCAGTTTGAAGCGAGCATACAGAGTGAAGTCGTGCGGCCACAGTTTGCGGGTCTCGTCATCGCTTTGCAGTTCAAATGTCAACACCACGCCGGATTCATCTTCGTTGTGAGCTTTCAGCGTCCACGGCAGGTTGCGGGCAAAACCGTGCGACGGCAGGCCCTGTTCAGCTGACGGACCAAACCATGGCCAGCAGATTGGCACGCCGCCGCGGATCGCCGCCCCTTTCTTAAAGGAGGTGATGTCGCTCAGCCACAGCGCTTCCACTTCGCCTTCTGGCTGCCAGGAGAGCAGGTGTGCGCCCTGCAGGGCAACAGAAGCCTGAACCTGCGGATGTTCGACCACAATTACTTCAACGTCATCGATCTGGCGGCGGGAGAGCACAGGGGTAAGTTGTTCGACTACCGGAAGTGCAAAAATTGTTTTAATCATTACGCAATCCTCTGTCTTTAATGCCATAAAAAAAGGCGACCGAGGTCGCCTTTTTGGATCAGATTCTCATCTCAACTTATTTGGAGATGTGAGCGATCAGGTCCAGAACTTTGTTAGAGTAACCGGTTTCGTTGTCGTACCAGGAAACCAGTTTCACGAAGTTGTCGTTCAGTGCGATACCCGCTTTAGCATCGAACACAGAAGTACAGATTTCGCCGTTGAAATCGGTAGAAACAACGTCATCTTCGGTGTAACCCAGAACGCCTTTCATTGCGCCTTCGGAAGCAGCTTTGATTGCTTTCTTAATTTCTTCATAAGAAGCAGCTTTTTCCAGACGAACGGTCAGGTCAACTACAGATACGTTAGGAGTTGGAACGCGGAATGCCATACCAGTCAGTTTACCGTTCAGCTCTGGCAGAACAACGCCTACAGCTTTAGCAGCACCGGTAGAAGATGGGATGATGTTCTGAGCTGCACCGCGGCCGCCGCGCCAGTCTTTGTGAGACGGGCCATCAACAGTTTTCTGAGTTGCGGTGGTAGCGTGAACGGTGGTCATCAGGCCTTCAACGATACCGAAGTTGTCGTTGATAACTTTAGCCAGTGGCGCCAGGCAGTTGGTGGTGCAGGATGCGTTAGAAACGATGTCCTGGCCAGCATACTTCTCGAAGTTAGCGCCTTTAACGAACATTGGGGTGTTGTCTTTGGATGGACCAGTCAGAACAACTTTTTTCGCGCCAGCGGTGATGTGTTTACGCGCAGTTTCGTCGGTCAGGAAGATACCGGTTGCTTCAGCAACAACGTCAACACCGATTTCGTTCCACTTCAGGTTAGCTGGATCTTTTTCAGCAGTAACACGGATGGTTTTGCCGTTGACAACCAGGTGGCCGTCTTTCACTTCAACGGTGCCGTTGAAACGACCGTGAGTTGAGTCGTACTTCAGCATGTACGCCATGTATTCAGCGTCTAACAGATCGTTGATACCAACGATTTCGATGTCAGAACGTTCCTGAGCAGCACGGAAAACAATACGGCCGATACGGCCAAAACCGTTGATACCTACTTTGATAGTCATATATTCCACCAGCTATTTGTTAGTGAATAAAAGGTTGCGTGTAAAATTACAAAAACCTTACGCAGCGTCAAGCGGAATCGTGTCAATCATTGCGACAAATCAATCCTTCGCATTACCTTTGCTCGATTGACTCACCTCACATTCCCTCGGAGCTAGCACCCATATGGGGCCTGCGCACGGAATTTTAAAGGGCTGACCACATAAAAACGTGGAGTAGATCACATTTGTCTGAGTGCCTCTGCGCAACGAGTAAGTTTAGATCAAAAGTTCATACTTCAGTGTTAATGTTTTGTTAGAATCGAGGGTAAAAGTTGTCTGTTTCAACTGCGAGATGTAAGCCTATGTCGAATCAACAAAACCCCGATGAACTGAAAAAAAACCTCACAGAAATGCAGTTCTACGTGACGCAAAACCATGGTACGGAACCGCCGTTTACCGGGCGTCTGCTGCATAACAAGCGCGATGGTGTCTACCACTGCCTGGTGTGTGACGCTGCGCTGTTTAACTCCCAAAGCAAATACGATTCTGGCTGCGGCTGGCCGAGCTTCTATGAACCGGTGAGTGAAGAGGCCATTCACTATCTCAAGGACATCAGCCACGGTATGGAGCGCATTGAGATTCGCTGTGGAAACTGTGACGCGCATCTCGGTCACGTCTTCCCGGACGGTCCTCAGCCGACAGGGGAGCGTTTTTGCGTCAACTCCGCCTCATTGAGCTTCACTGACGACCAGAACGGCGACCAGACGAAAGGCTGAAAAATCGATTCAGCAAATTATTCCTTCGGAGCCCGATTTAATATGAATATTGAAGAGATGATTAACGGCATGACGCCGGATGTTTATCAGCGTCTGGTCACGGCTGTTGAGCTGGGAAAATGGGCCGATGGCGTGGCGCTGACCGCGGAGCAGAAAGAGAATTGCCTCCAGTTAGTCATGCTGTGGCAGGCGCGCAATAACACTGACGCGCAGCACATGACCATCGACACCCAGGGGCAGATGGTGATGAAGAGTAAGCAGCAGCTGAAAGAGGATTTCGGCATCGCGCCAAAATCGATTGCGACCCTGAAAATGCAGTAACCCTGCGGGTTGAAGCCCTCTCCCCGGGGAGAGGGCTTATGTTTTACTTAATCCCCAGCGACTCCGCCAGCTGCTTCGCCAGCTGGTTGTTGTCATCCGCGCCGTACTCCCAGAACATCGCCCCGGCCAGCCCTTTCTCTTTGATGTACTCCGCTTTAATCGCTACCGACCGCGGGTTCTCGTACGACAGGGCAAACAGCGCCTTACCGTCATCACCCTTCACGGACAGCCATGGCACCTTAGCCTGATCGTCCCACTGTTCGGTAAAGCGTTTCTGCGGATCGTTTAAAAACGTCTTCACGATATCGTTGTACTTCACGTAGGTGTCTTTGGTCAGGTCGTAGCCCAGGGATTTGAACAGGTCGATCTGCTGCGGGCTGAAATAAGGCAAGGTTGCCGGGTTTTTCTGTGCATCCGGCTTGCTCCAGTCGATGCCAGGCTCCACGGCGCGTTTCGGCACGCGGCCGTAGAAGCCGATGCCGAGGTTCATCTGCTGCGGCTTTAGCCCGGCGGCCAGATAGTTATTCACCACAAAGTCCACGCTATATTTATCCGCCGCGGCCACGGTCGGCCAGGCGCTGGAGTCATACAGGTTGGCGTTGAAGTACTGAGTGCCGTACGCCATGTCGTAGGTCATCAGGTTGATGTAATCGAGCAGCGGCGCAATCGCCTTCACGTCGACCCAGCTTTTCGGACTTTCTGCATTGGCGCCGACGGCGATGGTCACCAGTTTTTTATTCCCGAACGCGGTACGCAGTTCCTTCAGCAGGGCGGTAAAGTTATCCCGATCCGCCGGGGTGCTGGCGACCAGGCCCCATGCACCGTTAACCGGGTATTCCCAGTCGAGATCGATCCCATCCAGACCGTATTTCTCAACGATCGCTTGCGCGGAGCGGATGAATACCGCCCGGGTCTCCGGGGTGGATACCGCTCCTGAGAAGCCACGTGCGCCCCAGCCGCCTATGGAGAGCAGGACCTTGAGATTGGGGTTTTGTTTGCGCAGGACAGGGAGCAAAGCCAGGTCGGCAGCCACTTTCGGCGAGAGCCAGATCTGGTGCAGTTTGTTCGGATCTTTTAGCGCCGGGTTAGTTTCGTCTTTTTCGTCGTTATAGATCAGACCAAAGGAGTAGTTCAGGTGGGTGATCTGGCGAACATCGAGTTTGTTGATATCCCCGCCCGGTCCGGCGGTGACGTCGCCGCCCCCGTTAAAATAGCCCACCGACATCAGGGCGCTGGCGGAAGCAACGGACGCGCAAAGCAGGGGTAAGGCTGCCAACAAGGGCAAAGGTTTCATAGCAATTCCTCTTCAATTTTGACGGTAAAAAACAAGCACGCCACGTAAGGTTGTGGCGAAAAAAGTGCCAAAAAAGAATAGCATTGCCGTCTCGCTGAGAGTGCGAGGCAGTTCACCTTATGGGACTAATGGGAATTTTGCCCGGCGGCGCTGCGCTTGCGCGGGCCTACGGGTTTGGTAGGCCGGGTAAGCGTCAGCGCCACCCGGAGAAAGGCTGCGCTACGCCTGCGTTTCCTGCCAGTCCGCCAGCGTGTACAGCGTGGCACCTTCCGCTGCCATATCCATAAACGCCTGGGCGCTGTCCTGGTGCTGAATGTTGACCCCGCGGCAGCCGTCGGTGATGACGTTCACCTGGTAGCCCAGCTGCAACGCATCCAGTACGGTAAATTTGACGCAGTAATCGGTCGCCAGGCCCATCACAATCAGCTCCACGATTTCATGATGGCGCAGCCACTGATCCAGCCCGGTTTTCTGCCGGTGACCGTTATCAAAGAAGGCGCTGTAGCTGTCGATGTTCGGGTTTTCCCCTTTCTGGAAGATGGCGTCAATGGCTTTGCTGTTCAGCAGGGGATGCAGCTCTGCGCCTTCGGTGTGCTGCACACAGTGATCGGGCCAGAAGGTCTGCGGCAGGCCATCCAGCTCGCCCTGGGTGAAGGGCTCGACGTTATGCTGGCTGGCAAAACTGCCGTGATCTGCCGGATGCCAGTCCTGGCTGGCCACTACCGCCTCACCTCGGGCTTTACACCACTCAATCAGCGCGTTGGCGATGTCCACCGTGCTGTCGCCTTCAGCCACCGCCAGCGCGCCGCCAGCGCAGAAGTCATTCTGTAAATCGACCAGTAACAGGGCTCGTTGTTTCATAAAGGCTCCTTATTCGTCTGGCGTCAGTTCGCCACGCAGGTTTTGCATCATCGCGGTGCGAATCGACTGCACATCCAGATCCTGACTCAGTAAGTAGTGAAGTTTAGTCAGGGTGGCTTCCACCGTCATATCAAAACCGCTAATCACCCCCGCTTGTGCCAGGGCATTACCGGTGGCATAGCCACCCATATTCACTTTGCCGGACATGCATTGGGTGAGGTTGACCACCACAATCCCACGGCTGCTCGCCTCCTGAAGCTCCTTCAGGAACTCACCATTTTGCGGGGCGTTGCCCACGCCGTAGGAGCGCAGGATCAGCGCTTTTACCGGCTGGCGCAGGAAGTTTCGTACCACATCGGCGGAGATACCCGGATAGATAGTGACCACACCAATTGGCTGCGGGGTAATCGGATGCACCACCAGCTCGCCCGTCGTATGGGGGGCAGGTGGCGTACCGAGGCGGCGGATATGGATCCCGGCTTCCAGCAGTGGGGAGAGGTTCGGGGAGGCAAAGGCATCAAAGCCGTCCGCATGCGCTTTGGTGGTGCGGTTGCCGCGATACAGGCGGTTGTTGAAGAACAGACTCACTTCGCTAATCGGGAAGTTGGCCGCCACGTACAGCGAGTTGAGCAGGTTGATCTGCCCGTCAGAACGCAGCTCCGCCAGCGGGATCTGCGAGCCAGTGACGATCACCGGTTTGCTGAGGTTTTCCAGCATGAAGGAGAGCGCCGAGGCGGTAAACGCCATGGTGTCGGTGCCATGCAGGATCACGAAGCCATCATACTGATCGTAGTGCGCCTTGATGTCGTCGGCGATATGTTGCCAGTCTTCCGGGGTCATGTCGGACGAGTCCATCAGCGGATCATACTCGTGGATGGTAAAGTCCGGCATCTCCGGGCGATGGAACTCAGGCATCAACGCCAGCTGGCGCTGCAGATGACCCGAAACCGGGATATAGCCATTTTCCGAGCGCTGCATACCGATGGTACCGCCGGTGTAGGCGACATAGATTGATTTCTTCTGCATGGTGTTATGTTCTTGGTCTTCAAAGAAAAATCCCCTCTTCGCAGAAGAGGGGATGGGGATTAACGCACGTTAGCGCAGGTGAGGCAGAACGCGTAGCGGTTTTGCGGATCGTTAAAGGCGGCCAGTTTGTCGCCCTCCGCTTTGACTGCCTTCGCTGCCGAGGCGACCGGTGCCGGCAGATACGCCTGCAGCGCGTCCGGCAGCATGGCTTTCACCGAGCCGGAGAAGCTGTCCATCACCAGATCAACGAAGGTCGGCTCATCCTGATAGAAGTCGATATGCCACTGCTTCAGCTTCGCCAGTTCGGCGGCTTTCGCCACGGCGTCATCGAAATCGCCCAGATTATCCACCAGCCCGTTGGTCTTCGCATCCTGGCCGGTCCAGACATGGCCCTGGGCAATCTGGTCGATCTGCGCCGGGGTCTGCTTACGGGAGTCGGCCACCAGGGTGATAAAGCGCTTATAGCCGTTCTCAATGCTGAGCTGCATCATCTGCGATACTTCCGGCGGTAAGGCTTTGGTGATGGCGATATCCGCCAGCGGCGAGGTTGCCACACCGTCAGTATGCACGCCCAGATAGTCGAGGCTGTTCTCCACGGTGTTAATCACGCCGAAGATGCCGATGGAACCGGTCAGGGTGCTCGGGTTCGCCACGATGTAGTTCGCCGGGGTCGAGATCCAGTACCCACCGGAGGCCGCCATCCCGCCCATCGAAACTACCACCGGTTTACCGGCGGCGCGGGCCGCTGACAGTTCAGCGCGGATCACTTCCGAGGCGCTAACGCTACCGCCCGGGCTGTTGACCCGCAGGACGATGGCTTTCACTTTCGGGTCGAGACGCGCGTCGCGGATCTGTGAGGCGGTGGTATCGCCACCCACGTTGCCCGGCGTCTCTTCGCCATCCATGATCGCGCCGTTAGCGAAGACCACGGCAATGCTGTCGCCGGTATCAGCCGGTTTTTTCGCCTGATAATCATAGAAGCTGATCGCGCTGTAGTTTTTCTCCTCTTTACTCCAGCCGAACTGTTTGGTCAGGGACTTTTCAATCTCGGCGCTGGAGCCCAGGGCATCTACCAGCTTGCTGTTCAGGGCGTACTTCGCCGTATCGCCATCGACGTTACGCAGCCCGTCCAGCACCGCCTGCGCACCCGGGAAGACCTGCTCCGGGGTGATCTGACGGTTGGCGGCCACGGTGCCAAGGTAGTTTTTCCACAGCTCACCGATCCAGCGGCTGTCCGCTTCCCGGGCGGCAGGGGACATGTCATCGCGGATAAACGGCTCAACGGCGGATTTGTACGTCCCGACGCGGAACACGTGGGTGGTGACTTTCAGCTTATCGAGCAGGGATTTGTAATAGAGGCCATTGGTGGCGAAACCGTGCAGATCGACGGTGCCCTGCGGAGAGAGCCACACTTTATTGGCAAAGCTCGCCAGATAGTACTGCCCCTGGCTGTAGTTATCGCCCACTGCAATCACCGGTTTGCCGCTGTCACGGAACTCACGCAGTGCTTTACCGATGTACTGCATCGAAGGCTGATCCGCCCCGGCAAAGTTCTTCAGATCCAGCACGATGCCGGTGATATTGCGATCGTCTTTCGCCTGACGAATAGCGTCGACGATATCAAACAGCGAGTTTTCCTGCAGACGATCGCTGCTGGCGCCAAACAGCTGGCGGCCGATCACGCCGAGACGGTTGCTGGTGGAGGGTTTATCCACCACCACACCGGCGATGTCGAGCAGCAGCGCGCCGCGCCCGGCATTCTGGGCCTGGCTGGTGGAGCTGATGTGCATCCAGACACCCACGCACACCATCAGAATAAGGATGAAGAAGATGTTCATCACCAGATTGCGGACGAAATTCAGCAGTCGCCACGTCCATTTAAAAAAGCCGGCAAACAGTCGCCAGAGGGTTCGCATGTATTCTCCCTGTCCAGATAATTACCTTCCCGTCGCCACTGGACGGTGTTGTCGGGCTATCGTAATGACCCGACCGCCACTTGTCAGCAGGAATCGCCTGCCACGCTGTAACAAAATCTGCCGTCGTGTTAATTTTGAGTAAATTTCAAGACAGGAGTAACCCCATGGATGCACTCGAACTGCTCGTTAACCGTCGTAGCGCGTCGCGCCTGGCGGAGCCCGCCCCGGCAGGCGAACAGCTGGACAACATTCTCCGCGCCGGGATGCGCGCCCCGGATCACGGTACCTTGCAGCCGTGGCACTTCTTTATCATAGAAGGTGAAGGGCGCGATCGCTTCAGCGCCCTGCTGGAGAACGGGGCCGTAGCCGCCGGGCAGGATGAGAAGGCGATTGAAAAAGCCCGCAACGCCCCGTTCCGTGCGCCGATGATTATCGCCGTCGTCGCCAAATGCCAGCCGCAGCACAAGGTGCCGGTATGGGAGCAGGAGATGTCCGCCGGCTGTGCGGTGATGGCCATGCAGATGGCGGCCGTCGCCCAGGGGTATAACGGGATCTGGCGCAGCGGCGCGTTAACCGACAGCCCGGTGGTCCGCGAAGGACTGGACTGCGGCGCAGACGACAAAATCGTCGGTTTCCTCTATCTGGGCACCCCGCAGCTGAAAGCGTCGACCACCGTCTCCGTGCCCGACACCACACCGTTTGTCACCCGTTTCTGATCTCCCTGCACAAAAACTGTCTGGATCCTGAACAACTGCAGCAGAATTCAGACAGTCATACTTATCACTTAATGGAATGAGCGCTAACATAGTGCAATTGTAATGAAAGGAGATTGTCATGAGCGAGCAAGCCATTCGTTTGACGCAATACAGCCATGGAGCCGGTTGCGGTTGTAAAATTTCCCCCAAAGTGCTGGAAACCATTCTGCATAGCGAGCAGGCGAAGTTTGTCGACCCGAACCTGCTTGTGGGTAACGAAACCCGCGACGATGCCGCCGTCTACGATTTAGGTAACGGGACCAGCATTATCAGCACCACCGATTTCTTTATGCCGATCGTCGACAATCCGTACGACTTCGGGCGCATTGCCGCCACCAACGCCATCAGCGATATTTTTGCCATGGGCGGCAAGCCGATTATGGCAATTGCGATCCTCGGCTGGCCGATCAATACCCTGGCCCCGGAGATCGCCCGCGAGGTGATCGAGGGCGGACGCTTTGCCTGTCAGCAGGCGGGGATTGCTCTGGCGGGCGGTCACTCCATTGATGCGCCGGAGCCGATCTTTGGCCTGGCGGTCACCGGTGTAGTGCCAACCGAACGCGTTAAACGCAACAGCACCGCCGAGGCGGGCTGCAAGCTGTTCCTTACCAAGCCGCTGGGCATTGGCGTGCTCACCACCGCCGAGAAAAAATCCCTGCTGCAGCCGGAGCACAAAGGGCTGGCCACGGAAGTGATGTGCCAGATGAACCTCGCCGGGGCCGCCTTCGCCAACATCGACGGCGTGAAGGCGATGACCGACGTCACCGGCTTTGGCCTGCTGGGCCACCTGAGCGAAGTGTGCCAGGGGGCGGGCGTGCAGGCTCAGGTCTGGTACCAGGATGTGCCGAAGCTGCCGGGCGTTGAAGCCTATATTGCCCAGGGCGCTGTCCCGGGCGGCACCCAGCGTAACTTTGCCAGCTACGGTCATCTGATGGGCGACATGCCTGCCGAGTGGCGGGATCTGCTGTGCGATCCCCAGACCTCCGGCGGCCTGCTGCTGGCGGTGACCCCGGAGGCGGAAGCCGACGTCCAGGCGACCGCCGCTGAGTTCGGGATCATCCTGACCGCCATCGGCGAGCTGGTGCGGGCCCGTGGCGGTCGTCCGATGATTGAGATCCGTTAATTCAATGCGGTTATTTATTGCCGAAAAACCGAGCCTGGCGCGCGCTATCGCCGATGTGCTGCCTAAACCGCACCGTAAAGGCGATGGCTATATCGAGTGCGGGAACGGGCAGGTGGTCACCTGGTGTATCGGTCACCTGCTGGAGCAGGCCCAGCCGGACGCCTACGACAGCCGCTACGCGCGCTGGAATCTCAACGATCTCCCCATCGTGCCGGAAAAGTGGCAGCTACAGCCGCGCCCGTCGGTGACCAAACAGCTCAACGTCATTAAGCGTCTGCTGAAAGACGCTGCGGAAGTGATCCACGCTGGTGACCCGGACCGCGAAGGCCAGTTGCTGGTGGACGAGGTGCTGGATTACCTGAGCCTTGCGCCAGAAAAGCGCAAGCTGGTGCAGCGCTGTCTGATCAACGATCTCAACCCACAGGCGGTTGAGCGCGCCATCTCGCGTCTGCGATCCAACAGCGAGTTTGTCCCGCTGTGCGTCTCGGCCCTGGCCCGCGCCCGCGCAGACTGGCTCTACGGCATCAACATGACCCGCGCCTACACCATTCTCGGGCGTAACGCGGGTTATCAGGGGGTGCTCTCGGTGGGCCGCGTGCAGACCCCGGTGCTGGGGCTGGTGGTGCGTCGCGACGAAGAGATCGAGAACTTTGTCGCCAAAGACTTCTTCGAAGTGAAAGCCCATATCGTCACCCCGAAGGACGAGCGCTTTACCGCCATCTGGCAGCCGAGCGAGGCCTGCGAGCCATATCAGGATGAAGAGGGGCGTTTGTTGCATCGTTCCCTGGCCGACCACGTGGTCACCCGCATTCAGGGTCAGCCCGCCGTCGTCACCAGCTATAACGATAAACGGGAATCAGAACCTGCGCCGCTGCCATTTTCCCTGTCGGCGTTGCAGATCGAGGCGGCAAAACGCTACGGCCTGAGCGCGCAAAACGTGCTTGATATCTGCCAGAAGTTGTATGAAACGCACAAGCTGATCACCTATCCGCGTTCCGACAGCCGCTATCTGCCGGAAGAACATTTCGCCGGGCGCCACGCGGTGTTGAACGCCATTGCCGCCCACGCCCCCGATTTAGTGCCGCAGCCGGTGGTCAATCCGGACACCCGCAACCGCTGCTGGGACGATAAAAAGGTGGATGCCCACCACGCCATCATCCCGACGGCGCGTAGCAGCAAGGTCAATCTGACCGAGAACGAAGCGAAGGTCTATAACCTCGTCGCCCGCCAGTATCTGATGCAGTTCTGCCCGGATGCCCTGTTCCGCAAGTGCGTCATTGAGCTGGAGATCGCCAAAGGCAAGTTTATCGCCAAAGCGCGTTTCCTCGCCGAAGCGGGCTGGCGCACGCTGCTGGGCAATAAAGAGCGGGACGAAGAGAACGACGGCACGCCACTGCCGGTGGTGAAAAAAGATGACGAGTTGCTGTGCGAGAAGGGCGAAGTGGTGGAGCGACAGACCCAGCCGCCGCGCCACTTCACCGATGCCACTATCCTCTCGGCCATGACCGGTATCGCCCGGTTCGTGCAGGATAAAGATCTGAAGAAGATCCTGCGCGCCACTGACGGACTGGGAACGGAAGCGACCCGCGCCGGGATCATCGAGCTGCTGTTTAAACGCGGTTTTCTGCACAAGAAAGGGCGCTACATCCACGCCACGGACGCCGGAAAGGCGCTGATCCACTCCCTGCCGGAGATGGCCGCACGACCGGACATGACCGCGCACTGGGAGTCGGTCCTGACCCAGATCAGCGAAAAGCAGTGTCGTTATCAGGATTTTATGCAGCCGCTGGTGGGGACGTTATTCGATCTGATCAACCAGGCGCGAAACACCTCGGTCAGGGATTTTCGCGGCATGGTTGCGCCAGGTGGCGACAAGAAGAAAAAGTTTAAGAAGAAGAGTGCGGCATAAACATGCCGGGTGGCGCTGCGCTTACCCGGCCTACGGTTCGAGCTTTTGTAGGCCGGGTAAGGCGTAGCCGCCACCCGGCACAGCCACAGAATCAGATCACACCCTGACCCAGCATCGCATCCGCTACCTTCACAAACCCGGCAATGTTCGCCCCGCGGACATAGTTGGTCTGCTTCTCTTCCCCGCCGTACTCGACGCAGGCGTGGTGAATATCCAGCATGATGTGATGCAGACGCGCATCCACTTTCTCGGCTTTCCAGCCCATACGCGCGGCGTTCTGCGCCATCTCCAGGCCTGAAGTTGCCACACCGCCGGCGTTCGCCGCTTTACCTGGTGCGAACAGCACGCCAGCCTGCAGGAACAGGTCGGTGGCTTCGATGGTGGTTGGCATGTTGGCCCCTTCCGCAACCGCTTTCACGCCGTTGGCGATCAGCTGGTGCGCGGCATCCACGTCCAGTTCGTTCTGGGTGGCGCACGGCAGGGCGATATCGACCGGTACAGCCCAAGGCTGTTTGCCTTCCAGGTAGGTCAGACCGAACTCGCGGGCGTAATCGGCCACGCGACCGTCGCGGCTGGCTTTGATCTCGCACAGGCGCGCCAGTTTTTCAGTAGTGAAGCCCACTTCATCCACCACGGTGCCGCTGGAGTCAGAGGCGGTGATCACCCGGGCACCCAGTTCCATCGCTTTCTCAATAGCGTACTGAGCCACGTTGCCGGAGCCGGACACCGCGACGCGCATACCATCAAAGCTCATCCCGTGACGCTTCAGCATCGCTTCCGTGAAGTAGACCAGACCGTAACCGGTGGCTTCCGGGCGGATCAGACTCCCGCCGAAGGAGAGACCTTTTCCGGTGAAGACGCAGGCGCTGTTATTGGAGAGTTTTTTCATCATCCCGGCCATAAAGCCCACTTCGCGACCGCCCACGCCGATATCCCCGGCCGGTACGTCGGTATCCGCGCCCAGGTGGCGATAGAGTTCGGTCATTAGCGCCTGGCAGAAGCGCATCACTTCGCCTTCGCTCTTACCTTTCGGATCAAAATCGCTGCCGCCTTTGCCGCCGCCCATAGGCAGGGTGGTCAGGGCGTTTTTAAAGGTTTGCTCAAAGCCGAGGAACTTCAGGATCGACAGGTTAACCGACGGGTGGAAGCGCATCCCGCCTTTGAACGGGCCAATCGCCGAGCTGAACTGAACACGCCAGGCGCGGTTGACCTGTACCTGATTGCGGTCATCTACCCACACCACGCGGAACTGGATCACGCGCTCGGGCTCAACCAGGCGTTCAAGCAGGGACATCTGACGATAGCGGGGGTTTTGTTCCAGGAATGGCCACAGCGTGGTCATCACTTCACGTACGGCCTGAGCAAATTCGCTCTGATGCGGGTCACGCTGTTGAACACGATTCAGAAAGGATTCAAGAGAGCACGCCTGGTCCATAACTATAAGTTCCTCTAATATATTGGGATTATTTTATTTGTAACAAAAAGATGCATGTTGTTGTGTTTTTCGACTATACCACCCGATGCACTTTGTGACGCAAGCTAAATTTCGCCCTCAAGTTAAATTCATTAAACGCCTCGGGTCATAACAAAAAACGATGATCGGTGGGATTAAAGTTTGTCGGCAGGTTTACCGTTATAGTGAATATCAGGACACAACAGGAAGAGGCGTCGATGAAGCGTATTGTGATGGCTGTTTTGCTTGGGGTTTTCGCGGCCGGCAGTCAGGCCGACCAGCGATTTAGTACCGGGGGTGTGGATGTGAATATCCCGCCGGAGATCTTCAGCTCCAGCGGTCAGCGCCCGCCGCCGTGCAATCAGTGCTGCATCTATCAGGATCAGAACTATTCAGAAGGATCGGTGGTAAAAGCCGAGGGCGTGTTGTTGCAGTGTCAACGCGACCCGCAGGCGATCAGCACCAATCCGCTGGTTTGGCGTCGCGTAAGAGAATAAAGGCTTCCAGCAGAGGGATATCCGCCGGGGCGAGATCGTAGCGTAGCGCCTCGCGCGGCGTGCACCACACCAGCTGGGTGTGGTAGTGCGTTGCGGGCGTGCCGGTAAACGCCGGGACGTGCCAGGCGTGCAGATTGATCAGCCGCCGGGATACTTCCCGCTGGTGACTGGCGATATACCCTCCGGGCCGGGCCTCAATGCCCAGCTCCTCGCGCAGCTCACGCACCAGGGCGTCAGGCTGCGTTTCCCCGGCCTCCACTTTGCCGCCGGCAAACTCCCACATCCCCGGCTGGTCGGCGTGCGCCGGGCGCTGCGCCAGTAAAATTTTGCCATCCCGTTCGAGAATAGCGCAGACAACATCGAGTGTTTTTAGCATGATCGTCAATAATGGTTGAGAGAGAAAGCGTTAGGATCGGCGTACTTATCAGCGACCAGGGAGCCTCCTGTGAAAGAGTTACCACCCGTCTGGGTTAAACCCATCGAATCCATCCCCGCCAGTTTAACGCCAATCGCCAGGATGCAGAAAAAACATTATGGCGAGGTACTCAATCCGCTGCGCTGGTGGGGAAGAATGCCCCGGCTGTTCTGGCTGGTGGCGCTGTTTGTCGGCTTTCTGGAGCGTAAAAAATCCCCGTTAAATCCGGTGCTGCGTTCGCTGCTGATGACCCGCGTCTCGCAGGTGTGCCACTGCGCGTTCTGCATCGACGCCAATGCGCTGCGCCTGGCGGAACGCAGCGGCGGGCTGGAGAAGGTGCAGGCCGTCGCGACATGGCGTGACAGCGCGCTGTTCAGCGACGAAGAGCGCGCCGCGCTGGCCTATGCCGAGGCGGTGACTGCCACGCCGCCTGCGGTTGACGATGCCATCAAAACGGCGTTGCGCCGCCACTTCAGTGAGGAGGCGATCACCGAGATGACCGCGCTGCTCGCTTTTCAGAACCTGTCGGCGCGCTTCAATGCCGCGCTGGAGATCCCTTCCCAGGGGCTATGCGCCATGCCCGGAGAGAAACCCGATGCTTGACCGTCATCTTCACCCACGCCTGAAACCGCTGCTCAATCGGCTGGTGATGAAGCTGGATAAACCGGGGATCACCCCGGACGGCATTACGCTGATCGGCTTTGCCATTGGGGTGCTGGCCCTGCCTTTTCTGGCCCTGGGCTGGTATCTGGCGGCGCTGGTGGTGATTGTGCTGAACCGGCTGCTGGACGGGCTCGATGGGGCGCTGGCGCGGCGGCGCGAGCTGAGCGATGCCGGGGGCTTTCTCGATATCGCCCTCGATTTTCTGTTTTATGCCCTGGTGCCCTTTGGTTTTGCGCTGGCCAATCCGGCAATGAATGCGCTGCCTGCCGCCTGGCTGCTGTTCGCCTTTATCGGCACCGGGAGTAGCTTTCTGGCGTTTGCCGCGCTGGCGGCGAAGCATGACATCGACAATCCGGGTTATGCCCATAAATCGTTTTATTACATCGGAGGGCTGACGGAAGGCACCGAAACCATTCTGCTGTTTGTGCTCTGTTGTCTGTTCCCGGCGCACTTTGCGTGGCTGGCGTGGGTGTTTGGCGCGTTGTGCTGGCTCACCACCGCAACGCGCATCTGGAGTGGCTATCTGACGCTGAAAGAGGTTCAGCGTCAGCCAGGTTCAGAGTGAACTCTCTGGCCCGCGTTCACCGGTCGCAACCGGGTTCTGCGGGTTGCTGCTCCATTCGTACCAGCCCCCGTCGTAAACGCCGACATTTTTCCAGCCCATCGCCCGGGCATACATAAAGGTCTCTGATGCCCGCCAGCCGGTGCCGCAGTAAAACGCTACCTGCTGATCCGGCAGAATGTTCCACTGCTTCCACATGGCGGCGATGTCGTCTGCGGTACGCATGGTGCCATCCGGATTATGAAAATCTTCCATGTGGGTCGAATCGCTTCCGGCATGGCCCCAGCGGGCGCCTGCGATCTCACCTTTCGGTTTGATGTAGCTGTAGCCGCTGGTCACGCCGGTAAACTCCGGCCACGAGCGGATGCTCACCAGCGAGGCATCTTTACGATGCAGCAGGCCCCGGGCCTGGTCAGTATTCAGCATCAGCTGCGGCTGACCGGGGATCGGTGCGCCAAAATCGGCGGCTGGGATGACCTTATCCGGCGTCCCGCGCTCGACCGGCAGTTTTGCCGCGTCCCAGGCTTTCCAGCCCCCGTCCAGCAGGCGAACATCTTTCACCCCGGCGTAGAGCATGATCTGCGCCACGCGCGCGGCGGCGTACACGTCGCGGCCATAGAGGATCACCGTGGTGTCATGGCGGATGCCATGTTTCGCCAGCATCGCCTTCAGATCGGCATCAGAGACCTTATTCCACAGCGGCTCGCTTTCCACTTCGTTGGTGTCGATATAGCCCGCGCCGGGAATATGGCTCAGCAGATAAAATTTCGGTGCGCCCCAGGCGGCTTCAATCACTTTCCACTCCCCGGCGGGAGCGGCAGTCACCGGCTTACCCTGCTGGAGCTGGTGTAGCCACTGCGGGTAGACCAGCTGCTCAAAGTGGGCGAGGCGCTGGAGACGATCCGGGGTTTTCAGGGCATCGCTTAACAGCGTGACCTGACTGAAGCCCGCCTGAGCAAGCCGTGCCTTGACGGCCTGGTTATCGCTGTCGCTACCGTATAAGGCCACCGGCGTGGTCGGCGTCAGCTGATGCTGCGACGCCCAGGCTTTCAACTGGGACGCGTTCATCGCCCCGAGCCAGCTGGCGGAGAGATTAAGGGCGGCAGGCTCGTGGCCGGAAGGGCCGTTCAGGGTCTGCGGCCAGCCGTTGTAAAAGGCGCTGGCGCGGGTATCAATAATCGAACCTTGTTGCTGCTGAAGCTCCGTCAGCGTCAGGGAATGTGCCATGTTAGCAGCGAAGGTGGAGAAAGAGGCGAGACCTAAAGCGGCGGTCAGCGCGGCCAATTGAGAAACACGTTTCATCGAAATGCCCGATCGTAAAAAATTGAGCCGACATTGTGGCAACCTGCCCGGCAAAAAACGTTGCGTTTGCGCAGGATGTCACGGGATTCATTGCCAGCCCGCCATCGGCAGCACCTGCCCATTCGGGGGAATATCGTCGTCATCGTGCGTCACCTGCACCACCGGGATCTGCCGGGCGCGCACTTCGGCGAACACCCAGCGGCGAAACTGATCGCGCAGATTTTTATCCAGACGGCTGAAGGGCTCATCAAGCAGCAGCGCCTGGGGCTGGGCCAGCAGGGCGCGGAGCAGGCTCACCCGGGCGCGCTGGCCGCCGGAGAGGGTGGCGGGATCGCGAGGAAAGAAACCGCTGAGATCGGCGGCGTCCAGGGCGGCAATCACCTGCTGTTTACGCTGGTCGCCTTTAATGGTCGCCGGGAGCGCCAGCAGCAGATTCTGCCCGACGCTGAAGTGATCGAAGAGCAACGCATCCTGAAACAGCAGGCCCACTCCCCGCTGCTCGGTAGGGAGCGTGTCGCAGCGCCGGGCGTTGATCCACAGCTCTCCGGTGGCGCGCAAATCGCCAGGCAAGGCGCCCACCATCCAGGCAAACAGCGACGACTTTCCGCTGCCGGAGGGGCCCATCAGGGTGAGAATATCGCCGGGCAACACCCTGAAGCTGACGTTATGCAGCAGTGTCGTCTGGCGCAGCGAGAGCGAAACATCCTTGACCATCAGCATTAACGTAACCCCTGTCGAAAGCGGCCAACCAGCCGGGAGAGCAAGATGCAGGCGGCGAAAACCAGCATCGGCAGCAGCAACTGCCACAGCGCCTGGGCGGCCAGCACGGCACTACTGCCGCCGCTGCTGAGCGCCACGGCGTCGGTGGTCAGGGTGGCGAACCGGCCGCTGCCCAGCCACAGGGTAGGTAGATACTGCGCCATACTGACGGAAAACCCGACCGCAAAGGCGGTGAGCGCCGGGCGGATCATCTGCGGGCATTTGATCAGCCAGAATATTTTAAACGATCCCCAGCCGAGGGTGCGGGCAATCAGGATCTGGCGCGGATCGAGTCGGCGCCAGGCCGGCTGCATCACCAGCAGCATCCACGGCAGCACCCACAGCAGATGCCCCCACAGGACGGCAATCCACTGTCCGTCGAGCTGCAACAATAACGCCAGCTGATACTGCCCGGCCACCAGCGGCAGGGCGGGGAGCGCCAGCGGCAGCCAGACCCAGAAGGCTCCGCGCTGCGGGCCCCACTCCAGCCAGAGCAGGATCATCCCCAGCGCAAGCGCCGCCGAGGCGAGCCCCAGCGCCAGGCTCAGACCCGCCGTCTCCCGGGAAACGCTGGCGTTGCCCGCCACCAGCACCAGAACCGCCACGCTGACGATGCCCGCCAACGGCAGCAGCAGAGCGCAGGCGCGTCCCACCCGCAGCGGACGCGGCGTCGGGCGCTCCCCGGAGAGGTCCGGGATAGTGTGCCGCCAGCGTCGCCAGCCGAGAAACAGCGCGACGGCGATCAGCTCCAGAATAACCAGCAGGATCACACAGACCAGCATCCCTTTGGCCTGCTGCTGCGCATCGCCCTGGGAGAGCCACTGCCAGGCCAGCACCGCCAGGGTGGGGGGATTACCCGGCCCGAGGATCAGGGCCACATCCACCACTGACAGCGTCCAGGCGATCGTCGCCAGCATCACCGCCCCCAGCGCGGGAGCAATGGCGGGGAGGATCAGCCAGCGCAGCGCCTGCCAGCGGTCATAGCCCAGGGATCGCAGCACGGTCACTTTTTGCGCCAGATCTTTTTCCGGCAGCGAGGCGTAAATCGCCCAGAGAACAAACGCGCTCTCCTTAACGGCGAGGGTCAGGCCCAGGCCGATCCCATAACGATCCAGCACCGGGGAGCAGATCGAACAGAGGCGGTAGAGTTCGCCGCCTTCGGCAAAAATCAGCAGCACGCTAACGGCAAAGGCCACGTGCGGGATCGCCAACAGCCACGGCAGATGATTGCACAGTCGCCGCCAGTGGCTGCCGGGCCATAGCGCAGCCACCACCGCCAGGGCCAGCAGCAGCGCCCCGGCGGCAGCAATCAGGGTGGAAACCAGGGTGGCGAGCAGCGCCTGGGGCAGCTGCGGATCGGCCGCCAGCGCCCGCCAGTTCTCCAGGGAGAACAGAGGCGGTAACAGCAGGACGGCGGCGGGCAGGAGCGGAAGATACACCGCCGCCATCAGCAGCCAGGCGAGGACGCTTAGTGGGTGCCGTAGCGACGCAGCCATTCCTGCTCCAGCGCGTTAACCCAGGCGGCGTGAGGCTCCCCGAGCGTCGCCGGGAGTTCTGCCGGGATAAATTGACGCAATGCGACGGCCTCAGAGGCAGGCAAGGTCTGTGGATCCAGCACGCTCGGATCGCCCCAGTGGGCCGGATCGGCCTTGCGGATCTGCGCCTGCGGCGAGAGTAAAAAGTTAGCGACAACCTTAGCGCCCGCGCTGGCAGAGCTATTGGCCGGGATCGCCACAAAGTGCACGTTGCCAATCATCCCCTGCTGAAAACCAAAGCTGTAGCTGTCAGCGGGCAGCTCCTTGCTGGTCACTTTTTGCCGGGCGTGGGCCGGATTAAAGGTGAGCGACAGGCCCAGGTTGCCGCTGGCCAGCAGGGCATCCATCCGCGCCGGTGACGGCGGAAAATCTTTGCCCTCGCGCCACAGGTGCGGATGCAGTTTATCCAGATACGCCCACAGCGGGGCGGTGACGGCGGCGAAGGTGGCGCTGTCCGGCGGCTGTTTGAGGGCGTCCGGCTGGGTGGTTTGCGTCAGCAGGATCTGTTCCAGAAACGCGTTGCCGGTAAAGTCCGGCGGGCGCGGGTAGGTGACGGTGCCGGGATGTTGAGCGGCCCAGGCCAGCAGCGCCTGCGGATCTGCCAGCGGTTCAGGCAGGGTTTTGCGGCTGGCGATAAAGGTGAGCTGTGCGCTGCCCCATGGCGACTCTGCCCCCTCGATCGGGATGGCAAAATCTTCCGTCACCGGTTTAGTGGTGTCGACATAGCGCCAGTTAGGGAGCGTTTGTGCCCATCCGGTCTGCAGCAGCCCGGCGGTTTTCAGGGTGCGGAAGTTCTCGCCGTTGACCCACAACAGGTCGACGGAACCGTTAGTGTTGCGCCCGGCGCTGGCCTCGGTCTGAATGCGTTTCACCGCGTCGGCGGCATCCGCCAGACGGACAATCTTCAGGGTAATGGCGTAGTGGCTTTTCATCTCGCCGCTCACCCAGTCCAGGTAGCGGTTCACCGCCTCATCGCCGCCCCAGGCATTGAACCAGACGGTCTGGCCCCGGGCATCCTCTTTCACTTTCTGCCAGCTGTCATCAGCCAGCGCGTGCCCCGTTATCAGCAGGCCAGTCAGAAACATGCACAAACGCACACGGCGCATAATGCCCCCTGTTATGAAGAAGTTCGGGAAAAGCGGGCAAACAGCCAGCGGATGACGAGCGGCAGCAGGCCCAGCAGGGTAAAGGCGAAAACCACGCCCGGCGAGAGGATATCACGCAGCGAGGCGATCTGCCCTAACTGGTGGCCAGCGTTGAGATACACCACCGCCCCGGGCAGCATCCCGAGCTGGCTGACCCACCAGTAGCGGCCCACCCTGATGCTGGTTAAACCGGCCAGCAGATTGATCACAAAGAAAGGAAACAGCGGCATCAGGCGCAGGGCAAACAGATAAAATGCCCCGTCGCGGGCGACCCCGTCATTCACGGTGCGCATCGGTCCGGCAAAGCGGCGCTGGACCCAGTCGCGCAGCAGATAGCGGCTGACCAGCATCGCCAGCGTCGCACCGAGTGTAGCGGCGAACGACACCAGCACAATCCCCGGCCACAGACCAAACAGGGCCCCGCCGAGCAGGGTCAGCAGCGCAGCGCCCGGCAGCGACAGGGTGGTCACCAGCACGTAGAGAGTGAAAAAGAGAGCGGCGCTTTGCAGTGGCGCCTGCTGGCAGTAATGCAGCAGTGCCAGATGCCGGGCCTGAAGATTTTCCAGCGCCAAAACGCCGGGGGGCAGTTGGGTATAAATAACGACAAATGCGCCCACAAGGGCGCACAGAAGCAGGAGTTTGCGGCTATTCGCAGCCACTTATTTTACGTCGAAGGTCGCCCATACTGGGGCGTGGTCGGACGGTTTTTCCATGCTGCGGATCTCGTAGTCGATCCCGGTTTCGATGCAGCGCTCTGCCAGCACTGGGCTTGCCAGCAGCAGGTCGATGCGCAGGCCGCGGTTATCATCGAAGCCTTTGGAGCGGTAATCAAACCACGAGAAGCGATCCTGGCTTTCCGGGTTAGCGCTGCGGAAGGTATCCACCAGACCCCAGTCCATCAGACGGGCCATCCACTCGCGCTCTTCCGGCAGGAAGGAGCACTTCCCGGTGCGCAGCCAGCGTTTGCGGCTCTCCTCGCCGATGCCGATATCCAGATCGGTATGGCTGATGTTCATATCGCCCATGATCAGCACCGGGTTCTCTTTGTTCAGCTCGGTTTCGAGGTAGGACTGCAGATCCTGATAGAACTTCTCTTTGGCCGGGAATTTCAGCGGATGGTCGCGGCTCTCGCCCTGTGGGAAGTAACCGTTGATCACCGTGATGTTGCCCAGCGAAGAGGGAATTTCCGCCATGATGATACGACGCTGGGACTCTTCATTATCGCCCGGGAAGCCGCGACGCACCGAGACTGGCGTCTCTTTGGTCAGCAGGGCCACACCGTAATGGCCTTTCTGGCCGTGATAAAAGACGTTGTAACCCAGCTTTGCCACCTCTTCGAGAGGGAACATATCGTCGTGGACTTTTGTCTCCTGCAGGCCAATGACGTCAGGCTGATGTTGGTCGACGATAGCTTGCAGTTGATGAGGACGGGCGCGCAGGCCGTTGATATTAAAAGAGACAAATTTCATAGTCGCTGCCAGTGCAAGGTGAATAGTGCAGGGATGGTAGCAGAATTTCGCCAGGCTGACTGCCGCCGCTGCGTATGTTCCACCAATTACTGCGACAGATCGCGCCGACAGTGCAATATTTGCACCGATCCGGCGCATGGCGCCCTTCAATGGCGCGTAAAGGGACCACAAATTTCGCCAGCGATCACAATTCCAGAATTATATTTCGCTTCTGCATAAAACTTCTGTTTTTCATCCGGCAAAGCCGCGCTTGTTGTAAAAATATTCACTTTATATGCAATAACAGTGAATAACGCCATGTCGTAACCTGTTGATATTACGTTACCCCATCCCGTTTATGCATTTTTATCGCTGGCTGGCACGATAGCTGCAATCTACATTTACAGCGCAAACACTAAAATATTTAACATTTAATCAACCTTTTATTTACCGGATGAGGTCGCTATGTCTCTGTCAATTACGCGTGAAAACTTTGATCAATGGATGATGCCGGTTTACGCCCCGGCGGCTTTTATTCCGGTACGGGGAGAGGGCTCACGCCTGTGGGATCAACAGGGTAAAGAGTATATCGACTTTGCCGGGGGCATTGCGGTTAATGCCCTGGGCCATGCCCATCCGGCGCTGCGTCAGGCGCTCAACGACCAGGCGGCAAAATTCTGGCATACCGGGAACGGCTTTACCAACGAGCCGGTGCTGCGGCTGGCTAAAAAACTGATCGACGCCACCTTTGCCGAAAAAGTGTTCTTCTGTAACTCCGGGGCCGAAGCTAACGAAGCAGCGCTGAAGCTGGCGCGTAAATATGCCCACGACAACTTTGGTAGTCAGAAGAGCGGCATCGTCGCTTTCAAAAATGCCTTCCATGGTCGCACCCTGTTTACCGTCAGCGCGGGCGGTCAGCCATCTTATTCCCAGGACTTTGCCCCGCTGCCGCCGGATATCCGCCACGCGGTCTATAACGACCTGCAGTCCGCCAGCGAGCTAATCGACGACAGCACCTGCGCGGTGATCGTCGAGCCGATGCAGGGCGAGGGCGGCGTACTGCCTGCGGACAAAGCTTTCCTGCAGGGGCTGCGCGAGCTGTGCGATCGCCACAACGCGGTGCTGATTTTTGATGAAGTCCAGACCGGCGTTGGCCGCACCGGCGAGCTGTACGCCTATATGCACTACGGCGTCACCCCGGACGTGCTCTCCACCGCCAAGGCGCTCGGCGGCGGTTTCCCGGTGGGGGCGATGCTCACCACCGACAAATTTGCCCGGGTGATGACCGTCGGCACTCATGGCACCACTTACGGCGGCAACCCACTGGCCTCGGCGGTAGCGGGTCAGGTGCTGGACATCATCAATACTCCGGAGGTGCTCAACGGCGTGAAGCAGCGTCACGACTGGTTTGTCGAGCGCCTGAATGCCATTAACGGTAAAACCGGCCTGTTCAAAGAAATCCGCGGTCTGGGGCTGCTGATTGGCTGCGTGCTCACGGATGAATTCGCCGGAAAAGCTAAACTTATTTCACAGGAAGCGGCAAAAGCGGGCGTGATGGTGTTGATCGCCGGGGCTAACGTGGTGCGCTTTGCACCTGCGCTGATCGTCAGCGAGGAGGAAGTGCAGACCGGGTTAGATCGCTTTGCGCTGGCCTGTGAACGAGTGAAGTCCGGGGTGTCATCATGATGGTCATCCGTCCCATTGAGCGCGGGGATCTATCCGCCCTCATGCAGCTTGCCGGTAAAACAGGGGGCGGGCTGACCTCGCTTCCGGTTGATGAAAATACCCTCTCGGCGCGCATCGAACGCTCGCTGGAGACCTGGCAAGGGACGCTGCCGAAAGGCGAACAGGGTTACGTGTTTGTGCTGGAAGAGTCCACCACCGGCACCGTGGCCGGGATCTGCGCCATCGAGGTGGCGGTGGGCCTGAACGATCCCTGGTATAACTACCGCGTCGGCACCCTGGTGCACGCCTCAAAAGAGCTTAACGTCTACAACGCGCTGCCGACGCTGTTTCTCAGTAACGATCACACCGGCAGCAGCGAACTCTGTAGCCTGTTTCTCGATCCCGACTGGCGCAAAGAGGGCAACGGCTATCTGCTCTCCAAATCGCGCTTTCTGTTTATGGCCGCCTTCCGCGATCGCTTTAACGAAAAAGTGGTGGCCGAGATGCGCGGCGTGATTGACGAAACCGGCTTCTCGCCGTTCTGGAAAAGCCTCGGCGAACGCTTCTTCTCGATGGAGTTCAGCAAGGCCGACTACCTGTGCGGCACCGGACAGAAAGCCTTTATCGCCGAGCTGATGCCGAAGCATCCTATCTATACCCATTTCCTCAGCCCCGAGGCGCAGGCGGTGATTGGCGAAGTCCATCCGCACACCGCCCCGGCGCGTGCGGTGCTGGAGAAAGAGGGCTTTCGCTACCGGAACTATGTCGACATCTTTGACGGCGGCCCGACGCTGGAGTGCGATATCGACCGGGTGCGGGCGATCCGCAAAAGCCGTCTGGTGGAGGTGGCCGAAGGCCAGCCTGCGCCGGGCGAATGGCCTGCCTGTCTGGTGGCCAATGAACAGTATGACCAGTTCCGCGCCACGCTGGTCCGCGTGGATCCCGATTGTGAACGTCTGGTGCTGACCCCAGCCCAACTGGATGCCCTGAAATGCCGCGCCGGCGATCGTATTCGCATGGTGCGCCTGTGCGCTGAGGAGAAAACAGCATGAACTTATGGATTAACGGCGACTGGGTAACCGGCGAAGGTGAACCCCGCACCAAACACAATCCGGTGGGTCAGGAGGTGTTATGGCAGGGGGCAGACGCCAGCGCTGAGCAGGTTGAGCAGGCCTGCCGGGCGGCACGTGGGGCCTTCCCTGGCTGGGCGAAACTGCCGTTCAGCGCCCGTCAGGCCATCGTTGAGAAATTTGCCGCCCTGCTGGAAGCCAATAAGCAGGAACTGACCCGCGTGATTGCCAGCGAAACCGGCAAACCGCGCTGGGAAGCGGCGACCGAAATTACCGCGATGATCAATAAAATCGCCATTTCGGTGAAGGCTTACCATACCCGCACCGGCGAGCAGCATACTGAGATGGCCGACGGGGCTGCCAGTCTGCGCCACCGTCCGCACGGCGTGCTGGCGGTGTTTGGCCCCTATAACTTCCCCGGCCATCTGCCGAACGGCCATATCGTGCCGGCGCTGCTGGCGGGTAATACCGTGATCTTCAAGCCGAGCGAGCTGACGCCGTGGAGCGGCGAGGCGGTGGTCAAACTGTGGGAACAGGCCGAGCTGCCGCCGGGCGTGCTCAACCTGGTTCAGGGCGGGCGCGAAACCGGTCAGGCGCTGAGTGCGCTGAGCGATATCGACGGCCTGCTGTTCACCGGCAGCGCCGGGACCGGCTATCAACTGCACCGCCAGCTGGCCGGGCAGCCGGAGAAAATTCTGGCCCTCGAGATGGGCGGCAACAACGCCCTCATCGTTGACGATCCGGCGGATATCGACGCCGCGGTCCACCTGACCATTCAGTCGGCCTTTATCACCGCCGGACAGCGCTGCACCTGCGCCCGACGTCTGCTGGTGAAAAACGGTGCCGAAGGTGACGCTTTCCTCGCCCGTCTGGTGGAGGTGAGCGGCCATCTGCTGCCGGGCGCGTGGGATGACAACGACCAGCCGTTTATCGGCGGGCTGATCTCTGAGCAGGCGGCGAAAAACGTCTATCACGTCTGGCGGGAACACGTCGCCCGCGGCGGCAAGTCGCTGCTCGATCCGCGTCTGGTCCGGGCGGGGACCTCGTTATTAACCCCGGGGATTGTCGAGATGACCGGCGTGCGCGATGTGCCGGATGAAGAGGTCTTTGGCCCGCTGCTCTGCGTCTGGCGGTATGACGATTTCGACCAGGCCATCGCCATGGCCAACGCCACGCGCTACGGCCTGTCGTGCGGGCTGATCTCCCCGGAACGCGACAAGTTTGACCAGCTGTTGCTGGAAGCGCGCGCCGGGATCGTCAACTGGAACAAACCGCTTACCGGCGCGGCCAGTACCGCACCGTTCGGTGGAGTGGGTGCCTCCGGGAACCATCGCGCCAGCGCCTGGTATGCGGCGGATTACTGCGCCTGGCCCATGGCGAGCCTCGAAACCCCGGCCATCGTCCTGCCGGAGCAATTAAGCCCGGGCCTCGATTTTATTCAGGGGAAACGTCATGAAAGCGCGTGAAGTCAATTTTGACGGGCTGGTGGGGTTAACCCACCACTATGCCGGGCTGTCGTTTGGCAACGAGGCCTCGACCAAACACCGTTTTCAGATCTCCAACCCACGGCTGGCGGCGAAGCAGGGGCTGCTGAAGATGAAGGCGCTGGCGGATGCGGGCTTTCCCCAGGCGGTGATCCCGCCTCAGGAGCGGCCTAACGTCGGCGTGCTGCGCCAGCTTGGTTTTACCGGCACCGATGAACAGGTGGTGGAGAGGGCGGGCACCCGGATGCCGCAGCTGCTCTCTGCTGCCAGTTCGGCCTCCTCGATGTGGGTCGCCAATGCCGCGACGGTGGCCCCGTCGGCGGACACCCTCGACGGAAAAGTGCATTTCACCGTTGCCAACCTGAACAACAAGTTCCACCGCGCCAGTGAAGCTGGCACCACCGAGAAGGTGCTGCGCGCCATTTTCCGCGACGAGGCCCGCTTTAGCGTCCATGCGGCGCTGCCACAGGTGGCGATGTTCGGTGACGAAGGGGCGGCCAACCATAACCGCCTCGGCGGCGACTACGGCGAGCCGGGCCTGCAGCTGTTTGTCTATGGCCGTGAAGAGGGAGGTAATGACGCACCAGCCCGTTATCCCGCGCGTCAAACTCTGGCGGCGAGCCAGGCGGTTGCCCGCCTGAACCAGGTCAATCCAGGGCAGATCCTCTTCGCCCAGCAAAACCCGCTGGTGATTGACCAGGGGGTGTTCCATAACGACGTCATCGCCGTGTCGAATCGTCAGGTGCTGTTCTGCCACGAGCAGGCATTCGTCGACCAGCCCGCGCTGCTCCAGACCCTGCGCGATCGCGTCCCCGGCATTATGCCCATCGAGGTACCGACCGAGGCGGTCTCGGTTAAGGATGCTGTTGCCACCTACCTGTTTAACAGCCAGCTACTGAGCCGGGATGACGGCAGCATGATGCTGGTCCTCCCCCAGGAGTCGCAGGCGCATCCGGGCGTCTGGCGCTATCTGAGCGGTCTGGTGGCGGAGGATAACCCCATCAGCGAACTGCGGGTGTTCGACCTGCGGGAGAGCATGGCTAACGGCGGCGGTCCGGCCTGTCTGCGTCTGCGCGTGGTGCTGACGCCCGAGGAGCAGCGGGCGGTCAATCCGGCGGTGATGATGAACGACACCCTGTTCAACACCCTCAATGACTGGGTGGATCGCTACTACCGTGACCGTCTGGTCCAGGCCGACCTGGTAGATCCGCAGCTGTTGCGGGAAGGGCGCGAGGCGCTGGATGCTCTGAGCCAGATCCTGCAGCTCGGCTCTGTCTACCCGTTCCAGCAATAAAGGAGGCGTGATGGAAAACTTTCTGGCGCTGACGCTGGCCGATGAAACGCCTCCCCATTGTGAAGGCAGAGGGGCGTCCTTTGACTGGCGCTGGCTGGCGCACGGGGTGCTGGAGCTGACCCCGGAAGTGGCGAGCACGCGCGCTCTGGTGCTGTCGGCCGGGATCCACGGCAACGAAACCGCCCCGGTAGAGATCGTTGACCTGCTGGTGCGGGCGCTGTTTCGCGGCGAACTGACGCTGCGCTGTCGTCTGCTGATTATCTTCGGTAATCCTCCGGCGCTGAGGGCCGGCAAGCGCTACCTGACCTGTGATATCAATCGCTTGTTCAGCGGACGTGGAGCGCAGTTTCCGGCCTGCGACGAGACCGCCCGGGCAACGTTGCTTGAGGAACGGGTAGCGGCATTTTACCAGCAGGCGGGGGCCGATCGCTGGCATCTGGATCTGCATACCGCCATCCGCGCCTCGTATCATGAACGTTTTGGCGTGCTGCCCCAGCGCAGTCAGCCGTGGGATGCGGCCTTTATTCAATGGCTGGGAGATGCCGGGCTGGAGGCGCTGGTGTTTCATCAGGCACCGGGCGGGACCTTCACCCATTTCAGCTGCGAACGTTTTGGCGCCCTGGCCTGTACGCTGGAGCTGGGCAAGGCGCTGCCGTTCGGCCATAACGATCTGGCCCGCTTCGCCGCTACCCATCAGGCGTTGTATGCCTTGCTGAACGGCGAGGCGCCAGAGCCGCACGTGGCACAGGTCGAGCAGTATCGGGTGGTGCAGCAGATCACCCGCCGCAGCGAGGCCTTCGTGCTGCACATGGCGGCGCACACCCTGAACTTTACGCCGTTCCGCCAGGGCGTACTGTTGGCGGAGGATGGCGATAAACGCTACCAGGTACAAAAGCCGACCGAGTATGTTCTGTTCCCCAATCCCGCCGTGGCCTTTGGGTTGCGCGCCGGGCTGATGCTGGAAAAAATCACCTGAAAACCCTGTGACCCCATCAGCGTAACGCGGTGGGGTCGCTTATTTTCTCAGTCGTTTCTGGTATCTGGCGTTTTATTACAGATTATTCCTGGCTGTTTGCTTTATTATTAATCTTCTTGCCGGTATACTCCTTCACAATCTCTTTAAAATCAGCCAGATGAATATTATTGTTTCAACTCTCCACGCTTTATCCTTATTTTCTCCATAGTTGACGATAATTTGTTTTTTACACTTTCATTGTTTTACTGTTGCTCTGATTAATTGACGATAATCCCCGTAAAGTGAATATCGTCAACACGGCATAGCGCCGAAGAATAACTGAAAAGGAAGGACAAAATTATGCGTAAATTAACTGCACTGTTTGTTGCCTCTACCCTGGCTCTGGGCGCTACCGGCGCGGCGTTCGCTGCGGATACCGCTACCACCACCGCAGCGCCGGCCGAAAGCAAAATGATGCACCACAAAGGCAAGCCGGGTATGCATCATGATATGATGTTTAAAGATCTGAACCTGACGGATGCACAGAAAACGCAGATCCGCGACATCATGAAAAGTCAGCGTGACCAGATGAAACGTCCGCCGGTGGAAGAGCGCCGCGCAATGCACGACATCATCGCCAGCGACAGCTTCGATAAAGCGAAAGCTCAGGCGCAGGTCGACAAAATGGCCGAGCAGAACAAGGCCCGCATGCTGGCGCACATGGAAACCCAGAACAAGATTTACAACATTCTGACCCCGGAACAGAAAAAGCAGTTTGATGCCAATTTTGAGAAGCGTCTGACAGAACGTTCCGCGCCGGAAGGTAAAATGACCCCACCAGCCGAATAATCGGTTAAGCCATTCAAGACCGCCGGAGTCCTGTTCACCCAAGCGAATACGCTGTGGACAGGTCCGGCGGTTTTTTCTTTTCCCGCCTCTTGCCAGCCGCCGCCATCCCGGTATTCTCCTGTTATTGATTTGCACAATGTGTTTGAAATGTCTGGCGTTACGGATTTTTTTGTCGTCAGGCTAAGGCCATTGTGCACATCTGCCGATACTACACAGTGATGATCTAACGATAACAAACAAAACGCGACCGCCCTGTGCGGGACGCTCTGGCGCGTATTGCGCCATCTGGAGTGGTGATGGAATTCTTTGATATCCGCAAAATGCCGATCAGCCTCTGGCGCAACGGGGCCGGGGAGACGCGCGAAATATGTTGTTTCCCCCCTGCAACCCGGGAATTTAACTGGCGTGCCAGTATCGCCTCTCTGGCCAGCAACGGCGACTTTTCGGTCTCCCCCGGCATCGATCGGGTGATCACCCTGCTGGAAGGGGGAGAGGTGCATCTGGATGGCGGGAAGGCGTTTACCCATACGCTGCAGCGTCATCAGCCCTTCAGCTTTGCCGGCGATCTGCCGGTTAAGGCGCAGCTGATGGAGGGGCAAATGTCGATGGATTTTAACATTATGACCCGCCGGGACCGCTGTCGGGCGAAGGTGCGGGTGGCGGATCGCACCTTCACTACCTTTGCGTCACGCGGCGGGGTGGTGTTTGTACTGAGCGGCGCGTGGCAGCTGGGCGAGAAGCTGCTCACCGCCGATCAGGGGGCATGGTGGCATGAGGGCGACCATACGTTGCGGCTGCTGAAGGAAGAGGGAACGTTGCTGTTCAGCGAGATTTTTTGGCTTCCGGGACACTGAGGGGAATGATCTCATAGTTGCCGGTCAGCAGCGGCTTACAGAGAATTTTATACCCATCCTGATCAAAACCGGCGGGCGTGCGTAGCAGGTCCGCCGCCTCGTCCAGGCTGTCGACCGCGCCCAGCCAGAGCCAGTTGTGAATGATATGGTAGTGGGTCATGTCCGGGCGCGACTCTTTCAGCGCCACGGCACTGTCCCACGGCCAGCAGGTAACCCCAATCGCCTGTAACCCCTCGACTAATCGCTGCTGATGATCCTCTACACTCTCTTTCCCGCAGCATGCCCCCGCGCAACGCTTCAGGGCGGAACGGAAACAGCCCCGCCCGAGAGTTAACGACTCTAGCCCCAGCAGGCCATAACAGAGCTGCCGCTCATCGGCCAGCGTCTGCAGGGTTTGCAGCGCTGCCCGGCGGTTGGCGAAAAGGCCAAACAGATTCGGGGTGTGCGAAAAATCGACCTCGCGGGCATAGACGATCTGCGGTTTGCCCTCGGTGATCTGCAGGGAGCAGAGCTGGCGATTGCGGCGTAAGCGTTTATTGAACAGCGGCTGCTGCTCTTTGATTAAACGCGCCTCAAGCAGCAGAGCGCCCAGCTCACCTGCGGTCTGGATCCAGGTGATACGCCGTGACTGGCGCAGCATGGCGGCCTCGTCCGGGGTGCGCAGATGCGACAGGACCCGGCTGCGAATGTTGATGCTTTTGCCGATATAAAGGGGCATGGCGTCGCTGTCGCCATGAAAGAAATAGACGCCAGGCTGCTTAGGCAGTGCCTCAAGCCACGGACGCAGATGTTCGGGATATTCATAGATAGCGGCTGCTTCGAATTCAAGCCGCGGTGCCGATTGACGCCTGCTCACAACGTACTCCTGATACTGTTCAGGCATACAGTGTAGCAGCTGCGGTGTGGTTAAAAAAGAGGCGGCAGATGCCGCCCCGTCAGAATTATTGTTTCCAGAAGTCGTCGAATACCGTGATCGGCGGGCGACGTTTGTGTTCGGTCTTCAGATACCAGCCTTCAATAATACGGGCGGTGCCTTCGTCCAGCGTCTTGCCTTCCAGATAATCGTCAATGTTTTCATAGGTCACGCCCAGCGCGGCTTCATCCGGCAGGGAAGGGCGATCGTCTTCCAGATCCGCGGTCGGGGCTTTCTTATACAGATGCTCCGGGCAGCCCAGCGCGGCCAGCAGCTGTTTGCCCTGGCGCTTGTTAAGACGGAACAGCGGGTTAATGTCAGTGCCGCCATCGCCATATTTGGTGAAGAACCCGGTCAGTGCCTCTGCCGCATGGTCAGTGCCCACCACCACGCCGCTGGTCATTCCGGCGATGCTGTACTGGGCTTTCATCCGCTCGCGGGCCTTTTCGTTGCCGCGCACGAAGTCACTCAGCTCAATGCCCGCCTCGCGCAACGCTTTTTCGCTGGCCAGCACCGCTTCTTTAATGTTCACGGTCAGGACGCGATCCGCCTGAATAAACTCGAGGGCATCCTGGCAATCCTGTTCGTCGAACTGCACGCCAAAGGGCAGGCGCACCGCGATAAACTGCAGGGCGTCGTTACCCGTTTCGGCACGCAATTCGCTGATGGCCATCTGGGCGAGCTTCCCGGCGAGGGTGGAGTCCTGACCGCCGCTGATGCCCAGCACCAGCGTCTTCAGAAACGGGAAGCGGGTTAAATAGGATTTCAAAAAATCGACGCTGCGGCGGATCTCTTCTTCCGCATTGATGGTGGGTTTAGCACCCAGCGCCTGGATAATGTCTTGTTGCAGAGCCATTAAGCCCCTCCGTTACACAAATTGGCCTGATGAATGTTCTGTTAAAGCTAACCCGTCATGCGGTAAACGACAAGGATCACACATTTGAATTGGGCGAACCTGAGCCATTTAGCCGCTTATTTGTACATTACAGGAATTTTCCGAAAAAAATTTGCCGTCACGCTTAAGGTTGAAAAATGTGATTTTCTGTTCCAGGCTTACTTAACACGCTGATAAACAAGAGGACGGAATATGAACAAGAATTTAGCAGGAATGTTAGGCGCAGCGGCTGTAATGACTTTACTGGCAGGGTGTACTGCGTATGACCGTACGACGGACCAGTTTAAAGAGCCTGTCGTAAAAGACGTTAAAAAAGGCATGAGCCGTGCACAGGTACAGCAGCTTGCCGGTAAGCCGTCATCTGAGGTGACGATGATCCACGCTCGTGGTACTTGCCAGACCTATATCCTGGGTCAACGCGATGGTAAAACAGAAACTTACTTTGTGGCCCTCGACGATACTGGCCACGTGATTAACTCCGGCTACCAGACCTGTGCGGAATACGATACTGATCCGCAGGCACCTAAGGCCTGATAACACCTTTTCCTGAGCAAAGAGACAAACCGGCCAGCAGGCCGGTTTTTTTACGTCACCACCCATCTTAATTCTCACCGCGAATTATTTGCCTGAAATGTGAAGAGTGTCATAACGACAGGTCAAGGAGAGACAATTGCACTCCCTTTCGAATTATCCCTGGGAAATCAGTTGCCGTATACTCCCTCTATCAGATACGCCAGCGAGGGATTCCGGTCGGTCAAAGCGGGGATATCGCGGCGCAAGCGATGAGCACATAAGAGGGAAATTGCTATGGAAAAGAAATATATCTATCTGTTTTGCTCAGCGGGCATGTCAACGTCACTGCTGGTGTCTAAGATGCGCGCGCAGGCAGAAAAGTACGACGTACCCGTTGTAATTGAAGCCTTCCCGGAAACCCTGGCAGGCGAGAAAGGGACCAACGCGGATGTGGTGCTGTTAGGGCCGCAAATAGCCTATATGTTGCCGGAAATTCAACGTCTGTTACCGAATAAACCGGTGGAAGTGATCGACTCTGCGCTGTACGGCAAAGTGGATGGTTTGGGTGTTCTTAAAGCTGCTGTAGCGGCGATTAAAAAAGCTGCTAATTAATTTATTTTTTTATTTTTCCCGTCAAAGAGCAATTTCACACACACTTACGCCGCAATATTATTGCGGCATTTAAGGGCATTTTCTATGAGTAGATTTATTGCTGCGCTTGAAAAGGTACTCCTTCCTTTTGCAGTTAAAATAGGAAAGCAACCGCATGTCAACGCCATTAAAAACGGCTTTATTAAGGTAATGCCGTTAACCCTGGCCGGGGCCATGTTCGTTTTAATTAATAACGTTTTTCTTAGCTTCGGTGATGGTTCCTTCTTCTATTCATTAGGTGTGCGTTTAGATCCCTCAACTATTGAAACGTTAAATGGTTTCAAGGCCATCGGCGGCAATGTGTACAACGGTACGCTGGGTATTATGTCGCTGATGGCACCTTTCTTTATTGGGATGGCGCTGGCAGAAGAGCGTAAAGTCGACTCGCTGGCCGCCGGTTTATTATCTGTCGCGGCCTTTATGACCGTGACCCCTTACAGCGTCGGTGAAGCCTACGCGGTTGGAGCCAACTGGCTGGGCGGGGCAAACATCATCTCCGGTATCGTGATCGGCCTGGTCGTGGCGGAGATGTTTACCTTTATTATTCGTCGCAACTGGGTGATTCGTTTACCTGACAGCGTGCCAGAATCAGTGTCCCGCTCCTTCTCAGCGCTGATCCCAGGCTTCATTATCCTCTCCATCATGGGGACCCTCGCCTGGGTGCTCTCTCACTGGGGCACCAACTTCCACCAGATCATCATGGACACCATCTCTACACCGCTGGCCTCCATGGGTGGCGTCGTGGGCTGGGCTTACGTGATTTTCACCTCTCTGCTGTGGTTCTTCGGTGTGCACGGCTCGCTGGCGCTGGCGGCGCTGGACAGCGGAATCATGACCCCGTGGGCGCTGGAAAACGTCGCACTTTATCAGCAGTACGGCTCCGTTGACGCGGCGCTGGCGGCCGGTAAAACCTTCCACGTGTGGGCCAAACCGATGCTCGACTCCTATATCTTCCTGGGCGGTACCGGGGCGACGCTGGGTCTGATTATCGCGGTGTTTATCACCTCCCGTCGGGCGGATCACCGTCAGGTGGCCAAGCTGGCGCTGCCATCAGGCATCTTCCAGATTAACGAGCCTATCCTCTTCGGTCTGCCGATTATCATGAACCCGGTGATGTTCATTCCGTTCATCCTGGTGCAGCCGCTGCTGGCCGCCATTACCCTGACCGCTTATTACCTGGGCATTATCCCGCCGGTGACCAACATTGCGCCGTGGACCATGCCCGCCGGCCTGGGTGCCTTCTTCAACACCAACGGCAGCGTAGCGGCCTTCCTGCTGGCGATATTCAACCTTGGGGTGGCAACCCTGCTCTACATGCCGTTCGTTGCCATCGCCAACAAGGCCCAGACCACTATCGATGAAGAAGAGAGCGAAGAAGAGATCGCCCTCGCCCTGAAATTCTGATGTCGTATGACGCGGGGCAACCCGCGTCAGTACAGGAGAAACCGAGATGTTTGATTTAGAGAATGTTGTTGCACAAGCAGAAGAGGTTGCAGAGAACGACCTTGAAGAAGTGGTGATGGGGCTTATCATCAACTCAGGACAGGCCCGTAGTCTGGCGTACGGTGCACTGAAAAAAGCCAAGCAGGGCGATTTCGACAGTGCGCAAGAGATGATGGCCCAGTCGCGCACTGCACTGAATGAAGCGCATCTGGTGCAAACAAAACTGATCGAAAGCGATCAGGGAGAAGGTAAGATGAAGGTGAGCCTGGTGCTGGTACACGCCCAGGACCATCTGATGACCTCCATGCTGGCCCGTGAGCTGGTGGCGGAACTTATCGAACTTCACGAAAAAATGCAGTAAGTCAGACTGATAGCAGGAGGTCAGCGCCATGGAAATCACTACCGCCCGGGAACAACAGCTGTTCAATGGTAAAAATTTTCATGTGTTTATCTACAACAAGGTGGAGAGCATCAGCGGTCTGCATCAGCATGACTACTATGAATTCACCATTGTGCTGACCGGCCGCTATTTCCAGGAGATCAACGGCAAGCGGGTGCTGCTGGAGCGCGGGGACTTCGTCTTTATCCCGATGGGATCGCATCATCAGAGTTTTTACGACTTCGGTGCCACGCGCATTCTCAACGTGGGTATCAGTAAACGCTTCTTCGAAACCCACTATGCGCCGTTGCTGCCGTTCTGCTTTGTCGCCTCGCAGGTTTATCACGTCAAAAGTGAATTCCTGAACTGGATCGACACCGTTATTGCCTCGCTTAACTTTCGTGACAATGAATTTGATGAATTCATCGAAACGGTGACCTTCTACGTCGTCAACCGCTTACGCCACTATCGTGAAGAGCAGCAGGCGACGGACGATATCCCGCAATGGCTGCGCACCACCGTTGAAATGATGCACGATAAACTGCGTTTTGGTGAAAACGCGCTGGAGAATATGGTGTCGCTGTCGGGTAAATCGCAAGAGTACCTGACCCGAGCGACCCAGCGTTATTATCAGAAAACGCCGGTGCAAATTATTAATGAAATACGGATCAATTTCGCCAGAAAACAGCTGGAGATCACCAACTATTCGGTGACGGATATTGCTTACGAATCCGGTTATAGCAGTCCGAGCCTGTTTATTAAGACCTTTAAGAAATTGACCTCATTTACCCCTAACAGCTACCGGAAAAATATCACGGTTATTAATTAACGTCCGGCGGAATTGCTGCCGGAAATATCGACTTCAATACTTGCCCAAATAAGTGGGACGGGATCGCTATACTCAAATGGTCGATCTCCCAGGGAGAATATTATGCAAAAGAAACTGAAAGTAGTGACCATCGGCGGCGGAAGCAGCTATACCCCGGAATTACTGGAAGGGTTCCTCAAGCGTTATCATGAACTGCCGGTCAGCGAACTGTGGCTGGTGGATGTGGCTGAAGGCCAGGAGAAGCTCGACATTATTTTCGACCTCTGCCAGCGGATGGTGAAAAAAGCGGGCGTACCGATGACCGTGCATAAAACCCTCGATCGTCGCCAGGCGCTGAAAGACGCCGATTTCGTCACCACTCAACTGCGCGTCGGCCAGCTGAAGGCCCGCGAGCTGGATGAGCGCATTCCGCTGAGCTACGGCTATCTGGGGCAGGAGACCAACGGCGCCGGTGGCCTGTTCAAAGGGCTGCGTACCATTCCGGTGGTGTTCGATATCATTAAAGACGTGCAGGAGATCTGCCCTCAGGCGTGGGTGATCAACTTTACCAACCCGGCCGGGATGGTAACCGAGGCGGTCTACCGCCACACCGATTTCAAACGCTTTATCGGGGTGTGTAATATTCCGATCGGCATGAAGATGTTTATCCGCGATGTGCTGGCGTTGACCGACAACGACGAGCTCTCCATCGACCTCTTCGGCCTGAACCACATGGTCTTTATCAAAGACGTGCTGGTCAACGGCGAGTCACGCTTTGCCGAACTGCTGGACGGTGTGGCATCTGGCACCCTGAAAGCCAGCTCGGTGAAGAATATCTTCGACCTGCCGTTCAGCGAAGGGCTGATCCGCTCCCTTAATCTGCTCCCGTGCTCCTATCTGCTCTACTACTTTAAGCTGAAAGAGATGCTGGCCATTGAGATGGGCGAGTATTACAAAGGCGGTGCCCGGGCGCAGGTGGTGCAGAAGGTGGAAAAACAGCTCTTCGATCTGTACAAGAACCCGGATCTGAACGTGAAGCCGAAAGAGCTGGAGCAGCGCGGCGGGGCTTACTACTCCGACGCCGCCTGTGAAGTGATCAACGCCATCTACAACGACAAGCAGGCGGAGCACTACGTTAACGTGCCGCACCACGGCCACATTGATAATATCCCGGCTGACTGGGCGGTGGAGATGACCTGTATCCTTGGCCGTGAGGGCGCGAAGCCGCATCCGCGTCTGACTCATTTCGATGACAAGGTGATGGGGCTGATCCACACCATCAAGGGCTTTGAAGTAGCGGCAAGCCAGGCGGCACTCAGCGGCGAGCTGAACGACGTGCTGCTGGCCCTGAACCTGAGCCCGCTGGTGCAGTCCGATCGCGATGCCGAGAAGCTGGCGCGCGACCTGATCCTGGCCCACGAAAAATGGCTGCCGAACTTTGCCGCCGCTATCGATAAACTCAAAAGCGAGCAGCACTGAGAGAGGTCTCTATGGAATATCTGCTGATCGTCAACGCCGATGATTTTGGCCTCTCAAAAGGGCAGAACTACGGCATCGTGGAAGCCTGTCGGCACGGCGTGGTCACCTCGACCACCGCCATGGTGAACGGCGATGCCATTGAGCACGCCGCCGCGCTCAGCCGGGATCTGCCGGAACTGGGCGTCGGGATGCACTTCGTGTTAACCCTCGGCATGCCGCTGACGCCGATGCCTGGGCTGACGCGGGAGGGGCAACTGGGGAAATGGATCTGGGAGATGGCCGGGCAGGGGACGTTGCCGCTGGAGGAGATTGCCCGCGAGCTGGACTGTCAGTTCAATCGCTTTGTCGATCTCTTTGGCCGTGAACCGACCCATATCGACAGCCATCACCATGTGCATATGATCCCGGCGATCTTCCCGCTGGTAGCCGAGTTTGCCCGCCGCAAAGGGGTGGCGCTGCGGGTGGATCGGCAGGTCGACGGGCTCGGGGAACTGTGTGCTGAACTGCCGCCGACCACCGACGGTTTCAGCAGCGCATTTTACGGCGAGGAGATCGGTGAGGCGCTGTTTTTAAGCGTGCTGGATCGCGCCGTGCAGCAGGGCGAACGCTCCCTGGAGGTGATGGCGCACCCGGCCTTCATTGATAACACTATCCGTAAAAGCGCCTACTGCTGGCCGCGTCTGACGGAGCTGGATGTGCTCACCTCGACGTCGCTGAAATATGCGATTGCCGAGCGCGGGTATCGTCTGGGGACGTTCAGGGATCTGTGAGAAGTGCCGGGTGGCGGCTTCGCCTTACCCGGCCTACGATACTGCCGGGTGGCACGTCGCCACCCGGCTTTTTTTACGCCGGAATGCTGGCGATTTTACTGCGACGGGACCAGACCCGGTGTGCCGCCATCTGCACGACCAGCTCGTCCATAAACGCGCCTGCCGCGGTATCACCTTCGATAATCCCTTCCTCGCCCTGATCCGCCACCTTCAACAGCGGTTTGAACTGACGGGCATCACCTGCCAGTGCAATCGGCTTGAGGTGCTTATAGGCTTCCAGCAGATAATAGGCAGCATCGCCATTGGTCAGCAGACTCTGGATATCACCGCAAGGCACCACCACCGCATCGACGGTCAATGACGGCGATCCGGCAAAGGTCGCCGCCACCGGCAGCACCGAGCCATCATCGGCGGTCACTTCACCCATCCGGGAGTAGAGCAGCTTCGCGTGTACCCCTTTAGCCTTCAGCGCCTGCAGCACCGCCAGCACGTCGCTGGCCCGCGGATTATCGTTGAGCAATACTGCCACGACCCGGCCTTTGATATCGCCACCAGGGACGGCATACAGGCTCAGGGACGGATCCTTTTTCAGGCCGCAGACATCCTGCGGTGGCGCCAGATTGCGTTGCTCGTCGGTGAGAGTCAGTCCCAGATTGTCCGCCACGCCCTGGGCGAGGGTGATATCAATGCGTGCCAGCTGATCGACCACCCGCTCACGGATATAGGTACGCACCACTTTGCTTAGCTCAAAGCTGAAGGCACCAATAATATGCTCCTGCTCAACAGGGGTCTGGCTCTGCCAGAACAGGCGTGGATGGGCGTAATACTCGGCGAATGAGGGGCTACGCTCGCGGATTTTGGTCCCTTCCACGCGCTCCTGATACGACTCAAAACCACCTCGTTTTGGCCCCGGCGGGGTCTCGCGCGGCCAGTTGTCGTTGATCGAATTCGGCTCGTAGTTGGCCGGGTTGGTGTCGATCTCCATCCGGTGCATGCCGTCACGCTGGAAGTTATGGTACGGACAGGTCGGCTTGTTGATCGGGATCTCGTGGAAGTTCGGCCCGCCGAGACGGCTGATTTGCGTGTCGGTGTAGGAGAACAGACGCCCCTGCAGGAGCGGGTCGTTGGTGAAGTCCATCCCCGGGACGATATGCCCTGGGTGGAAGGCGGCCTGTTCGTTCTCGGCAAAGAAGTTATCCGGGTTACGGTTGAGCACCATTTTGCCCACCAGCTGCACCGGCACCAGCTCCTCGGGGATCAGCTTGGTCGGGTCGAGCAGGTCAAAATCAAATTTGAATTCGTCCTCTTCCGGGATCAGCTGGAAACCGAGCTCATATTCCGGGAAGTCGCCGGCTTCGATGGACTCCCAGAGATCGCGGCGATGGAAGTCCGGGTCGCGGCCGGTGAGCTTCTGCGCCTCATCCCATACCAGGGAGGCTTTGCCGGCTACCGGCTTCCAGTGGAAACGCACAAAGGTGGCTTTGCCTTCGGCATTGATCAGCCGGAAGGTGTGGATGCCAAACCCTTCCATGGTGCGGTAGCTGCGGGGAATGCCGCGGTCAGACATCGCCCACATTACGTTATGCAGGGTTTCAGGCTGCAGCGAGACGTAATCCCAGAAGGTATCGTGTGCGCTCTGGCCCTGCGGGATCGCCCAGTGAGGCTCCGGCTTAACCGCATGGACAAAATCGGGGAACTTGTGGGCATCCTGAATAAAGAAGATCGGCGTGTTGTTGCCCACCAGGTCAAAAATTCCCTCTTCGGTATAGAACTTGGTGGCGAACCCGCGAATATCGCGGACCGTGTCGGCGGAGCCCGCGCCGCCCTGCACCGTGGAGAAGCGGACAAACACCGGGGTGATTTTATCCGGATCGGAGAGGAAGGCGGCTTTGGTGATATCGCTCAGGTTTTTGTAAGGCTGAAAATAGCCATGCGCGGCTGAACCGCGGGCGTGGACAATACGTTCCGGGATGCGCTCATGGTCGAAATGGGTGATTTTCTCCCGCAGGATGAAATCTTCCAGCAGGGTCGGGCCGCGCGTCCCGGCGCGCAGCGAGTTCTGATCGTCAGCGATGCGTACGCCCTGGTTGGTGGTGAGCGGGAAGTTTTCGCCGCCCTTGCGCACCGCATCCAGCGCGTTCAGCTTTTCATTGCCGGTATGCGGGGCTTTCAGGCTACCAGGGGCCGTTGGCTCCTGGCCTGGCGGGGTAGGCACCGGACTGGCGAGGTGGGAACCATCGTCGGGGGCCAGAGAGTCCAGCCCGGGTTTGGCTTCATTTTCGTCATGGACCGGGGATTGCTGCGGGTGGTGACTCTTATCATTTTGCGACATTGCACTCGTCTCCTGTTTTTATTACCGAAACGCGGTCATATTTGCGTTAAAACTCAATAACTATAGAACATTACGGGGGGAGCGCCGGGTGATAACCCGATCCCTGGCTACCGCTTACGCTGGGATAGCACTTGGGGCGCGACGCAGGAGGGGCAATCGGCTATCATAGGAATTTACTGATTTTTGAGTTTGCTTTAGTGAACCCGCTGCTTATGAAACCTCTTCGCCAACAAAATCGTCGTGTTATCAGTTACCAGCCCCGCGTTGAACCCGCGCCGCCCGAACATGCCAGCAAAATGGATGGCTTTCGTGACGTCTGGTTATTACGCGGCAAATATGTGGCTTTTGTGCTGATTGGCGAGCGTTTTCGCCGTTCACCGACGTTTACCGTGCCGGAGTCGGCTCAGCGCTGGGCGACGCAGGTCCGCCAGGAAGAAGACGTTGAGGATTAACAGACAATAAAAAACCGCCTTCATCACTGAAGGCGGTTTTTTTTAGCAGGAGAGGCGCTTAACGGTGCGCCAGCTCTGCATGTTCATCGCTGTCCAGTACCGCTTTGTCGGTCTGCTTCAGCCACTGGCTGGTGAGCGTACCGGCGGTCATGGAGCCGCTGACGTTCAGCGCGGTACGGCCCATGTCGATCAGCGGTTCAACGGAGATCAGCAGTGCCACCAGCGTTACCGGCAGACCCAGCGCAGGCAGTACGATCAGCGCCGCGAAGGTCGCGCCGCCGCCCACACCAGCCACACCGGCAGAGCTCACGGTCACAATCCCGACCAGGGTCGCAATCCAGACCGGATCCAGCGGGTTAATGCCCACCGTTGGCGCTACCATCACCGCCAGCATCGCCGGATAAAGACCGGCACAACCGTTCTGACCGATAGTCGCGCCAAAGGAGGCGGAGAAGCTGGCGATCGATTCCGGCACGCCCAGACGACGGGTCTGCGCTTCCACGTTCAGTGGAATAGATGCCGCGCTGGAGCGGCTGGTAAAGGCGAAGGTCAGTACCGGCCACACTTTACGGAAGTATTTCAGCGGGCTGACGCCGTTTACGCCGAGCAGAATGCCGTGGACCACAAACATGATGCCCAGACCGAGGTATGAAGCGACCACGAAGCTGCCCAGCTTGATGATGTCCTGCAGGTTAGAGCCTGCCACCACTTTGGTCATCAACGCCAGAACGCCGTATGGGGTCAGCTGCATCACCAGACGCACCAGCTTCATCACCCAGCTCTGCAGGGTGTCGATGGCGGTTAGCACGCGCTGGCCTTTCGGGGCATCATCTTTCAGCAGCTTCAGTGCCGCCACGCCGAGGAAGGCAGCGAAAATGACCACGCTGATGATTGACGTCGGGTTGGCCCCGGTCAGATCGGCAAACGGGTTTTTCGGGATAAAGGAGAGCAGCATCTGCGGCACGGAGAGATCCGCAACTTTACCCGCATAGTTGGTCTCGATGGCGGTCAGGCGCGCGGTTTCCGCGGTGCCCTGCACCAGACCTTCTGCGCTCAGGCCAAACAGGTTGGTGACCAGCACACCCACCAGGGCAGAGATCAAAGTGGTAAACAGCAGCGTGCCGATGGTCAGAACGCTGATTTTACCCAGCTGGGAAGCGTTATGCAGACGGGCCACTGCGCTCAGAATAGAGGCAAACACCAGCGGCATAACAATCATCTGCAGCAGCTGGACGTAGCCGTTACCGACAACGTTAAACCACTGGATAGACTCTTTCAGTACCGGGCTGCTGGCACCGTAAATGGCCTGCAGCGCGAGGCCAAAGACCACGCCCATCACCAGACCGACCAGTACTTTTTTTGCCAGGCTCCACTGTTTGTGACGCGACTGCGCCAGCAACAGCAGTAAGCCGACGAACACCACGATGTTCGCGATTAATGGAAAGTTCATCCCCGTTCTCCTGATTAAATTGCAGATCGGTATTAGGTCCGACCTTATTGGCGCAAGATTATCAGAAGTGTGATCTGGTCGCTTATATCCAAATGGAATGGGTTATGCCAAAACGGCTAGATTTGGCCAGTTACTGTTCACTTTGGTGATGAATAAAGCGGTTGAACTGAAACTGTAGGGAATTGATCATGTGCGATGACCAGCGCACGGCCCCGTTTTCCGGCACTGTCTGTGGCATCCACACCGCCCAGGCGAAGAGAGCCATGCACAGGACGCGCTCCAGCTGGTTACCTTTTTGCGGTCTGAGGATCGGCAGACGAAAACGCCAGCGGCAGGGCCATAGCAGGGGAACGCCCGCCGGGGTCAGCATGTCCGCCAGAATATGGCTCAGATAGCCCAGCACCATCCCCTGAATGGCATCCGCCGGGATCAGCCAGCTATCCGGGACTTTTAAATAAAACAGGGTGAGGACGCCAAACACCGCCAGCAGGCTATGGGTAAAGCCGCGATGGCCGCAGGCGCGGGCAATGGGTTTGGAGATCCACTTCAGCCGCTGGCCGAGCAGCGACTTGGGGTGATCGATATCAGGTAACAGGCAGGTCAACACTGCCGATGGCACGATATGCCACCAGTCGCCCTGCGCCAGCACAGGTGTAAGCTCAGCGTTTTTGGCAAACACTGCGCAGGCGAGAGAAAAGAGCAGATGACCTTCCGCCGTCATGATAAAACCCACTAAACTGTCGATGCATCCAGTATAGGGTTTTTATACAGTAGACGGAAGCGGTGACGGTGTAACTCTTTGTCACAAACCTGTTAACGGGCGAGCCAGCCACCGTCGACGGCAATGGTATAGCCGTTGATATAGTCCGAGGCTGACGAAGCCAGGAAAACCGCCGGGCCCTGTAAGTCTTCCGGCTTACCCCAACGACCTGCCGGAATGCGATCGAGGATCGCTTTGCTGCGCTGCTCGTCATCGCGTAACTGCTGGGTGTTGTTGGTTGCCATATAGCCCGGCGCGATGGCGTTGACGTTAATGCCGTGTTGCGCCCACTCGTTAGCCAGTAGACGGGTGATGCCCAACACGCCACTTTTTGACGCGGTATAGGAAGGAACGCGGATCCCGCCCTGGAACGACAGCATCGAGGCGATATTAATAATTTTGCCCCCTTGCCCCTGGGCGATGAACTGCCGGGCCACCGCCTGGGAGAGGAAAAAGACCGATTTCAGGTTGAGGTTCATCACATCATCCCAGTCCTTCTCACTAAAGGAGAGGGCATCTTCCCGACGGATGGTGCCGGCGTTATTGACCAGAATATCGACCCGTCCCATTCCGGCGACCGTCTGCCCGACGATATCGTCAATGCCATCCTGCTTGCTGAGATCGGCCTGAATGGCCAGAAACCGACGCCCCAGGGCCTTCACGCCTGCGGCGGTCTCTTCCGGGACACGGCGATTAACGCTCACGATGTCGCAGCCTGCCTGAGCCAGACCCAGCGCCATGCCCTGGCCGAGGCCGGTATCACAGCCGGTAACGATGGCAACTTTTCCTGAAAGATTAAAGGCATCCAGTATCATACAGACCTCAGAAAGTAGGGGGTATAGTTGTTCTGAGATAAGCATAGAAGCAGCAGAATGGAATATCAAATGGAAATGAAATGATGTTTTAAAAATATTAGATGGATCATATTTGCGGGCAACAGGGCGTTGCCCGCGGTCGCTAACTATCCGCGAAGATGGGCTGCGGTAAGCGCCTGCAGTGAGTCCAGTTTGACGTCCGCCAGGGCGTAACGGGCATCGTGCTGGTTCTCTTCAGCGGGGACCACGATAGAGCGCATCCGCGCCGCTTTGCTGGCTATCATACCGTTAACGGAGTCTTCCAGTGCCACGCAGTTGGTTGGATCGACGCCCAGTTTCGCGGCGCAGTCCATATACACCTGTGGGTGCGGCTTGCTGTAAGGCAGTTTTTCTGCCGAGGCCAGCGCATCAAAGCTGTCGTGCAGATCGAACATAATCAGCACTTTTTCCAGCATATGCAGCGGCGAGGCAGAGGCGAGACCCACCTTCAGCCCCTGCGCCTTGCACAGGGCCACGGCCTCTCGTGCGCCTTTCAGCAGCGGGCGGTTCTCTTCCACCAGCGTCAGGGCCCGGTTGATAATGCGGTCGGTTACCTCGTCACGGCCCGGTCCCACCCACGGCTGGTGGGCATACCAGAGTTCAACCACCATATCGATGCGCAGGCCGAGGGTGTCCGGCAGTTCGTGACGGCGGGTGATATCCACGCCCAGGCTGGCCATCACATCCAGTTCAGCACGATCCCAGAGCGGCTCGGAATCAATCAGTAATCCATCCATATCAAAAATGGCTGCAAGAATTTGACGCGGCGTCGACATGCAACTTCTCCTTTCGTAGGTGTTGATCAGGGGTAAAGGCTACCTAACCCCGGCAATTTACCATATCGCCTGCAAAGAACGGGCGAAAATGACAGCCAGCAGGTAGACTTAGCCTCAAAGGATGTATTTTAAAAACGAGGAACCGATGACATATCAACAAGCTGGACGTGTAGCGATACTGAAGATCATCGCCGGATGGATAATTTTTATCCCGGCAGTGATCTCGACCATTATTTCCGTCCTGAAATTTATCTATGACCACAGCGAAAAGCAGGCCGGGATCAATGCCGTGATGCTGGATTTTGCCCACGTCATGATCGAGATGATGCGCTTTAACACGCCGTTTCTGAATTTCTTCTGGTACAACTCCCCGACGCCCGATTTCCGCCAGGGAGTGAATATCGCGTTCTGGATTATTTTTGCTCTGATCTTTATTGCCCTCGCGCTGCAGGCTTCAGGGGCGCGGATGCGCCGACAAACCCGGTTGATCCGCGAAGGGCTTGAAGCCCAGCTGATTCTGGAGAAGGCGAAAGGTGAAGAGGGGTTAACCCGCGAGCAGATTGAATCGCGTATCGTGGTGCCGAATCACACCATTTTCCTGCAAATTTTCACGCTCTATGTGCTGCCGGTGCTGATGATCGTCGCCGGGTACTTCCTGTTCTCCCTCCTCGGGCTGGTATAAGCATTCGTTGCCGGGCAGTGCTGCCCGGCAGTCTGTGCGTTACGCCGCCAGCACCCGCTCCAGCGCCCTCTGCGCAGTCACCAGATGCTCGCCGCCAAACAGAATGGCGCGGTTCATCAGAGTATAGAGCTGATACACCGGCTGTCTTTGCAGAAAATCGGCCGGTAACGGCGAGATCGACTGATAGCCGTCGTAAATCTGCGGCGGTTGTTCAGGATGCAGCGGCAGCATAGCCAGGTCGCACTCCCTGTCTCCCCAGTAGCAGGCCGGATCGAAGATATAAGGACCGTTCGGGCCCAGTGCGCAGTTATCTGACCATAAATCGCCGTGCAGCAGCGAAGGCTGCGGCTGGTGCGAGGCCAGGCGCTGCTGAATATGATCGACTATGGCATCGATGTTGCCGAACTCCAGCCCTTTTTCTGCCGCCAGCTCCAGCTGCCAGCCGATCCGTTGTTCGGCAAAGAAGGTTGCCCAACGTCGTTGCCAGGCGTTAGGTTGCGGCGTGGTGGAGAGGTCATTGTCAAAATCGAGACCGAACTGCGGCTGCTCGCTCCACTGATGCAGGCGGGCAATCTGTTGCCCCAGAATAAAGGCGTTGTGGGCATCGAGCGGACGGGCAGGGAGGTAGTCCATCACCAGAAAGCTGTAGTCGCGATCGCTGCCGACGGCCCAGACCTGGGGTACGGAGACGGTTTTGCTGCGGGAGAGCAGTTCCAGCTGGTCAGCTTCCGCGGTGAAGATAGGTAACAGTTCGCGTTCATCACATTTTACGAAGAGGTCGCGTCCTGCATAGCGAAGATGCCATGCGGCGTGGATCTCGCCCCCTGGCAGCTCGTTACGCAGTTCAATTTCACCTTCGCCCAGTTGTTCACTTAAAAGATGACTGATAGCCTGCCACATGATAGCTCTCCCATGTTGTCTGCCAGATCATAAAGTTAGCGTGAAACTATGGTTCAAAAACACGAACTAACGCACATCTGGGCCGTTTGGTTGACCCTATGGCATTTATTGTTGCTGATGGTGCCAGTTTTCCCAGCTCGTCACCTCGACCTGCGGCGCTTTTCCGGTGGCGCTTTCCACCAGACCGGTGGTCAGCGCCTTTACTTCGTCTTCACTCAGCGCGCTGACCAGTCCGTAAGTATGGGTGCCCAGCTCGTGCAGCGTGCCATCTTCGTCGGTCATGGTCAGTAAAAAACCGCCGCGGGTAAGATGGTTGTTGATTTCATTGAGTTCTGTCAGCGAATCTTCATGAATTTTGACGGTTACCACGTAGCGAGCGATATCTCCACTGCTCATAATTCACCTCGTTGTTATCTCGAAATTTTTTTTAGCATAGACGATTCATGCCATTTGTCGCCCTCGCCGGGTCACCGGGAGGGCAATGATTACGCATTGGTCAGGTAAGTGAATATTTTCTGCGTGTCATCCAGTGAACAGAGCCGGGTACCGTGATTAATGGTCGCCGCGCTGCCTGCCGCCACGCCGTATTGGGTCATCTCCCGTAAGGAGGCACCCTGCGCCAGCTTCAGGGTCATGGCCCCCACCATGCTGTCACCCGCGCCGACGGTGCTCTGGCTTTTCATCGGCGGCGGTACGACCTGCACTGAACCGGTCTCATCCACGGCCAGCGCACCTTGTGGGCCGAGCGACACCACGACTCGGCGGGCTTTGCCGCTCTTCACCAGCTCTTCAGCGGCGCGGCGCACGTCATCCGGCTGGCTGAGATCGCGATTAACCAGCGCGCTCAGCTCTTTCTGATTGGGTTTCACCAGCTCGATATTACCGAGGGTCAGCGCAGCGCTGAGGGCCTCCCCCGAGCTGTCAACGATGCAGCGGATGCCGTTCTGTTGCGCAGCGCGGATCAACTGCGTCAGCCGTTCGGTTTTAACCCCGGGTGGCAGACTGCCGCTGATAACCAGCAGTGCGCCGCTCTCGATGGCCAGCACTTTCTCTTCCAGCTGGCGAAACTCATCGTCGCTCAGCGTCGCACCGGGCATCACAAAGCGGTACTGCTCGTGGGTGGATTCAACATGCACGTGGAGGTTTTGCCGGGTCCAGTCGTGGGATTCGATCGTGTCCACGGCGACTTGCTCATCAGCCAGAAGCGAGACCAGATGCTCGCCTGTCGCGCCGCCCGCGGGAAAGATGGCAGTGGCTTTTCCGCCGAGGTGCACAATGGCGCGCGCCACGTTAATCCCCCCGCCGCCGGGTTCAAATACCGGCGCGCTGCAGCGGAGTTTACCTTCAGGATAAAGTTGTGCCGTCAGGGTTGCGCTGTCCAGAGAAGGGGAGAGCGTCAACGTAAAGATACGATCCATGCTGATCTCCTTTGAATGAGGATAGCCTTAAGCCTGGCACCTAACCCGCGGAAGGGAAAGTAAATAACAATATGATTTTAAATATGAATATCGTTACGTACCCTGACGTTTATTTATAAATAACCGGCTGGTTTAAGATCGTTCTTATTCCAAAAATGAAACAAGAAATCATTGCTATGTTATTTGAGCCTTTTTATAATTTGTTACCTTTCGTGGGATCTCATGGCATTGATCCGCAAGAAAGTTTCCGGGACCGTAATGGTCTCTTTTTTTGTTGTACGGACTCTTTATAAATGAAGCTTTTAAAGACAGTACCCGCTGCAATGATGGTAGCGGGAGGCCTGTTTGCGTCAATGCATGCAACAGCCGATGATTCCGTTTTTACTGTCATGGACGATCCCTCCACTGCACAGAAACCTTTTGAAGGCAACCTGAACGCAGGTTATCTGGCGCAATCAGGCAATACCAAAAGCTCCTCCCTGACCGCTGACACCACTATGACCTGGTACGGCACCAGCACCGCCTGGTCGCTGTGGGGTAACGCCAGCAATACCTCATCTAACGATGAGCGCTCTTCCGAGAAATATGCGGTGGGTGGGCGTAGCCGTTACAACATGACTGACGTTGACTACCTCTTCGGCCAGGCAAGCTGGTTGACCGACCGCTACAACGGCTATCGTCAGCGTGATGTAGCAACGGCCGGTTATGGTCGTCAGTTCCTGAACGGCCCGGTACACAGCTTCCGCTTTGAATTTGGTCCGGGTGTGCGTTACGACGAATATACCGACGGCGACACCGAAACCCAGCCGCTGGGCTATGCGTCAGGGACCTATGCCTGGCAGATGACCGATAACGCCAAATTTACCCAGGGCGTCTCTGTCTTTGGCGCTGACGACACTACCGTCAACTCTGAGACTGCGCTGAACGTGGCGATTAACGCCCATTTCGGGCTGAAGGTTGCCTACAATGTGACCTGGAACTCTGAGCCACCAGCCTCTGCACCGGAACATACCGATCGCAGAACTACCGTCTCTCTGGGCTACAAAATGTAATCGCAGCGGGCCAATAATATATTGGCCCGTTTTTAATTTTTGTGCTGATAAATAATAAACAGTGTTTTAAAATATAGCCGCAGCCGATATCTCCATATTTTCTCCATAATTCCCCGCTTTGTTAACATTCAGTTTATTTGACACGAATTGATAAATATTTTGACTATGCAAAAGTGTGATCCAGATCTAAACTATGAGGACAAGTTAGATATTGCTCTAAGTTGGTCTGTATTAATTCAGTAAGAGAAAAACATCATGAATAAAATCACAACTGCTTCTGCAGCAATAGTGCTTTCTGCACTGTCGTTCGGCGCATTTGCCGCTGATTCTGCATATAACTCTGCCAGTGACACGTCTACACAAATTGGCATCACGAAAGCCTCTGATGTAGAAGCCGGATCGAACATCGCCCCGGGCTCGCAATCTACCGGGCAATCCATGGACGACGCGTTCGACGTGCATAAACTGGTTGCCGGTGAATGGTCCTGATTGATTCGTCAAAGACGATAAATTCATTTCCTGGCCGTTATTGCCGCTAAAAAAAACCGGATTCTGATGTGCCGGTTTTTTTATTTCTGTAATTTGTATAAAGATAATTAAAACGTAAGTTTATATTCGTTGGGATTACGCAAAAAAGCGTAACAACGTTAACTTACAGAAGAGGAAGATGAGATTACCCCCAAAGCATGGCTGCCCAACGGAATAACAGCAGGGCAGCACAAAGGGTGATTAACACAATCACCATCTTCCAGTATTTTTTTGAAAAGCGTTTCGTCGGCATCAAATCATCCTTGTTCTTTGGTGGCGGTAGTTTACCAAAGAGCAAAAATAATTGCGCTTCGCCGGGATGTCAAAGCGTCAGGCGCTTGCAACTATGAGCTTCAAAACCAGTGAAACTTATCTGCCAGAATCACAAGTAATGCGGTGGCAGAAAGAATGTTCAGGATAACGACTGTTCTGCTGGATACGTTCATAATATGCCCCATAGCGTGTTGAAGGACCTGTTCAAGAATAGCCCAGCCCCCCGTTATTGCGAGAAGCTGTTTGAATTTCAACGTTAAACTCATGCAAAAGTACTAACGCGTTCAATCTGCCCGTAAGGGTGTTTTCACCCTGGCGTTAGTGTTACCATCAACAGGCTGATCGTAAATTGCCATTTTTCTGATTTCGATCCTGTGCATGATTGCGGGCCAATTTGACGATTGTTGGTCAGATGGCTTTGCAATTTACTGTAAATTAAAGATTATTTTCTTTGCATATGCTCTTATGTGTGGGGCATCACTGCAAATAAGGACATAAAATGCCTGTAATTACTCTTCCTGATGGCAGCCAACGCCATTTCGACCGCGCCGTCAGCCCAATGGATGTTGCGCTGGATATCGGCCCGGGTCTGGCGAAAGCCACTATTGCTGGCCGCGTAGACGGTGCGCTGGTTGATGCTTCCGATTTAATTGAAAACGATGCGAAGCTGTCGATCATCACCGCGAAAGACGAAGAAGGTCTGGAGATCATTCGTCACTCGTGCGCTCACCTGCTCGGTCATGCGATCAAGCAGCTGTGGCCTAACACCAAAATGGCTATCGGCCCGGTTATCGACAACGGTTTCTACTATGACGTTGACCTTGACCACACGCTGACCCAGGAAGATATCGAAGCCCTCGAAAAGCGTATGCACGAGCTGGCTGAGAGCAACTACGACGTCATCAAGAAGACCGTCAGCTGGCACGAAGCGCGTGAAACCTTCGTGAAGCGTGGCGAAAACTATAAAGTCACTATTCTTGACGAGAACATTGCTCATGATGACAAGCCTGGCTTGTATCATCACGAAGAATACATCGACATGTGCCGTGGACCGCACGTGCCGAACATGCGCTTCTGCCATCACTTCAAACTGATGAAAACCGCGGGTGCTTACTGGCGTGGCGACAGCAACAATAAAATGTTGCAGCGTATCTACGGTACCGCCTGGGCTGACAAAAAAGCCCTGAACGCGTATCTGCAGCGCCTGGAAGAAGCGGCGAAGCGTGACCACCGTAAAATCGGTAAACAGCTCGACCTGTATCATATGCAGGAAGAGGCGCCGGGTATGGTCTTCTGGCACAACGATGGCTGGACTATCTTCCGTGAGCTGGAAACTTTCGTGCGTTCCAAGCTGAAAGCATACCAGTATCAGGAAGTGAAAGGCCCGTTCATGATGGACCGTGTGCTGTGGGAAAAAACCGGCCACTGGGACAACTACAAAGATGCGATGTTCACCACCTCCTCTGAGAACCGTGAATACTGCATCAAGCCAATGAACTGCCCGGGGCACGTTCAGATCTTTAACCAGGGTCTGAAATCCTATCGCGATCTGCCGCTGCGTATGGCAGAGTTCGGTAGCTGCCACCGTAATGAACCATCAGGCGCACTGCATGGTCTGATGCGTGTTCGTGGCTTTACGCAAGATGATGCTCATATCTTCTGTACTGAAGATCAGGTACGTGATGAAGTTAACGCCTGTATTCGTATGGTCTACGATATGTATAGCACCTTTGGCTTCGAGAAGATCGTGGTCAAACTCTCAACGCGTCCGGAAAAACGTATCGGTAGCGATGAGACCTGGGATCGTGCTGAGGCGGATCTCGCCGTGGCGCTGGAAGAGAACGGTATCCCGTTCGAATACCAGCTGGGCGAGGGCGCATTCTACGGTCCGAAAATTGAATTTACCCTGTATGACTGTCTCGATCGTGCATGGCAGTGCGGTACTGTACAGCTGGACTTCTCCCTGCCGCAGCGTTTAAGCGCCTCTTATGTTGGCGAAGATAACGAGCGTCAGGTGCCGGTAATGATTCACCGTGCTATCCTCGGTTCACTGGAGCGCTTCATCGGCATCCTGACCGAAGAGTTCGCGGGCTTCTTCCCAACCTGGCTTGCGCCAGTGCAGGTGGTAGTGATGAACATTACTGATTCTCAGGCTGATTACGTTAAAGAATTGACGCAGAAACTACAAAATGCGGGCATTCGCGTAAAAGCAGACTTGAGAAATGAGAAGATTGGCTTTAAAATCCGCGAGCACACTTTACGTCGTGTCCCGTATATGTTGGTCTGTGGTGATAAAGAGGTGGAAGCAGGCAAAGTTGCCGTTCGCACCCGCCGTGGTAAAGACCTGGGCAGCCTGGACGTAAATGAAGTGATTGAGAAGCTGCAACAAGAGATTCGCAGCCGCAGTCTTCAACAACTGGAGGAATAAGGTATTAAAGGCGGAAAACGAGTTCAAACGGCACGTCCGAATCGTATCAATGGCGAGATTCGCGCCCAGGAAGTTCGCTTAACAGATCTGGAAGGTGAGCCACTGGGGATTGTGAGTCTGAGAGAAGCGATCGAAAAGGCTGAAGAAGCTGGAGTAGATTTAGTTGAAATCAGCCCTAACGCCGAACCGCCAGTTTGTCGTATCATGGACTACGGCAAGTTCCTTTATGAAAAGAGTAAATCTTCTAAGGAACAGAAGAAGAAGCAAAAAGTTATCCAGGTTAAGGAAATCAAATTCCGTCCTGGTACCGACGATGGCGATTATCAGGTAAAACTCCGCAGCCTGATACGCTTTCTCGAAGAGGGCGATAAGGCCAAGATCACACTGCGTTTCCGCGGTCGTGAGATGGCCCACCAACAGATCGGCATGGAAGTGCTTAACCGCGTCCGTGACGATCTGAGTGAACTGGCAGTAGTCGAATCCTTCCCTACGAAGATCGAAGGCCGCCAGATGATCATGGTGCTTGCTCCTAAGAAGAAACAGTAGGCCTTCAAGTAGCAATTTCTGTGGAGCCGAAAGGCTTCACAGATTTTGTTCGCCTTTGTTTCGTTTATTAACAATGCGAAGTGGAAGTTATTAAAATGCCAAAAATTAAGACCGTACGCGGTGCTGCTAAGCGCTTCAAAAAAACCGGTGGTGGTGGATTTAAGCGTAAGCACGCAAACCTGCGTCATATTCTGACCAAAAAATCTACTAAGCGTAAACGTCACCTGCGTCCAAAAGGCCTTGTTTCTAAAGGCGATCTGGGCCTGGTAATCGCGTGCCTTCCGTACGCATAAGTCGTTAACGTTTTTTAACTTTTTAATTAGAATAGATACAGGAGAGCACATATGGCTCGCGTAAAACGTGGTGTAGTTGCCCGTGCACGTCACAAGAAAATTTTGAAACAAGCCAAAGGCTACTACGGTGCGCGTTCACGCGTATACCGCGTTGCCTTCCAGGCAGTTATCAAAGCTGGTCAGTACGCTTACCGTGACCGTCGTCAACGTAAACGTCAGTTCCGTCAACTGTGGATTGCGCGTATCAACGCAGCAGCACGTCAGAACGGTATTTCTTACAGCAAATTCATCAACGGCCTGAAAAAAGCCTCTGTTGAAATCGACCGTAAGATCCTGGCTGACATCGCAGTATTCGACAAGTTAGCGTTCACCGCGCTGGTCGAAAAAGCGAAAGCAGCTCTGGCATAAGCCAGTTGAAGAGGGAGCTCTGCTCCCTCTTTTCATTTCAACAGCATCAAAACGTTGACAATTTTTCGCCAACCCTTTTCAATAAGGCGTTAGGTCTCTTACCACACAAGGTAATGCAAGCATGAATGCTGCTATTTTCCGCTTCTTCTTTTACTTTAGCACCTGATATCAGGGGGCTAGCGCGTGAAAGACGAAACGGAAAACAGCGCCAGAAAGCCTCCTGATGGAGGCTTTTTTCGTATCTGACGCTTGTAAATATCGCTACATAACGAGGAAAACCATGTCACATCTCGCAGAGCTGGTTGCCAGTGCAACGGCCGCCATTAACCAGGCCTCAGATGTTGCCGCGTTAGACAACGTCCGCGTCGAATATCTGGGCAAGAAAGGGCACCTTACCCTTCAAATGACTACCCTGCGTGAGTTGCCGCCAGAAGAGCGCCCGGCTGCAGGTGCGGTGATTAACGAAGCCAAAGAGCAGGTTCAGCAGGTACTGAACGAGCGTAAAAACGCGCTGGAAAGCGCCGCGCTGAACGCACGTCTCGCTGCCGAAACCATCGATGTCTCCCTGCCGGGGCGTCGTGTTGAGAACGGTGGTCTGCACCCGGTCACCCGCACTATCGATCGCATTGAAAGTTTCTTCGGTGAGCTCGGCTTTACCGTGGCGACTGGCCCGGAAATCGAAGACGATTACCATAACTTCGATGCCCTGAATATCCCAGGCCACCACCCGGCTCGTGCTGACCACGACACTTTCTGGTTTGATGCTACCCGCCTGCTGCGTACCCAGACCTCTGGCGTTCAGATCCGTACCATGCAGGAGCAGGAACCGCCGATCCGCATCATCGCCCCGGGCCGTGTCTATCGTAACGACTACGATCAGACCCACACCCCAATGTTCCATCAGATGGAAGGCCTGATCGTCGATAAAAATATCAGCTTCACCAACCTGAAGGGCACGCTGCACGATTTCCTGAACAATTTCTTTGAGGAAGATCTGCAGGTTCGTTTCCGTCCATCCTACTTCCCGTTCACCGAACCGTCCGCAGAAGTTGACGTGATGGGTAAAAACGGCAAATGGCTGGAAGTGCTGGGCTGCGGCATGGTGCACCCGAACGTCCTGCGTAACGTCGGCATTGACCCGGAAGTGTACTCCGGCTTTGCGTTCGGTATGGGGATGGAGCGTCTGACCATGCTGCGTTATGGCGTGACCGACTTACGCGCTTTCTTCGAAAACGATCTGCGTTTCCTCAAACAGTTTAAATAAGGGCAGGACAGAACAATGAAATTCAGTGAACTGTGGTTACGCGAATGGGTGAACACCGAGCTGGACAGCGAGGCGCTCTCTAACCAGATCACCATGGCAGGCCTGGAAGTGGACGGCGTTGAGCCGGTTGCCGGCGCCTTTAACGGCGTGGTTGTCGGTGAAGTCGTGGAGTGCGATCAGCACCCGAACGCAGACAAACTGCGTGTTACCAAAGTTAACGTGGGCGGCGAACGCCTGCTCGATATCGTCTGCGGCGCGGCAAACTGCCGTCAGGGCCTGAAAGTGGCCGTGGCGACCGTTGGTGCGGTGCTGCCGGGGGATTTCAAAATCAAAGCGGCAAAACTGCGCGGTGAGCCGTCTGAAGGCATGCTGTGCTCGTTTTCCGAGCTGGGTATTTCCGACGATCACTCCGGCATCATTGAGCTGCCAGCGGATGCGCCAATTGGCACCGACCTGCGCGAATACCTGAAGCTCGACGACAATACTATCGAGATCAGCGTCACCCCGAACCGTGCCGACTGCTTAGGCATTATCGGTGTGGCCCGCGACGTGGCGGTACTGAACCAGACCGCACTGAACGCGCCTGAGATCGCCCCTGTTGCGTCCACTATCACCGACACCCTGCCAATTCAGGTTGAAGCCGCTGACGCCTGTCCGCGCTACCTGGGCCGTGTAGTGAAAGGTATCAACGTTAAGGCGCCAACGCCGTTGTGGATGAAAGAGAAGCTGCGCCGCTGCGGCATCCGTTCTATCGATGCGGTGGTTGACGTGACCAACTACGTCCTGCTGGAGCTGGGTCAGCCGATGCACGCGTTCGATAAAGATCGTATCGAAGGCGGGATCGTCGTGCGCATGGCGAAAGAGGGTGAAACGCTGGTCCTGCTGGACGGCAACGAAGCCAAACTGAATGCCGACACCCTGGTCATTGCCGATCACGGCAAAGCCCTGGCGATGGGCGGTATCTTCGGCGGCGACCACTCCGGCGTGAATGATGAAACCCAGAACGTGCTGCTGGAGTGTGCCTTCTTCAGCCCGCTGTCCATTACCGGCCGCGCACGCCGTCATGGTCTGCATACCGATGCGTCTCACCGCTATGAGCGTGGCGTGGATCCGGCCCTGCAGTACAAAGCGATGGAACGTGCCACCCGCCTGCTGATCGACATCTGCGGCGGCGAAGCCGGTCCGGTGATTGATGTCACCAGCGAAGCCCATCTGCCGAAGCCTGCGACCATCACTCTGCGTCGCAGCAAGCTGGATCGCCTGATTGGCCATCACATTGCCGATGCGCAGGTGAGCGACATTCTGCGCCGTCTGGGCTGTGATGTGACTGAAGGTCAGGACCAGTGGACCGCCGTGGCGCCGAGCTGGCGTTTCGACATGGAGATCGAAGAAGATCTGGTGGAAGAAGTGGCCCGTGTTTACGGCTACAACAACATTCCTGATGAGCCGGTGCAGGCTGGCCTGGTGATGGGTTCCCATCGTGAAGCCGACCTCTCTCTGAAGCGTGTCAAAACCATGCTGAACGACAAAGGCTATCAGGAAGTGATCACCTACAGTTTCGTTGACCCGAAAGTGCAGCAGCTGATCCACCCGGGCCAGGAAGCCTTGATCCTGCCAAGCCCAATCTCCAGCGAAATGTCCGCCATGCGTCTGTCGCTGCTGACCGGCCTGCTGAACACCATCGTCTACAACCAGAACCGTCAGCAGAGCCGTGTGCGCATCTTCGAAAGCGGTCTGCGCTTTGTGCCTGATACGCAGGCCAATCTGGGCATTCGTCAGGATCTGATGCTGGCAGGCGC